>NZ_JBHTCO010000002.1:0-279220 GCF_042665295.1 Scopulibacillus cellulosilyticus
TGATGAGGTTGATAGGTCTGAGGTGGAAGCGTGGTGACACGTGAAGCTGACAGATACTAATCGGTCGAGGACTTAACCAAATTACAGCATGTCTTATATTCGCTACTGGTTTTGAAGGTTCAATCTTCAACTAAATAAAGGTTTGTCATTAATAACAAACCAATAGTCTGGCGGCAATGGCGAAGAGGTCACACCCGTTCCCATCCCGAACACGGTCGTTAAGCTCTTCAGCGCCGATGGTAATTGGGGGCTTCCCCCTGTGAGAGTAGGACGCTGCCAGGCAAAACTAAGTAATTATCATTAGTTTAATGTTTTAATTGATAATTTTCACCAATATTATTCCACAGTAGCTCAGTGGTAGAGCAATCGGCTGTTAACCGATCGGTCGTAGGTTCGAATCCTACCTGTGGAGCCAATGGAGAGCTGTCCGAGTGGCCGAAGGAGCACGATTGGAAATCGTGTAGACGGTCAACGCCGTCTCGAGGGTTCGAATCCCTCGCTCTCCGCCAGTAAATTTATTGGCCCGTTGGTCAAGTGGTTAAGACACCGCCCTTTCACGGCGGTAACACGGGTTCGAATCCCGTACGGGTCACCATTTTAATCATAAAAAAACTCTTGTAAAGTTGTTAGTTATCAAATATAATATTACTTGTCACGTTCCAAATTGGAGGATTAGCTCAGCTGGGAGAGCATCTGCCTTACAAGCAGGGGGTCGCAGGTTCGAGCCCTGCATCCTCCACCATATAATTTATATTGTCGCGGGGTGGAGCAGTTCGGCAGCTCGTCGGGCTCATAACCCGAAGGTCGCAGGTTCAAATCCTGCCCCCGCAACCACTATTTATCAAATGTACGTCGTCGATTTGACTTCATTGTTCATTTGATATCTGGAGTACCCTTGTGGTGCAACCAATCTACAACATGAATAAGCTTCTCTGCAGATTTGCGACGAGAAGTTGGCGTTACTTCTTGAATATCCATCGGTGCAGGAGCACGGTTATCTCAAGTTTTCATCTTTGAACTGCGACGAGAAGTGGAATAATCATCTTAGAATATTCATCGGCGCAGGAGCAATACAACGCCAAGCTTATTCAATATAAGTGCACAAACTAATTTAACCATGGTCCCGTGGTGTAGTGGTTAACATGCCTGCCTGTCACGCAGGAGATCGCCGGTTCAAATCCGGTCGGGACCGCCATTTTGAAATCATCATCATGGCTCGATAGCTCAGTCGGTAGAGCAGAGGACTGAAAATCCTCGTGTCGGCGGTTCGATTCCGTCTCGAGCCACCACCAAATATAATATGCCGGCCTAGCTCAATTGGTAGAGCAACTGACTTGTAATCAGTAGGTTGGGGGTTCAAGTCCTCTGGCCGGCATTCTTTTAAAAAAGTAACTATCTGTCAAGCAAAGTCTTTATTCTAGCATTTGCGCTTTGAATTTAAATTCGGAGGGATAGCGAAGAGGCCAAACGCGGCGGACTGTAAATCCGCTCCCTACGGGTTCGAAGGTTCGAATCCTTCTCCCTCCACCATTAATATAATTATAGGGGTATAGTTTAACGGTAGAACAGAGGTCTCCAAAACCTCCAGTGTGGGTTCGATTCCTACTACCCCTGCCACTTAGTAATATGGCGGTTGTGGCGAAGTGGTTAACGCATCGGATTGTGGTTCCGACATTCGTGGGTTCGATTCCCATCAACCGCCCCATTAATAAAGTTATTTTGGGCTATAGCCAAGCGGTAAGGCAACGGATTTTGGTTCCGTCATGCGCTGGTTCGAATCCAGCTAGCCCAGCCAGGATACGCGGAAGTAGTTCAGTGGTAGAACATCACCTTGCCAAGGTGGGGGTCGCGGGTTCGAATCCCGTCTTCCGCTCCATTTTATATATCGGCGGCATAGCCAAGTGGTAAGGCACGGGTCTGCAAAACCCTTATCCCCCGGTTCGAATCCGGGTGCCGCCTCCAAATTTTATCTGCCTTGCCGGGGTGGCGGAATTGGCAGACGCACAGGACTTAAAATCCTGCGGTAGGTGACTACCGTGCCGGTTCGAGTCCGGCCCTCGGCACCATCTTTCTTCTTATAGTAATGTTTTATATGCCGGTGTGGCGGAATTGGCAGACGCGCACGACTCAAAATCGTGTTCCTTCGGGAGTGTCGGTTCGACCCCGACCACCGGTACCACTTACATAAGAAAATGCTTTTATATTAACGTTTCTTACAGAAGTAAGGAACGTTTTTATTTTACCCATTGAAGAGTATTTGTATATAATTAACAGTATGAAGTTTATAACTAATTTCTTAGAAAATTAAAGAAGTAAATATTAAGTCAGAAAATATAAATAATGTTATAATATAAAGAAGAGTATCTTAAGGGGTTGTCTGCTTTTGAGCAAGTTAAAAATTAAACTTCAAAATGGAAATAGAAAAGTTGAGCTTGAAATGGAAGACCATTCAGATGACATGCAATCTCGTATTTTTTTTGAGTGTCTGAATTTTATTAATAGTAACCAAGAAACTGCTGTAAAGGAAGAAAATGAGTATGGGCTTGAGGATATAAAAAATGGCTACCAGGCTTTAAAGTCTGAAAAAATTGGATTACATCATCCAATATCGGAGTTTTTCCCATATACCGGCGTAAAAATAAGAAATAATGAAGCACGTTATCAGCTTTTTTATATTTGTGACGGCGATGGATGCGGGCATCGCGGTAAACACTTTATCCGCAGCGGTACAATCTATGTAAATTGTCATGAGTGCAGCCATCGTATGCGGGTAAGACATGCTGATTATAGAGGGTTGCCGCATCAAGATGAATACGGTAATTACTTTATTGCAGGAGCATTTGAAAGGTCTCCTGAACACGATAATCATAAAGAAAATACTGATAAAACAGGTACTACATAAATATAATACGAAGAACCCCATTTAATTGAAAATGGGGCTCTTTTGCATTAGAAATCGATAAATGAGTTTTTAATATGCTGTTATTATGCGAATTATTAAAAGGTGTTATAAACATTTTGACAAGTTTCAGATGTCGGTTCATAAAAACAATGCAGTTTGTAACGCCCAACTAAAGGCTGATTATACCAGCGCGCCGGACAATTGCCCGACGGCTTAAAGTACCACAGACTATATTTGGCTGGCCAATGTTTTGCACCATTAATTGCTTTCCGGGCTAAGCGCTTTTCACTTTCTCTTGCCCTTTGATAGAAATAACCATGTATCACAGCTTCAAATGCATGCGGCTGATAAACCATTTGCGGAATTGTACGAATCCCTTTAAAGTCGGAACAGTTCGCCCTTATCCTGTTAATTCCCACATTCCCGACGAGCATCATTCCTAAAGTTCCTTCTCCCTCAGCCTCAGCTCTAAGCAATCTTGCCAAAAGCGAAATATCTGATGAATTAGCACTAACAACAGCCATGACTTCACCTCCAGTATGCTGCTATCTGTATCATATTACTTTTGAGTTTGGTTAATAACCATAAAATTAATCTATAAATTTATGAACTAAAGCTGATTTTATTATTACTATAGAATCTTACCTGCATTTTGATAGAATAATAGAATATAATATAACGATATTTATATATAAGGTGATGTATTTGAAAAAGTTAACAATTATTTTTACAGCATTTTGCTGCGCATTAGTAATACTTGCAGGATGCGCCGTACCGTCAGCATCGAATTCTCATTCTGGAAGCGAACACGCTAAAACTGGTTATTCACAGAAGGCATCAACTGACTCCGCATCAAATCAATCTCATAAAAAACTTGTTAAGGCAAAGGTTATTAAAGTCATTGATGGAGATACGATTAAGGTTCGTCTCAATGAAAAAGAAGAAACGGTAAGATTTTTATTAGTTGATACGCCGGAAACCCATCATCCTCGTCTTGGTGTCCAGCCGTATGGACCTGAGGCAAGTCAATTTACACATAAACTGTTGGATGGAAAAACAGCAGATCTTGAACTTGCAGTTGGCGGCGGGCGTGATAAATACGGCAGAGTTCTTGCTTATGTATATGTGGACGGCAAATCCGTAGAAGAAGAATTATTAAAACGCGGGTTAGCCAGGGTGGCATATGTTTATCCGCCTAATACAAAATATGTCGATGAATATCGTGCGATTCAGAAGAAAGCTCAGAAAAAAGGCATTGGCATTTGGTCAGTTGAGGATTATGCGGGAAAAGACGGCTATCACCCCGAGGTTATAAATAATAATAAAAAGGGTACAGATCGTTTTAAAAATACTGAACAAGATCAATCCTCATCATCACATGCTTCATCTTTTTCACCGGATAACAACGGCAACTGTGATGGACAGATTAAAGGCAACATTTCAGGAAACGGAAATAGAATTTATCATGAACCGGGAGATCAGTCTTATAAAGTGACAAAGGCTGAAAAATGTTTTACAACAAAACAAGCCGCTGAGCAGGATGGTTTTCGGGCACCGAGAAACTGATTAAACAGCAAAAAACAACGAGATATTTGATAAATGTTATTGTTGAAGCCAAAGCTGTTTGCACCGTGGATAAAAAAGTTATCGTAAAAACAATTAGCGATCACCATGACGGTATGATGATCGCTTAATTTCGCTAAAGAAAGTTTATTGATATTCGGCCTTTACTTCGTTATAAGCCTCGTCCAAATTCCGAATCCGGCGGACAAGTTCAAAGTTTTTGTTAAGGTTATCATGAATGATTGTTGATACAACCGAACGGTAATAGCTGTTTGCAGCTTGCGTCGGATTAAGGACTTCTTTACTTTTTTCAATATGAACACGAAGCGCTTCTTTAAAATAATCTACGCTGAATTTGTCTGTATTAGCCATAAAAACGACACTCCTTATGTTAATTAATGATTTTATAGTAAGCCTTACCGCTGTGAATATGGGTGAACATATTCATTATTTCAGTGATTATTTTTGTTGAAGTACTGTTATCTATTGAAGGTTTTAAATAAACGATTTGCAGGGCATTTACAGTATCACGGGTGACCATGGTTCTCTTAGAGTCAACGATCGGGCTGCCGAAGGCGCCGCTTTCATCCGCGGTTATTAATTTTCCCTTCATTGACATCTCCCGGCCATTAATGCCTTCATACTGGTCATTTTCACTGCCTAAGGTTAATTGAATATCGCCGTTAATATGGTCTAAGTCATAAATACCAAGCGGAATTTCATATTTCAATGAGAAAAAATTGTTCAAATCGGCTGCGGAATGGATAGAAGGTAATGCTTGTCCTTTTTTTAGGCGCCGAAACAAAGCTTCTTGAGATGGCCGGTAACGTGAAGGATCAATGTCTAAGGATTTAAAGATTTTTCGCCATTCAGAAACACCATCGATGTCTGTAACACCTTTTTCCTCTAATGCCAACATTATTTCCTCATAAAATAGCTGAAATCGCCCTTTAATCATTTGCGGTAAATCGCTAACCGCGATATCATGGTAAGTAATCATGCCTATATGTATGGAAGGGCATTTTTCTTTAACGGTATTATTAATCATAATTGATTGATGCATATGACCCACCTCATTCATTCCTTTCCATTAAGTTTATCATAAAGTGAACCTTCCATCAGCAGGAGCTTTCTTTCATACTTTTACGGACGGTTTCACCGGGATAAATAACTATTGTTGCAGGATGAGATTCAAAGGGTGATCAAAATGAATATAAATAACCTAAAGCATAAATTAATTGAATACAGCCGGGAAATTGGCATCGATAAGATCGGGTTTACGACTGCTGATCCTTTTGAATCATTGAAAGCCAGGCTTTATCAACAACAGGCTCTTGGTTATCAATCAGGATTTGAAGAGAAAGATATAGAAAAACGAACGGAACCCGGTAAGCTTTTAGAAGGGGCGCAATCAATTATTGCGATTGCTCTTGCCTATCCTTCAAAATTTAAAGATAAACCGGTAAACACAAAAGGACATCGGCGGGGGTCTTTTTCCCGGGCGTCGTGGGGAATAGATTATCATAATATATTAAGAAGCCGTCTGAATAAGCTTGAGGCATATATTCGTGAATTTTTGCCGGAAGCAAAAATAAAATCAATGGTCGACACAGGTGAATTGTCAGACCGGGCAGTTGCTGAACGTGCGGGGATTGGCTGGTCGGGTAAAAATACGAATCTTATTACAGAAGAGTTCGGGTCTTATGTATATCTTGGTGAAATGATTACAAACATTCCTTTTGAACCTGACCAACCTGCTGAAGACTTATGCGCCTCATGTCATTTATGTGTTGACCATTGTCCGACAGAAGCACTTGTTCAAGGCGGTCAATTAAATGCTAATAAATGTATTGCATTTTTAACACAAACGAAGCAGGATATTCCTGAGCCATATAGAAAAGCAATAGGGAACAGACTTTACGGCTGTGATACATGCCAGCAAGTTTGCCCGTATAACAGGGGAATGGACCATCATTTTCATGAAGAAATGGAGCCAGACCCGGCACTGGTTAAACCGCTTCTCAAACCGCTATTAAAGATAAGCAACCGTGAATTTAAAGATCGTTATGGGTTCATGGCAGGCTCCTGGCGGGGAAAAAAGCCGATTCAGCGCAATGCGGTGATAGCCTTGGGCAACTATAAAGAAGTAAGTGCCGTTCCTGATCTTATTGATCTAGTGGAAAGTGATCCAAGACCGGTAATACGAAGCAGTGCCATATGGTCTCTCAAACAAATGATCTCTCGCTGCTCTGATGAAAGCATTGAACAAGCAAAATATCGGCTCGAACAAGTCGTTTCAAATGAGGAAAATGAGGATATTAAAAAAGAAATCAATCTTCTCCTTGAACAGATAAAGCAATGCAAGGAAACAGTTAACTGGGAGACGGAGAATTAAGAAGGGGTAATATGGTTAAAAAACCTTATATTTATATTGATGATATGGAAAGTCCAGTAGGAATGTTAACGATTGCTTGCCATCAAGATGGATTGTGCAATATCGAATTTGGGGATATCGATACAGCATTTCCTAAGATCCAGACTTGGGCAAAGAGGAATATGATCCGGAATGATATTAAGCAAGACTCTGATTATACAAAAGAAGTGGTCAATCAGTTAAATGAATATTTTCAAGGCGAAAGGAAAAGCTTTGATTTGCCTCTCTATTTGAAAGGCACACCATTTCAAATAAAAGTATGGGAAGCCTTGCAAGATATTAAATATGGGGAAACAAAAACTTATAAAGATATAGCCGAAGCGATAGGCAAACCGAAAGCGGTCAGAGCAGTCGGCGGTGCAAACAATAAGAATCCTATATCAATTGTTGTGCCTTGTCACAGAGTGATCGGATCCAGCGGCTGCCTAATCGGATACGGCGGCGGTTTAGATAAAAAACAGATATTGCTGGAACATGAACAAAAGTATTTATAGAACTAATCAAGCACGCTAAGAAAGTTCAAAGCGTGCTTTTCTGTATTCTGATTTGAATGATTATTGCAATAGACAGTTGCACCGGGATAAAATACTATGGCTTTTTCTTTAACATACCGACAAGCCCTGGGAACATATTTTATAAAGATAGGCAGGCAAGGCAACTGTTGAAGTATGAGAGGAAGGGCGGGTACGTTACCATGAAGTGGTTAAGTGAACTGAAAAGCCATCTCAAAAAGACAGGTGAATTTTGGGTTGATAAAGCCTATGATCGCTATCATGTCGTAACGGATGCGGAACGGGGGGCAATTATTAGAAAGAAACAGCTGCTTCAAGATCGCAAGGCAGAGATTGTTAAAAGCATCGTAAATGGACGGCTGACGGGAATACAAGAATTTAAAGATGAAAAAAAAGTTAATTATATCAGCCATCTAAAGTGGCTTATTAAACAAAAGAACTATTTTTATGTGGAAGAGCATCTGGAAGAGAGGCAGGCTATTTTTGAAAATGGTAAATTAATAATGGATAGGATTAAGATAAAAGAAACTCCGGGTAATGATGGGGATTCTAATAGCCCAAAGTTGGTCTCAAGACGGGCAAAGGGGTTTAAATATAATCGGCTCAAGGCTGTGAAGTATGCGGATCAATGGTGGGACAGTTTTAATCCGGAATTCCAAGGGTTTGATGTCGATTGTACAAATTATGTGTCACAATGTATCTTTGCCGGGGGAGCACCAATGAAGGGGAAATATAATAAATCATCAGGATGGTGGTATGAAGGGAAAAGCTGGAGTTACAGCTGGACGGTCGCAAACGCCTTTCGGTTATATTTAAATCATGTAAACAATCATTTAGGTGCTGTTGCTGTTGAAAAGCCGGAGCAGCTTGTTCCGGGGGATGTTATATGTTATGACTTCCAAGGAGACGGCAAATGGGATCACACCACCTTCGTAACCGAAAAAGATGCTTATGGCATGCCGCTTGTCAATGCCCATACCACGAATTCACGGCACCGTTATTGGTCCTATGAAGATTCAACAGCCTGGACAGCTAATATAAAATATAAATTTTACCACTTTGAGGATTAAATGAATTTGTAACATTCATTGTAAATGCTATAATAATACAGAAAACTTAAGACATTAGAGGTGCACTGAAAAAATGGGATTACATGTTGTTCTTTATCAACCAGAGATTCCGTCAAATACGGGAAATATTGCAAGAACTTGCGCAGGAACGAATACGAAGCTTCATCTGATACGGCCGCTTGGCTTTTCAACTGATGATAAAATGTTAAAGCGCGCGGGATTAGATTATTGGAAGTACGTTGATATCAATTACTATGATTCATTGGACGAATTGTATGCAAAATATCCTGAAGGCGAATATTTTTACTTAACCAAATTTGGAACGAAGCCGCATACTGCCTTTGATTACACTGATCAATCAAAAGATTATTTCTTTGTCTTTGGCAGAGAAACTAACGGATTGCCGGATGAAGTAAGAGAAGCTAATAAAGATCATCTTTTAAGATTGCCAATGTCTAAGGTTATGCGGTCATTAAATTTATCAAACACAGCAGCAGTAATGGTCTTCGAAGCTTTACGGCAACAGAATTATCCAGGCCTCTCATAAGATCAGGCAACAAAGCAGCTGCCTGACTAAGCTCCGTAGCAGCTTTGCGACGAGAAGTGGTGCTGCTTCTCTGAATATGCTTCGGCGCAGGAGTATGGATATCCAGATCTTTCATAATTTAAAATCAATAGGTTGAGGCAGTCTGAGTAAGACTGCTTTTTTCATATAAGTGAAAATGTGTTATGATAAATATTAGTTTCGGAATATTTAATAAAATGAATTATTCTGTAAATTAATTATATATGTATTGAGAGGGGAGATATATTGAAGAAAATCGAAGTGAAAAATTTAACAAAAGTTTTTGGCGCCCATCCTGCAAAAGCTTTAGAAATGATCCGACATGGAAAAGAAAAAGATGAAATTTTCAAAGAAACAGGGATGACCATTGGGGTTAATCAAGCCTCTTTTTCGGTAGAAAGCGGGGAAGTCTTTGTTATTATGGGTCTTTCCGGCAGCGGAAAATCTACTTTGGTAAGGCTGTTAAACCGTCTGATCGATCCAACAGATGGTTCAGTCCTTATAGATGGTGAAGATGTTGCTAAGATGAACTCAAATGAACTCCGGCAAATTAGGCGAACAAAGATGGGGATGGTGTTTCAACGATTTGCGCTGTTTCCTCATAAAAATGTCCTGGAGAATGTTGAGTACGGGCTGGAAGTTCAAGGTGTCCCTAAATTGAAACGCAAAGAGAAGGCCTTGCAATCACTAAACCTTGTCGGGTTGAAAGATTATGCCGATGTGACCCCGGGTGAACTATCGGGCGGTATGCAGCAGCGTGTCGGTCTTGCCCGTGCGCTTGCGAATGATCCGGATATTTTACTTATGGATGAAGCCTTTAGTGCACTTGACCCGCTGATTCGGAAAGACATGCAGGATGAAATGCTGGAATTGCAGTCTTCTATGAAAAAAACAATCATTTTTATTACACATGATCTGGATGAGGCTTTAAGAATCGGTGATCGTATTGCCCTGATGAAAGATGGGGTTATCGTTCAAATCGGCACACCGGAAGATATCTTAACAAACCCGGCAAATGAATATGTAGAAAAGTTCGTTGAAGATGTTAATATCACGAAGGTTTTAACGGCAGGTTCAATCATGAAACGTGCTGAGGAACTTATTTTAGGAAAAGATGGCCCGCGGGTGGCTTTAAAACGTATGAAAGAAAAAGGATTGTCGGGATTAATGGTTGTTGACCGGGACCGTAAACTTATCGGCTTTCTGACGGCGGATGCCGCCAAAGAAATGATGAACAACAAGCAGGAAGCAAAAGACATGAAAGAGGTGCTGGTGAAGGATATTTTAAAAGTTCATATTGATTCGCCTGTCAGTGAAATATTGCCGCAAATGGCGGAAATGCAATTTACTTATCCAGCGGCAGTTATTAATGATGAAGGCAAGCTCAGGGGCGTTGTTGTTCGCGGTGCCATTTTCGCAGCTCTTGCCGGGAATGGGGGAAATGTCAGTGCTACCTAAAATACCTTTAGATCAATGGGTGAACGCGGTTGTCTCCTGGATGCAAGATAATTTAAAACCGTTTTTTCATGTCATCACGAACATTATTCAACCAATCGTTGACTTCTTTCAAATGATTTTAACTATCTTGCCTCCAGCTTGGACAGCGGTTATCATCGCATTTATTGCACTTGTTGCAACGCGTTTATCTATTTCTTTGTTTACTTTGATCGGCTTATTGTTAATTGATAATTTAGGCTATTGGCATGAATGCTCAGAGACATTGGCACTTGTTCTGACAGCAACGATTATCTCAATTGTCATAGGTGTTCCATTAGGGATTTTGACAGCTAAAAGCAATCGTTGGCAAAAGTTTATTATTTTAATTTTGGATTTTATGCAGACAATGCCTGCATTCGTTTATTTGATTCCGGCAGTCTTTTTCTTTGCATTGGGAGCAGTGCCGGGCGTTATCGCTTCAGTTATTTTTGCTATGCCTCCGACAATCCGTCTGACTAACCTCGGCATTCGGGAAGTTTCTAAGGATTTAATTGAAGCGGCAGATGCTTTTGGCTCTACAGGTATGCAAAAATTAATTAAAATTCAGCTCCCGCTTGCAAAGTCTACGATTATGGCAGGCGTTAACCAGACGATTATGTTGTCATTGTCGATGGTTGTTGTCGCTTCAATGATTGGTGCGGGCGGATTAGGTTCGGTTGTCCTTCAGGCGATTACACGTTTGGAGGTTGGAAAAGGATTTGAAGGCGGACTCGGCATTGTTATTATAGCAATTATTTTGGACCGGATTACTCAGGGCGTTGGCAAGGCCCGTAAATCCCAATAAAAGCCGTTTGTATAAATTTCCGTGGTTTTATGTTGTTAGATTTATAGTTTCATATAGGGTAAAACGAAAGGAGCGTGTTGCATGAAAAGAAGAACCGAATATATCATTTTTGCTATTGCAGCAATAATTGTTATTGTCGGCTCCTTATTTTCCGGGGAAAAATTTACTTTTAATCATAAACAAAACGATACAATTAACATCGGATATAACAATTATGTTGAAAGTGTTGCAGTCGTTCACTTATGGAAACAGCTTTTGGAGAAAAAAGGTTATCATGTTCAATTAACGCAATCTGAGAAAGCACCGTTATATGCCGGATTAGCCAATGGCAGTGTGGACGTCTCCCCGGAAGTTTGGCTGCCGACAACCGATAAGCCATACTATGATAAGTATAAGAACCAGATAGAATTACACGATGCCTGGTATAAAGGAACCAATCTGGGGCTCGTCGTTCCAAAGTACATGAAGGACATCAATTCAATTGAAGATCTTAATAAACATAAAAAAGAATTTATGAGGAACGGGAAACCATCAATTGTTGGTATTGATGCAGGGGCTAGCGAAATGAAGCTGACCCAGAAAGTAATTAAGGACTACGGTCTTGATTTCAATCTGATTCAAAGCTCTGAGTCTGGAATGATGAGTGAACTTGCAAAAGCCTACAAAGATAAAAAACCTGTCGTCGTGACGCTTTGGAATCCTCACTGGGCTTTCAATGCCTATAAATTAAAATATCTTAAAGATCCTAAAAATATATATGGCAAACCGGAAACCATTTATTATGCATCACGGAAAGGGTTCAAAAAAGATAACCCTAAAGTAACTAAATATTTGGATCAATGGTATATGACACATAAGCAGCTTGGCGACTTGATTTTAAAAATTGAAAAGTCCAGCCCGGAAAAAGGTGCAAAGCAATGGATAAGGGAAAATCCGGATTTAGTTAAAAAATGGCTGAAGGATTAACAAACAGGTGCGGCTTTAAGGGCTGCACCTTTATATTTATCATTTAACGTAGAAGTCCCTTCCTTAAGCTTTGCTGGGTGGAAAATGGTCAAGCAAACAACACTGAACAGCTATCAACAGGCCGAAAAGGCGGGGTAAACGAGATTCATTGCAGAAGCGGTGATTGATTTTCCAAAAAAATCAAGTCATAAATTTTACCCTTTGAGAAATAATAAGCCTTGAGGTGATGGCATTGAACGGATACAATAATCAAATTAATGCAATCCAACAATCATTATCATCATGGGGCGGCCAGCGAATTTTAATTACGAAAGAAGAAAATGGCGACCTTGATCAAACGATTTTAAATCTTGAACGGGTTGAAATGGATGAAAATCATTTTATTGACGGATATACGTCTGATCATTCTATTCAGCTTGTAGGGAATGGGCAAACGATCATTGAACATGGCAATTTGCCGCTGCCTTACCAGTCATACGACATCCCTATTGAAAATATATACAAAGTATCTGCGGATCAAGGCCGTATTCTCATTAGAACAGATCGCGGAACTTATACAATAACGACAGTTTAGTAAAAAAAACTTGGCTGGTGCCAAGCCTTAAAGGCGAAGGCAATGCCTAGTACTCCAGAGCACAAGTCTCGCTTACTCACTCTGTTCACAGTCTCGCTTTGTTGAACTGATACTATCAACCTAATCTTGGGAGCTGCGTCGAATATACATCTATGTTGCCAAGATATATTTTCAGATAGTGTTAAAAGGAACCCCTCTATTGGCTTAAGAAGCCAATAGAGGGGTTTCGACTATGTTACTCTTGAGCATCGGGCTCATCATTATAGCCTGCAGTGAAGATAGAGACAAGAAAAGCTATGGAGACACATATAATAAAAAATAATTTCATAAAAGCAAGCCCCTTTCTTTTCACTAATCATATCTTGATTATACAGAAAAGTTAGTCATTTGTGAATTTAAATCTCAAAGGTTTTATGAAAACATTGGCAGGCTTCTGCATAGGATGTATTAATATTGGCTGATAACCTTCTGGGGGGATTATATGGACTTTCTTGGAAAAATCAAACAACACCGTAGAGAAGAAGAGAGGCTGAAATGGGAAGGTACGTTTGCGGAATATTTGGAGTTGTTGAAGGAACGGCCAGAAATCGCGCAATCAGCGCATTCTCGTGTTTATAATATGATTAAATCCGCTGGAGTATCCGAAGAGGATGATAAGAAGCATTATCATTTCTTTGACCAAGAAATCTTTGGTCTGGAAGACGCGATTGAAAGGCTTGTTGAAGAATATTTTCATCCTGCAGCTAAACGGCTGGACGTCAGAAAAAGAATTTTGCTTTTGATGGGTCCGGTCAGCGGCGGTAAATCAACGATAGTCACGATGCTGAAAAGGGGACTGGAGGCTTATTCGAAAACTGATGAAGGGGCCATTTATGCTATTAAAGGCTGCCCGATGCATGAAGATCCCCTGCATCTGGTTCCGCACCATTTACGGGACGCTTTTTATGAAGAATACGGCATAAAAATAGAAGGCAATCTGTCGCCGCTCAACACGATGCGCTTAGAGCAGGAATACGATGGCTGCATTGAGAATGTTTTGGTCGAGCGTATTTTTCTTTCAGAAGATAAGCGGGTGGGGATTGGGACATTCAGCCCGTCAGACCCGAAATCTCAGGATATTGCCGACCTTACAGGAAGCATCGATTTTTCAACAATTGCTGAATTTGGTTCTGAATCAGATCCAAGGGCCTACCGCTTTGATGGTGAATTGAATAAGGCTAACCGCGGTATGATGGAGTTTCAGGAAATGTTAAAATGTGATGAAAAGTTTTTATGGCATCTTTTATCTCTTACTCAAGAAGGAAATTTTAAAGCCGGAAGATTTGCTCTTATTTCAGCAGATGAGCTTATTGTTGCTCATACGAATGAATCTGAATATCGGTCTTTTATAAGTAATAAGAAAAACGAAGCGCTGCATTCCAGGATTATCGTTATGCCAATTCCATATAATTTGCAAGTCAGCGATGAGGAACGCATTTATGAAAAGATGATTAAAGAAAGCGATATGGATGTTCATATTGCACCTCATGCGTTAAGAACCGCAGCTATTTTTTCCGTATTAACGAGGCTGAAGGAGTCTGAAAGCCGCGGCATAGACCTTGTTAAGAAAATGCGGCTTTATGACGGAGAAAATGTTGAAGGATTTAATAATGCCGACCTGCATGAATTGAAAACTGAATATCAAGATGAAGGTATGAGCGGTATTGATCCGCGTTATGTTATTAACCGCATTTCATCTGCTATTATTAAAAAAGATGTACCATCCATTAATGCTCTGGATATACTCCGGTCCATTAAGGAAGGGCTTGACCAACATGCATCCATATCTAAAGAAGATAAAGAAAGGTACTTAAATTTCATCTCCTTAGCCAGACAAGAATACGATGAGCTTGCTAAGAAAGAAGTGCAAAAAGCATTTGTCTACTCATTTGAAGAATCAGCGAAAACTTTAATGGACAATTATCTTGATAATGTTGAGGCATTTTGCAATAAAAATAAAATGACAGACCCGATTACCGGTGAAGAACTTGATCCTGATGAAAAGCTCATGCGTTCCATTGAAGAACAAATCGGTATTTCGGAAAATGCAAAAAAAGCGTTTCGTGAGGAAATCCTTATTAGAATTTCAGCTTATGCCCGGAAAGGAAAGCGATTTGATTATCAATCACATGAGCGCTTAAGAGAAGCGATTCAAAAGAAATTGTTTGCAGACTTGAAAGATGTCGTTAAAATTACGACTTCAACGAAAACACCGGATGAAACTCAATTAAAGAGAATTAATGAAGTTATTGCCAGACTTGTTGATGACTATGGCTATAATACAACATCAGCCAACGAATTACTTAAATATGTAGGCAGCCTTTTAAATCGATAAGCACACTTCGGTGTGCTTATCTTTGTTATAATAGTGGAGATGTGTTCTGCACGTTTGCTATACAGGGAAGCACTTCTGCTTTCGCCGCAACTCGCAGCAGTTCATGAAGTTATGCTCGTTGTTACATTTTCTTTAATTGCTTGTTAATCGTTCAATAATTATGTACTCTTAATAGTGAAGGGACTTTCCATGGAGGTAACTAGATGAAAAAACGCAAGAAGAGTGAAGCATTTGAGTGGATTAAGGCGTTAGTTATTGCCGTCATTATAGCTCTTTTAATCAGAGGTTTTGTTTTTACGAATTATATCGTTGAAGGTAAATCGATGATGCCGACACTTCAGGACGGCAATCGATTAATCGTTAATAAATTGGATTATGAGGTGAGCAAACCTCATCGCTTTGATGTTATTATCTTTCACGCAACGAAAACCGAAGACTATGTTAAGCGTGTTATCGGGCTGCCCGGCGACAAAATTGCTTATAAGCATGATACTTTATATGTTAACGGCAAGCCGGTTAAAGAGCCTTATTTAAACAAATATAAAAGCGAATTGATTAGCGGACAGCTGACGCAGGACTTTACATTAAAAGGTTTGACCGGCCAAGCACGGGTCCCTAAAGGAAAGGTATTTGTTCTTGGGGATAACCGTCAAAACAGTGTTGACAGCCGGGTCTTCGGGTTTGTTGATGAAGATAAGATTGTTGGTAAAGTAGATCTTAGATACTGGCCTTTATCAGAGCTCCAGGTTAATTTTAAACACAATTAGGGGGGAACCTTAATGTCTGAAGAAAAAAAGCCTGAAAACAGTTCAATGGCAAGGAATTTTAAAGAAGTCAAAGAATTAGGCAAGGAAATGGAAAAAATGAAAACAAACAGTGAAATAATAGACAAAGGCAAACAGCCTGATCCGGTACAACATGAAGAAGAAAAATAAGCAGGACAAGCTCTCTGACTTAAGTTAGAGAGCTTTTTTATATGTTCATTTATATTTTTTCAATTAGTCGTTCTGCGGTTTTTTTATTTATAACCTTTATTTATTTCAAAATCTAAGCAAATATTGACTTGACCTGCATAAGATAAAGTAATCAACCCTCTGACAAAATATTTAGATTTTTGTACAGGTGCCTTATAGAGGTTGTTTAAAAAGAAATGTGGATGATTTCTTTTTAAACACGCACTTTAGGGTGAATTTAAGGAGGGAACTTTTATGAAGAACTTTTTAGTATCCGAAGAGTCGTGGGATTTACATCGTAAAGGCTATCAGGACCAGCAAAGGCATACTGAAAAGGTAAAAGAGGCTATCAAAAATAATTTGCCTGATCTGGTCAGTGAAGAAAATATTATCATGTCCAATGGCAACAGCATTACCAGAATTCCGATCCGGTCATTGGATGAATATAAGCTGCGGTATAATTATGATAAATCTAAGCAAGTAGGCCAAGGTGACGGCGACAGTCAAGTCGGCGATGTTATTGGCAGATTGCCTCCCAATTTTGGTAAAAAAGGTTCTGGAAAAGGAGAAGGTGCCGGGGAACGTCCGGGGATTGATTATTATGAAGCAGACGTCTCAATGTTAGAAATTGAAGAAATGTTTTTTAAGGAATTGGAGCTGCCTAATCTTAAGCAAAAGCAGGAATCCGATATTACGATAGAAAATATTGACTATCGTGATATTCGCAAAAAAGGTTTAATGGGAAATATTGATAAAAGAAGAACCATCCTTTCGGCTATTAAGCGCAATGCTATGAAAGGAAAGGCGCAAATCAACCCGATTCGTGAAGAAGATCTTAGATTTAAGACGTGGGAAACAATTAGAAAGCCTGAAAGCAAAGCGGTTGTTTTAGCTCTTATGGATACAAGCGGAAGTATGGGGATTTGGGAAAAGTACATTGCCCGCAGTTTCTTCTTCTGGATGACGCGATTTTTAAGAACAAAATACGAAAGTGTTGATATAGAATTTATTGCTCATCATACAGAAGCTAAAGTTGTCACCGAAGAAGACTTTTTCTCAAAAGGGGAAAGCGGCGGAACCATTTGTTCTTCAGCATACAGCAAGGCTCTTGATGTTATTCATTCTTCATATCCTCCTTCGAGGTATAATATTTATCCTTTTCATTTTTCAGACGGTGATAATCTTTCCTCAGATAATAAAAGATGTGTTGAGCTTGTAAAGCAATTAATGGAAGTTGCGAATTACTTTGGATATGGAGAAATTAATCCTTACAACCGAAAGAGCACGCTTATGAATGCTTATCAAGATATCAAAAATGAAAAATTCCGCTATTTTATTTTAAAACAAAAACGTGATGTTTATTATGCCATGAAGCATTTCTTCTCAAAACAAGAAGAAGCCGTTTCAAACTGATAATGATGTTTAAAATGTGGAGAAACCCCCAAGTTTCTCCACATTTTTTTAATTCGCAAAGTTGAATAGCAGAGGATTAATAATCGTAACCTAACAACAAAAAGAGCCGAAACCCATGGGTTAATTTTTTACAAAGAGGTGGAAATATGTGAAAAAATGGGTGATTATTTTAACGGCTGTCATCCTGTATTTTACTCCTCTGCGGTTCGTTTCAGCTAAAGAACAGCCCATGCAGGTGCATTTTATAGATGTTGGACAGGCTGATTGCATTCTTATTCAAACGCCGCAAAATAAAAATATTCTTATTGATGCAGGAGATATGCGTTCAGGCCCTAAAATTATCCAATATCTTAAATCCCATGGTGTTATGACATTGGATGCATTAATTGCAACACATCCGCATCATGATCATATTGGTTCAATGCCTGATATTATTTATAATTTTAAGGTTAAGGCTTTTTATATGCCGAACTTAACAAATAATACCAGAAGCTACAATTTGTTGAGACAAGCCATTAAAGATGAGCAAATCATGGTATTCAACGCAAGGGCCGGTAATAAAATTGAAGTGGAGCCTAAGGTATCCATTGATATTATCGGTCCGCTGGCAGGCCGTTATGAAACGATGAATGATTATAGTTATGTTTTAAAACTGATTCATGGTAAAAATACGTTTTTGCTTATGGCTGATGCCGGTGAGCAAAGTGAAACGGCATTGTTAACGAAGGGCATTAATGTTAAAGCAGATATTATTAAAATAGGCCATCACGGCGCCAGCACCGGATCGACCTTGCCATTTCTAAAAAAAGTCAATCCAGATGCCGCTGTTATTTCCGTCGGCAGACATAATCCTTGGGGATATCCGAAAAGGGCTGTTATCAATCGCTTAAAATATTTGAAAATCCCGACATACCGGACAGATTTGTTAGGAAATATTGTTGCCATCAGCGACGGGCGAAGCATTCGTTTCACATATGAAGAAACAAAACGCACAGATCCTTCAAGTATTTATTTTGATCGCATGAACATTATTAAGAAGGTTAATACGGGGAAATAGTGAGTAAATTCTTCCTGTTTTATTAACAATTCCATGTTCAATAGCTGGATGATTCGATCTTGCTTTGGTCAAAATAATTTTTGAAGGGAGGAATTTTTTAAATGGCACAAAATCTTGGAAGCATTATGCATAAAAATGTCATTTCTGTATCACCTCAGCAATCCATTAAAGAAGCTGCTGAGCTAATGAAACAAAATAACGTTGGATCATTACCAGTCGTTGAAAATGGTGAATTAAAAGGGATGCTGACTGACCGTGATATTACACTTCGTTCAAGTGCAGACGGTAACTTAAATAAAACTGTTTCTGAATGTATGACAAGCAAGAATATTGTTACGGGTACTTCAAACATGGATGTTCATCAGGCGGCAGAAATGATGTCGCAAAATAAAATTCGCCGTCTGCCGGTTGTTGATAACAATCAAATGGTAGGCATGGTTTCCATAGGCGACTTTGCAACACAAAACGAATATCAAAATGAAGCAGGAGAGGCGCTTACTAATATTTCTTCTCCATCCAAACCTGATTAATTTGAGTCCTATAGCAGTTAAAAATTTTAATACTACCCCGGTATATACCGGGGTTCTCTTATGTCAAACATGAGATAAACAATTTTTATGATTCTTTGTTAAACTATAATGGTGCAGTTGGAAATAATGACAAAATAAGTTGTTTAAAAGAGAGGTTGTCATTTTATGATTAAAGCCATTGTATTTGATTTTGACGGAATGATTCTGGATACAGAAACGCAATCTTTTCGTTCCATGCAAAAAATGTATGAAAAATATCACGTGGAACTGCCTTTTGAACTTTGGAGTAAAGCCATCGGAGCCAGAGGCGGTTTTGACGCTGTTAAATATTTAGAGGACCAAACAGGTAAAGAAATTGATACGGCAGCCTTCTATAAAGAAAGAGAGAAAATTTTTCTGGAGCTGATTGATCAGGAAGACATTTTGCCGGGTGTGGAGTCAGTTCTTGAAACGGCTCAAAAATTAGGCCTTAGAATAGGTTTGGCAACAAGCTCACAAACAGGATGGGCAGCAGGCCACCTGGAAAGACTGGGTATACTTGATTATTTTGAATATATTTGTACCGGCGATGATGTGAAAAACGCCAAACCGGATCCGGAAATCTATTTAAAAGTCGTTGAACATTTTGGCGTCAAACCCCAAGAAGCGATTGCTTTTGAGGACTCCTTAAACGGGGCGCTTGCAGCAAAAAGAGCAGGAATGTTTTGCGTTGTCGTACCGAATTACGTGACAAAAAATATGGCATTTGAGGATATTGATGAAAAACTTAACTCCCTTGCTGATACAACTCTTGAAAAACTAATAGAAGCCTTCGGCGATTAATGATTTTTACATAAGGTTTCGCTCTGAAAACAGGATGCATGCATGCTTTAAAAGTTTTAAAAAGATAATATATTGGGTAAAGAAATAAGAAACAGAAGCATGAAGGGGTATAAGTATGCCAAAGATTGATATTCACCAGTTTGAAACAAAAATTGAACTCCGCAATATTAGAGAAAGCGATATAGATGAATTAATGGCACTTCAGCAAGTTTGCTTCCCGGGCATGGATCCCTGGAAACGGGACCAGCTCGAAAGCCATCTTAAAATTTTTCCGGAAGGGCAATTTTGCGTAACCTTTGACGGGAAAATCATTGGTTCCTGCTCCAGCCTGATTATCAATTTTGATGAATATGATAATCAGCATACTTGGGATGAAATTACTGACGAAGGTTATATTACGAATCATGATCCGGAAGGTCTTAATCTTTATGGCATAGAGGTCATGGTACATCCTGATTTCCGGCGCATGAAAATCGGCCGGCGCCTTTACGAAGCACGCAAGGACCTGACCAGACGGCTCAATTTAGAAAGTATTATTATCGGCGGACGGATTCCCAACTATCAAAAATTTGCTGATAAGATGACACCGCGCCGCTACGTTGATGAAGTCATTGAACATAATATTTATGATCCGGTATTAACCTTCCAGTTAATGAACGGCTTTACGGTAAAAAGAATCAATGCCAGCTATTTGCCCGATGACAAAGCTTCGCAAGCATACGCGACATTAATGGAATGGAATAATGTTGATTTTAGAAAGAAAACGAAAAGGCAGTTTAAAACATCATTTCCAGTCCGGATGTGTGTCATTCAATATGAAATGAAGAAAATTAACAGCTTTGAAGACTTTGCTTCACAAGTTGAATATTATACGGATGTTGCTTCCGATTTCCGTTCTGATTTTGCCGTGTTCCCGGAAATTTTCACGACACAGCTTATGTCGTTTTTAGATGAGAAAAGCCCGAGTGAAGCGATTAGAAAGCTTGCTACATATACACCGCAATATCTGGAGCTATTTAATAATCTTGCAGTTAAATATAATGTCAATATCATCGGCGGTTCACATTTCGTCGAAGAAGATCACCATATTTATAATGTGTCTTACTTATTCAGAAGAGATGGAACAATCGACAAGCAATATAAGATTCATATCACACCAAATGAGCAAAAGTGGTGGGGAATTACGCCTGGCAATCAAGTCAAAGTCTTTGATACCGATTGCGGTAAAATTGCCATCCTTATTTGCTACGATATTCAATTCCCCGAACTTGCCCGTTATGTCGTTGATCATGGTGCAAATATTATCTTTACGCCATTCTGTACTGATGAAAGACAAGGCTACCTTCGAGTCCGTTATTGTTCTCAGGCCCGGGCCATTGAAAATCAAGTGTATACGGTCATTTCCGGAACAGTCGGTAATCTTCCGCAAGTTGAAAACATGGATATTCAATATGCGCAATCAGGTATTTTTACTCCATCTGATTTCAGCTTTGCAAGAGACGGTATTGCCGGTGAATGTTCGCCAAACATTGAAACGGTCGTCGTCGGTGATGTTGATTTAGAAATCTTAAGGCGCAATCGAAAAGCCGGCAGTGTCACGCAGCTAAAAGACCGCCGGGATGATTTATATGAAATAAGGTGGAAGGGGAAGGATTAAAGTTAATATGGAAAACTAAAACAAAACTTAATCCTTAGAGAAGCGCAGCGTTTAACTCCAATTTAAAACTGGGGTTAAACGCTGATTAAGAAAACACAGTAAGGAGTATTAATATGGGAAAACAAACTGAACTTAAAACTGCACTGGTTACAGCTTATGCCAAGGCTCCTCAAGGAAGTGCAATGTACGAAATATATAAGCATGCCGGTATTATACTCGAGATTGATATGAGCACTCACGAAATCGTTAATGCTGAATTTACTTTTATTGCAGATTTAACGAAGGATTTTTTTAAGCGCATGATGGTTGGGTACAATTTATCTAACGGTATTGATGATCTTGTAAAGAGAATAGAGGCACATTATTTTGCACCATCAACAAATTCAGTTATCGTTGCATTAAAAGCAGCTTATAAGCGCTATTTTGAAAAAATCCAATCAAAAAAATAATTTTGACATATTTAATGTAAGCGTTTATAATTATCATGAAGACTATTAATTGAAAAGTTTAACTTTAAGAAAAGCATCTTCTTAATGGTGAAATGCCCAATTTCATTAAAATTAA
The DNA here is from genome assembly GCF_042665295.1 of Scopulibacillus cellulosilyticus. NCBI lineage: Bacteria > Bacillati > Bacillota > Bacilli > Caryophanales > Sporolactobacillaceae > Scopulibacillus > Scopulibacillus cellulosilyticus. The sequence goes on from NZ_JBHTCO010000002.1 coordinate 22,238, forward strand.
GGATACCTAGCTTTTCCAAAAATAGTTATAAGAAAATCGTCTGTTTTCTTATTTCTTTTTGGTGGAGCTGGGTTTTTTGTTATGCATTTTTATGGAGGTGAAATAATGATGGAGCGTGTTATAAAAGATAAAAGAACAGCAATTTAAATAAAAGGTTATCAAAAGATATAAAAGCAAGGAACTTTTTTAAGTTAAGGGGGGATACATTGTGGAGAAGATTACTAATTTTTTTACAAATTTAATGAGAAAGTATTTACCTGAACCATTTGTGTTATCCATCGGGTTAACCATCCTAACTATGATTTTAGCCATGATTATAGAAGGGCAAGGCTTTATTAAAACGACGACAGATTGGGGTCAAGGTTTTTGGAATCTTTTATCTCTTACAACGCAAATTGCTGTAGTCTTAGCTATGGGATACGTTCTGGCAACAGCACCAATTGTTGATAAAATGTTGAACAAGCTTGCCAGCCGAATTCATACACCCAGAACGGCAATCATTATCGCAACTGTCGTCGGTTGTATCGGATGTTATATCAATTGGGGATTCGGCTTAATTGTCGGGGGAGTGATAGCGAAAAAGCTGGCGTTAAAGGTTAAAGGCGTTCACTATCCTTTAATCATCGCTGCCGGATATAGCGGGTTTACAATTACTGGATTGGGTATATCGGGAACTATACCGGCCTTAATTTCGTCATCAACTCATCCAATGGTAAAAGAAATAGGTATTATCCCGTTCAGTGAAACAATATTTACGTTGCCAATGGTCATAACAAGCCTTGTCATTATTGTTACATTACCGCTTTTGAATGCCATGCTTCATCCAAAACATAAGGAAGGCATTATAGAGATTGATCCTTCATTAGAAGATGCGCAAAAGGAAGCGGCACCAACAAATTTATTAGGCGAAAGCACATTTGCAACTAAATTAAATAATAGCAGGATATTATCTTATTTAATCGGCTTCGTTGGAATAGCCTATGTTATCATTTATTTTATCCATGGCGGCTCGCTGGAACTTAATATGGTTAATTTTATTTTTCTATTCCTGGGCATTATTTTATTAGGGACACCTGGAAAATATGTGGCGAGCTTAAATGACGGAATCAAAACGATTTCGGGCATCATTTTACAATTTCCGTTTTATGCAGGAATTATGGCCATTATGGCCGGATCAGGCTTAGTCGATACGATTGCAAAGGGATTTGTAAGCTTCTCTTCTGCTCAAACATTACCGTTTTGGGGGCTGGTGAGTTCCTTTATCATTAATTTCTTTGCACCATCTGCCGGCGGTCATTGGACGATTCAAGGACCATTTATGATCCATGCGGCTAAAGAATTGGGAGCATCCATACCCAAAACGGCCATGAGTGTTCAAATGGGGGCTGCCTGGAATGATTTGATTCAGCCGTTCTGGGTTTTACCGGCGCTTGCCCTCTCAAAATTAAAATTAAAGGACATTATGGGTTATACAGTAGTGATGATGTTCTGGGTAGGCATTGTTTATGTCGCAGCCTTTTTAATCTGGGGATATATGGGATAAATATTTTCGATTAAGAAAAGGCTAATTTATACTTTCTTAAAGTTCAGTGTTTGACAAAAATAGTTATTCCTTGATAACATATATTCGTTTAAAAGCTATTTATAAAAGAGTAAGAATCTAATCAGTTTCTGATTAAGATGATGGAAAGTTGACATCTTAATGTTGAAAATTAACCGTTTTCAAGTAAATTAAGATCACACAGCCTTTCCAAAAGAAGCGCATCATGCTTGTTTCTTTTGGGGAGGCTGTTTTTTGTTTATTGTTTATTAAATAACTTGAGGTGATAAATATGGGGAAGTTAGTAAAAAAAGATGAAGTCATTAAAAAAATTAAATCAGGCGATACCGTAATGGTCGGAGGGTTTGGCTTAGTAGGCGCACCCCTAAGTCTGATTGATGAGCTGACACGGTACGATGTAAGTCAATTGACGGTAATCAGTAACAACTTAGGAGAGCCTGGCAAAGGCCTCGGCGTCTTATTAAGACAAGGCAAGATTAAGAAAGCGATCGGTTCTTATTTTACCAGCAACAGGGAAGTTGGAGATTATTTTAACCAAGGCAAACTGGACATTCAGCTTATGCCGCAAGGGACAATGTCTGAATCCATTCGGGCCGGCGGTGCCGGAATTGGCGGATATTATACGAAAACCAGTGTTGGAACTGAATTAGCAAAAGATAAGGAAGTTAGGGAAATTGATGGTGAATTATATATTTTCGAAAAGCCTTTACGTGCTAATGTTTCATTAATTAAAGCAGCGAAGGCTGATACTCTCGGCAACCTGGTTTATTACAAAACGGCACGCAATTTTAACCCGCTGATGGCAACTGCCGCTGACTTTGTGATTGCGGAAGTTGACGAGATTGTAGAGCCTGGAGAGCTCTCACCCGAAGAAATTATAACGCCGCACTTATTTGTTGACGCAATTGTTGAAAGTGAACTGATTTTAACAAAAGAAGGAGTTGTTTCAAAATATGCGTTCCAATAAAGAAACTCAAGAGTTAATTGCTAAACGTGCAGCAGCCGAAATACGCCCTTATTCTATAGTCAATCTTGGGATCGGAATTCCAACACTTATCTCAAAATATGTAAACTCTGAATCTATTTACTTTCATACCGAAAATGGGATGCTGGGGGTTAAAGAGCTAACATCCGAGAATGATTTTGATCCAAGCCTTGTAAATGCAGGGAAATTACCGGTATCTGAGCAAATTGGTGCATCTTATTTCAATAGCGCTGAATCTTTTGGCATGATTCGCGGCAGTCATATTGATGTAGCCATTCTAGGTGCTTTACAGATTGATGAGAACGGCTATATTGCCAACTGGGCAATACCCGGAAAAAATATAATGGGAGTGGGAGGAGCGATGGATCTTTTAAGCGGTGCGAAAAAGGTCATTGTTACGACTAATCATACTGCTAAAAATGGTGATCCGAAAATTGTTAAGAAATGTTCTTACCCTATTACTTCCATTCGTAAGGTCGATCAGATTATAACCGAGCTGGCAGTTTTTGAATATCGAAATGAACAGTTGTTGTTAACGGAATTAATGCCTGGCATCAGTTTAGACGAGGTTAAAGAAAAAACTGATGCGTCTTTTGAAATTTGCGAAACGATCAATTCATTGAGTTAAGGAGCGGCAAACATGAATAATAAAGTGTATATTGTCAGTGCGCAACGAACAGCAGTTGGAAAATTGGGCGGGACACTTAAGGACGTTCAGCCGGATGATATATTAATGCCATTATTCAAAGACTTAAGGGAAAAGCATCTTATTCCTGATGAAGTGATTAATGAAGTCATTATCGGTCAAGCAAAGCAAAGTCAAGATCAATCAAATATTGCTAGAATGGCACTTTTAAAGGCGGGGCTTCCGGAATCGATACCAGGCTATACTGTCCATCGCCAATGCGGCTCCGGCATGCAGGCCATTCATAATGCCTTTTCATCTATTCGTGCCGGATTAGGAGATGCCTATATTGCAGGCGGGGTAGAAAGTATGAGTAATGCCCCTTATTATCTTCGAAATGCCCGGTTTGGATTCCTTTCAGGAAATGCTGATATTCTTGACCCAAATAAAGAAAGCCAGCCGGGGTCCCAACCGGTTAAGAAATATGGCCGTCTTGTCATGGGGATGACGGCTGAGAACTTAGCTGAAGATTACTCAATCTCCCGGAAGGAGCAAGATTTATTCGCTTATAACAGTCAGTTAAAGGCTCATGCGGCAATTGAAAGAGGAGATTTTCAAGATGAAATTGTGCCTGTCGCCGTTCCTCAAAGAAAGGGAGAATCTATTATCTTTTCAATTGATGAGCATCCAAGAAAAACAGATTTAGAGAAATTAGCCCAACTTAAACCGGTATTTAAGAAGGAAGGAACGGTAACAGCAGGTAATTCATCCGGCTTAAATGATGGTGCATCAATGCTGTTGATAGTTTCTGGCGATATCGTAAAGCAATATGAGCTGGAACCTTTAGCCGAGGTTGTTGGTCTTGGCCTTTCAGGGGTAAAACCTGACAGGATGGGCATCGGTCCTGTTGAGGCGACAAAAAAGGCATTAGACATGGCTAATATAGGAATACAAGACTTAGGTTTAATAGAGCTTAATGAAGCCTTTGCAGCTCAATCATTGGCAGTCATTAAGGAACTGGGTTTACCGATGGATATAATTAATGTAAATGGCGGAGCAATAGCCCTTGGGCATCCGATTGGGAACAGCGGCGCAAGAATCAGTGCTACACTTATTCATGCCATGTTGAAAAGACAGGTAAAATGGGGACTCGCTACCCTATGTATAGCCGGAGGACAAGGCATTACGACTGTTTTTCGATCGATGAAAGTTTAATTTATTAATAAATTTTCAATAAGAAATTACCAAGCTAACCATTTCCATCCCTTATAAATATTTTGTTAGAATAATAAATAAACTTAGCAAAAGGAGATGGTGAAATCAAATGGCGGAAAAAACACGTATAGGCAAATCAGATTTATATGTCAATCCGATTGGGTTGGGAACAAATGCTGTTGGAGGTCATAATCTTTATCCAAACTTAGACGAGGAAGCGGGTAAAGATTTAGTCCGTACAGCGTTAGATAACGGTATTAATCTTTTAGATACGGCTTTTATATACGGGCCAAAACGTTCCGAAGAATTAATCGGCGAAGTGCTTAAAGAAAGGGGCAACCGGCAAGAGGCGGTTATTGCAACAAAGGGCGCCCATAAATTTGTTGGAAACGAAGAGGTGTTTGATAATTCCCCTGCGTTCTTAAAGCAAGCGGTTGAAGACAGTTTAAAAAGACTGCAAACCGATTATATTGACTTATATTATATTCATTTTCCAGATGAAGATACGCCAAAGGATGAAGCGGTCGGCGCTTTAAAAGAACTAAAAGATGAAGGGAAAATCAGAGCGATCGGTGTCTCGAATTTTTCAATTGATCAATTAAAAGAAGCAAATAAAGATGGCTACGTCGATGTTTATCAAGGCGAATATAACTTTTTAGAGCGTGGTGCCGAGAAGGAACTGTTGCCGTATACAGCGGAGCATAACATTTCATTTGTGCCTTACTTTCCGCTGGCATCCGGATTATTAGCCGGCAAATATGATAAGAATGCAGTATTTAATGACTTACGTAAAGACTTGCCTTACTTCCAGAAAGAAGTTTTTGCCCAAAACTTAGAAAAAGTAGACCAGCTCCGTCAAATTGCAGAGGCGAAAAATGCAGAAGCGGCTCATGTCGTTCTCGCTTGGTATTTAACCCGTGATTCAATTGATGTATTAATCCCAGGGGCAAAGAGAGCGGAACAAGTCTTGAACAATTTAAAAACGCTTGATGTTCATTTAACTGATCAGGAGATTAAAGAAATTGACCGTATTTTTCAAGCTTAAAGCTTATTGATTCATAAGAGTAAAAGGATAAGGGTTTGGAGAGTGCCAACCCTTATCCTATTTAATTGGTTATAAATCATAAAACATTTATTTAAAGTTACGCCCAAAAAAACTCAATCTTATTAGCGGCTCTGCTAGGCTTCAATAAATTCACGATTCTTTAATATTTCTATTAACATCTCCTTCGGCTGAAATCCTGATATTCTCTCAACAAGCTGGCCTTCTTTAAAAAGCAATAATGCAGGAATTCCCAGCACCTGAAACTGACTAATAAACGCCTCATTGTCATCAGCATTAACTTTTAAAATTTTCACCGCATATTTTTGTTCAATTTCCTCAATAATTGGTTCCAGCATTCTGCAGGGACCGCACCAAGGCGCCCAGCAATCAACGACCACCGTTTTGCTTGTTTCTATTTCTTTAAGAATGTCTTTTCCATCTGCTTGTAATATACTCATGAATTTCTCACCTTTCTTTTGGTTTGACGTTAAATTTAGTATATGATGAGTTATAATATAAGTAAAATTAATGTTTTGAATTTTAAGCATAAGTAAAATCTAATGCTAAAAGGGGTATACAATGACGTTATTTCAATTAGAGGTTTTCTTAAAGGTAGTGGAAACGAAAAGTTTTACAAAAGCAGGAGAACAAATCGGCCTATCACAATCTGCAGTCAGTCAAGCTGTAGCAGCTTTAGAAAAGGACTTAAATGTAAAATTATTAAACCGGCATCGAAAAGGGGTTAGCTTGACAAAAGTCGGGGAAAGAATCACAAGCCTGATTAGTGATTTAATGGTTATAAAAACGAAAATTATAAATGAAGCGTCCGGTATTACAGAAATTGAAACGGGGACGATCAGAATTGGCAGTATTTCAAGCATGTCTGCCAAATTATTGCCGGGAATGATCGGCTCTTTTAAGAAAAGATTTCCGGGCGTTGAGGTTATTCTCTATGAAGGAAGTTATGAAGAAGTGAAGAATTGGATTAAATTATCGATCATTGATGCAGGTTTGGTTTTGGAAGAAACGCATCAATTTGAATTTATACCGCTTTTGCAAGACAAAATGGTCATTTTTTTGCCGGAAAAACATTCGCTTAACTCACAATCAGCTATACACTTAAAGGAAATCGCAAATGAACCTTTTATATTGCCAAAAGAATGTGACCGGATGCTGAGCGGGATTTTTAAGGCACAGGGAATATCACCAAATGTCCAATTTGAAGTGCGAGATATTGCTACAATCTTAGCAATGGTTCAAGAAGGTGTAGGTAATACGGTACTTCCAGAGATGGCCATTCCATCTCATCCATTAAAAGTCAGCGCTTCCTACTTAAGTCCGCAAGTATACCAGAACATAGGGCTTGTGGTCCGTTCAACTGATCATATCAGTCCTGTTGTTTCCGCCTTTATTCATGAGGCTCAAGAATTCACAAAAAATTTATCAATAAAATTATTTAACAGTTATCATTCTGTCATTGTAAAAAAATAATGATATAACTTTTATATTTGAAATAGTCTATTTAATCCTTGCTCTAAATAATTTCATCATTAATCTGATAGTTTTGCACTGGCCCTTTGGTTTTTAAAATTGGATTTCCTTATGAAAAGCATATGGTTTGGCTAAAAGATTAGAAATATTGTTTTGAGAAACTTTTAAAGGGTATTGACAGTACCTAAATAAGGTGATAACTTACTATTTAAATAGTCCTAAAATTCCCTCTAGTTCAATTTAATTATTTTCTAGTGTGAGGTTATATCTATGAGCAATCTGAAAGATGTTGCGAAATTGGCTAAAGTGTCAACAGCAACTGTATCACGCGTCCTTACCAATAAAGGCAATGTCACCGCTGAAAACAAAAGAAAGGTTATGGAAGCGGTTAAGGAATTAAATTATCATCCAAATATTTTAGGAAGACAGCTTCGCACAATGGAAACCAAAACTATTCTTGTTGTGGTTCCTGATATTACAAATACTTTTTTTTCAAATGTTTTGCGCGGAATAGAATCGATAGCTATGGAGAATGGCTATCAGGTCCTTTTAGGAGATACACAAAATCGTATTGAGTCAGAGTACTTTAACCATTTGTATTATAAAAAAGTTGATGGCGCTATTTTACTCACTGCCAGAACAGATCCTCAGGTACTAAACATGCTGTTTGAAAATTACCCCATTGTACTCGCTTGTGAATTTATAGAAGGAGCTGAAATTCCTACCATCAATATTGATAATATAAGCGGAGCGCAGCAAATGACGAATCATCTTATAAGCTTGGGGCATGAAAGAATAGCCCATATAACAGGACCGCTTGATGGTGTATTAGGAAGGGATCGACTAAAAGGCTATCGGAAAGCAATGGCTCACCGCCACTTAGAAACTCCGGATGAATTAATTGTGGAAGGTAATTTTTCTTTTGATTCTGGATATCACTTGATGGAAAAGCTATTAAACCTGAAAAACCCGCCAACCAGTGTTTTCGCTGCCAATGATGAAATGGCAATTGGAGCAATCAAATCTATTAAAGCGAATAATCTTTCCGTACCGGAAGATATTGCTGTTGTAGGTTTTGATGGTATTCAAATGTCCACAATAGTTGAACCGGCCTTGACAACTTTTTCACAGCCAACCTTTGAAATCGGCAGCAATGCTATGGAGCTGCTTATCTGTCTGCTAAGAAAAGAAAGACTTGAAGAAAAGCAAGTTATTCTTAATGGCCGGACAGTAATACGAGAGTCTTGCGGATATAGAATACAAGTAAACGATTACTTGAAAAATTAGCGGCAAAGTAAACGTTTACTTTCATACTAACTTAAAGTAATCGTTTACTTAAAAAAATAAATTAAACAAGATTTGTAAGTAAAGTAAACGATTACTTTTTAAGGGGGTGATAAATGCAGGTATGGGATTCATTAAAGATGCCAGTATTTAATTTGCGTGATTGATTACATAAAAACAAGGAGGTCATTTTAATGAGTTTGGAACTTGGATTACAACTTTATTCGGTAAGGGATGAACTGGAAAAAGATTTTGCAGGGACATTGGAGAAGGTTGCGGAGATAGGTTATAAGAATCTTGAATTTTTCACCCATGATGCTGATAAAGGTATGAAAATTGGCGGTATGACAGCAAGTGAGTTAAAAAAGGCACTCGACAAGTTTGGCTTGAATGCAGTTTCAATGCACGTTGGACCGCTTGATGATAAGAATTTAGAAGAAGCTATTGCGTACAATCTTGAAATCGGCAGCTCCGGCATTGGATATTCTATCGCCTTTTTTAATAATAAACAGGATGTTCTTAATCTGGCAAAAGAATTAAATAAATACGGTGAAAAATGTAAAGAAAATGGTATAGATCTTTATTACCATAACCATTTTCAAGAATTTAAAAAGTATGATGGAGAATATGCATTAGATATTTTGCTAGAAAACACTGATGAGAATTTGGTAAAAGTTGAATTTGATACTTACTGGGCAATAAGAGGCGGCATTGACCCAGTTAATTATTTGGAAAGGTTAGGAAAACGTTGTCATCTTGTTCACCAAAAAGACATGCCGGCAGAAATCTTAAATGTAAGTGCGTTTGATGTCATTAACGAAAATGAAGAAATTGGCTTTGAAGCATTCTCAAAAGTCTCAAAACCGGAATATTTCGCCGAAGTTGGAGAAGGTTCAATAGATATTAAATCTATTATTGAAACGGTCCAAAATATTGGCGCAGCAAAATACATTTTCGTTGAGCAAGATTTAACGACTAAAAATCAATTAGACAGCATTAAAATTAGCTGCCAATCTATGTCTCAACTTTTAGATGCTTATCAAATTAAATAATAATATTTTTAGGAGGTAGAAAATCTATGTCTGCTATGAATAAACTTAAAGCCGCTGTTATTGGATGCGGCGGGATAGCGTTTCAAAAACATTTACCTGCACTTTCCAAGTTAAAAGATAAAGTTAATTTAGCCGCATTTTGTGATGTAGTCGAAGAAAGAGCGGAAAATGCAGCAAAAGAATTCGGTAGTGAAGACGCCCAAGTATACTCGGATTACAAAGAATTGTTAAAAGACGATTCTATTGATGTGGTCCACGTTTGTACGCCAAATATCTCACATTCTGTCATAACGGTTGATGCTCTTGAAGCAGGTAAACATGTAATGTGCGAAAAACCAATGGCTATTAACTCAAAAGAAGCAAAAAAAATGTTGGATGCCGCAAAGCGTACAGGCAAAAAATTAACGATCGGTTATCAAAATCGATTTAGGAATGATTCTATAGCATTACATCAGGCTTGCGAAGCCGGTGATTTAGGTGATGTCTATTTTGCAAAGGCCCATGCGATTCGCCGCAGGGGCGTGCCGACTTGGGGTGTATTTATGGATAAAGAGAAGCAAGGCGGCGGCCCGCTGATTGATATAGGCACTCATGCATTGGATCTCACACTATGGCTAATGAACAATTATAAACCAAAGCTGGTTGCAGGGTCTGCTTTTCAAAAATTAAAAGATAAGCCTGAAGGTAATATATTCGGACCTTGGGATCCAGAGAAATACCAGGTTGAAGATTCAGCATTTGGCTACATTAAAATGGAAAATGGTGCAACGATTATGCTGGAATCGTCATGGGCTTTAAATATGCTCAATGGAAAAGAAGCACAAGTGACATTATGCGGCACAGAAGCTGGCGCTGAAATGTTTGGCGACGCGTGGAAAAACGAAGGCTACATTAAATTTAATACAACAAAATACGGTCAAATGGTGGAAGCAGAAACATCTGGCGGCGCAGGCGTTGCTTATTTTGAAGGAGAAGAAGCCGATGCAGGTTACTTGGAAGCTAACCAGTGGATTGACGCTGTTCTAGAAGATAAAGAACCGGTAGTGAAGCCTGAAGAGGCCTTTGTCGTTACGCAAATATTAGAGGCTATTTATCAATCTGCAGAAACAGGCAAAGCAATTGAAATTAATGAACAAGAGGGTATTCTTTCATTTACAAAATAATATACAGATGTGATTCGTGACTATAGACCTCTAAGAGATACCTGAAAATTGCCATCGGAAGGGGGGATAAAACCCCTTGCTGATGGAACCTTTCACTTTATTAAAATGATAGTTTAATGAAAAAACTTTTTATAAATAGGGAGAGGGTACGGTAATGGGGATTTTGAAAGCGGATACAGATACGGGTTTAAAATCGGACAAGTTAGGCCTTATGGAAAAGGTGAGTTTCGGTTTTGGGGATTTGGCGTCAAATTTTGTTTGGGGAATGATTTCAAGTTATCTGCTCTTTTTCTACACCAATGTTTTTGGTATCGCAGCGGCTGCTACCGGAACTTTATTTTTAATTACGAGAGTTTTAGATGCAGTTATTGATCCGTTTTTTGGAATTTTAATTGATCATACTAAAAGTAAGCATGGAAAGGCGAGGCCTTATTTGCTTTATTTAGCCATTCCATTAGGAGTTATAAGTATTTTAGCGTTTATCACTCCAAATTTTTCACCTGATGCGAAATTGGTATACGCATATGTCACTTTTTTGCTCCTGGGAATCGTGTATTCAGGTATTAACGTGCCCTATGGTGCATTACTCGCTATGATGACGAGGAATTCATATGAAAAAACACAATTAGGCGGTTTCAGAATGATGGGTTTGGGGTTAGGATCAACTTTGGTGGCAGCTTGCACAATGCCGTTAGTCAACTTTTTCGGGAACGGAAATCAGAAGATTGGCTTTCCAGTTACGATGGCGGTTTATTCTATTATAGGCGTTATTTTGTTTCTGCTTGTATTTAAGAATTGTAAGGAGAGATACTCAGGCCATAGTGTGCACGAAGATAAAGGAACTATCGGTAAATCGTTAATTAACATGCTTAAAAATCAGCCTTGGTTGATGATCGCCATTGGTTCAATCATACAATTCTTGAGAATAGGCGTGGTGTTTAGTGTTCTCATCTATTATGCAATGTATGTTCTCAAGCAGCCGGCGATGGGTCCAGTATTATTAACCTTAAGCAATGGAGGAAGTTTTATCGGCGGTGCGATCGCTTCCCCTATTTTAAAGCGGTTAGGAAATAGAAACGGGAGTATTATCGTATTATCAGCCACGACACTATTATTTGTTTTGCTAATCTTTTTAGAGAAGCAGCCGATTCTTTTTGCAGTGATACTCTTTATAGCTTTTATCTTAATTGGAGTGAGCGGTGCGGCAATCTATGCGATGTTAGCTGATACGGCCGATTATCAAGAATGGAAGTTTGGAAGAAGGACAGAAGGCTTGCTTTATTCTGTCTATAGCTTTGCCACTAAATTCGGAATTGCAATTGGTTCAGCCTTTGCTGCTTATGCATTAGGATGGGCGGGGTACGACCCGAAGGCCATTACAGGAACAGCCATAAACGCAATACGTGTTCTATTGTATGCTGGTGCAATTTTGTTCACCGTTGGCCAGATCATTACACTAATATTTTATAAGTTAGACAAACATCACGCACAAATCGTTAAAGAGTTAAATGAGAGGGTGCTTTAATTTTACATTTGGTGTTTGAATATTTTGAATGATTTAAACAGAAAGAGAGGCAATAAATATGAAAAAAATTAAAGTTGGTATTATTGGCTGCGGAAACATAAGCCCTATTTATTTCCAAGCAGGACAAAAATTTGACATTCTCGATATCGTTGCTTGTGCTGATTTGGATGTATCAGCGGCACAGGCAAGGGCGGAAGAATTTAATATTCCAAAAGCTTGTACGGTTGACGAACTTTTAGCAGATCCGGAAATTGAAATTGTAATCAATTTAACAATTCCAAGCGCTCATGCTGAAGTCCACCTAAAAGCTCTTGAAGCAGGTAAACATACTTATGGAGAAAAGCCATTAGCAATTGACCTAAACGACGCTGAAAAAATACTCGCTTTGGCAAAAGAAAAAGGATTGTTAGTTGGGACTGCTCCAGACACTTTTTTAGGAGGCGGTATCCAGACATGCCGGAAATTGATTGATGACGGCTGGATTGGCGAACCCATTGCGGCAACAGCTTTTATGATGTATCACGGTCCGGAAAGTTTCCATCCCAATCCGGGATTCTTATATCAAAAAGGTGCGGGACCAATGTTTGACATGGGACCCTACTATCTTACAGCACTGATTAATCTCATTGGTCCAATCCGTCGTCTAGCGGGTATGACTAAAACAACATTCCCCGAAAGATCGATAACAAATGATCTAAATTATGGAAAAACATTTTCGGTTACTACACCAACCCATGTTGCTGGTTTGTTAGACTTTGAAAATGGCGCTGTTGGAACTATTATTACAAGCTTTGATGTATGGGGAACTAAAACGCCTCATATCGAGATTCATGGAACAGCTGGATCATTGATTGTTCCAGATCCTAATACTTTTGGAGGCCCAGTTTACATCAAACGGGAGAATCAGGTTGACTTCGTTGAAATGCCGTTAACTCACGGTTTTACCGAAAACAGCCGGGGGCTTGGGGTATTAGATATGGCTTACGCTATTTTTAATAATCGGCCGCACCGGGCAAATGGAGAATTGGGTTATCATGTCTTAGAACTTATGCATGGATTTCATATTGCAAGTGATGAAGGAAAATATTATGACGTAAAAAGTTCTTGTGAAAAACCTGCCCCTCTTTCAATGGGTCTTCAAAAAAATGCATTAGATAGATAGTTTATCCCGGTGTAACCGTCCGTAAGACTCCCACCTCAAAACTTAAGTTTAAGCGCTGAAGTTTAGGAGGGAGATAACGGAGGTGCTCCTGCGCGATGAAATTCCAAAGAAGCTAAACAAGGCTCGTCGCAGTAATACTAAGATGTTTTAAAATAGCCATGCTCCTGCGCGACGAATTTTCAAAGAAGCTAAATCAAAGCTCGTCGCAAATTACAAGGAAGGTTATTCAAGCAGTAGCTTCGATAACACCCCGATTTGTTCAGCTAACCATCAGTGAGGGATGAACAATCTTCTACTAATGGAAGTTTCACTTTATAAATTGCAAGGGAAATGTAATGGAGGTTGTTAACATGAAATTAGGTGTATTTACAGTACTATTTGCAGAAAAGCCATTTGAAGAAATGTTAGATTATGTACAAAAAGCGGGATTAAATGCTGTTGAAATAGGAACCGGAGGTAATCCCGGCAATGCCCATTGTCCAATAGATGACTTGCTTGAAAGTAAAGAAAAAAGAAACGCTTATAAAAAAACTGTTGAATCAAGGGGATTGACAATCAGTGCATTCAGTTGCCACGCAAACCCAATCTCACCAGATTCAGCTTATGCCAAAGAATCGCATGAAACATTTGTAAAAACTATCAAACTGGCAGAAATGTTGGAAGTACCCGTTGTTAATTGTTTTTCTGGAACAGCCGGCGATCATGAAGGTGCAAAATACCCAAATTGGCCGGTTACGCCGTGGCCAAATGAATATAGTGAAGTATTAAAATGGCAATGGGAAGAGAAATTAATTCCGTATTGGAGAGAATGGGGCAAGTATGCAGAGGATCACAACGTTAAAATCGGACTTGAATTACATGGCGGATTTCTTGTTCATACACCGTATACCTTATTGAAACTAAGAGAAAAAACTTGCGAGGCCGTCGGGGCAAACTTTGATCCAAGCCATATGTGGTGGCAGGGCATTGATCCGGCTGCCGCTATCAAAATATTAGGAAAAGAAGGCGCCATTCACCATTTCCATGCCAAAGACACCTATATTGACCAAGACAATGTTAACATGTATGGCTTGACTGATATGCAACCATACGGAAACGTTCAAACAAGGGCTTGGACATTCCGATCAGTAGGCTGCGGCCACAGTTTGCAAGAATGGTCGGATATGATGAGCGCTTTAAGAACATACGGTTACGATTATGTTGTTAGTATTGAGCATGAAGATCCTCTTATGTCTGTAGAAGAAGGATTTAACCGGGCAGTAACTAATCTTCAATCCGTTTTAATTAGAGAAAAATCTTCTGGATTATGGTGGGTTTAAATAGGGAAATTTTTTATAAAGCCGTTGCTTTGCCTCGGGAAAAAAAGCCCGATAATAATCGGAAATATTGCTCTTTTATTTTAAAAAATTTGTGACAATAACGAAGCTGTATTTTACGAAAGGATGATGTTTCTATGGAATTAAAATTTGGTGTTCAGCTTTACTCGGTACGCCGCTCTTTACAGAAAGACCCATATGGTACTTTAGCTAAAATAGCAGAAGCCGGATTTAAATATGTAGAGGCTGCAAACCATCATGCAGACAAAGATGATGGCATTGGATTCGGAGTTCCTGCCAATAAGATGAAGGAAAGCCTCGATAGCTTAGGGATGTCTATCGTCGGTTGTCATATTAACCCATTAAACCTTGATCGCCTCCCTGCAGTTTTAGATTACCATGAGGCATTAGGCAATAAACAAATCGGATGTGACATAGAATTTTATCCATATAATGACATCGATTATGTATTACGGCGCTGTGAACTGTTTAACAAAGTAGGTGAAATGTGTAAAGAACGCGGTATGCGTTATTATTACCACAATCATTACCAAGAATTTCAAAAGTTTGGAGGTAAAACCGTTTACGAGATTATTATAGAAAACACAGATCCCTCTTTGGTATTTTTAGAAATGGATACTTATTGGATGACCCGCGGCGGGCAAGATCCGGTGCAAATGATTGAAAAGTACAAAGACCGGCTAATACTGCTTCATCAAAAGGATTTTCCGAAAAATGCTCCGCAACCTCTTGTTATGTTTGATGGGATAGTTGATATCGAAAAAGAGATTACCTTTAACACTTTTGAAGCAACAATAGATCCATTGTGTTTTACAGAAATTGGAACAGGTGTTCTCCCGATTCAAGATATCATTAATACCGCAAGAAATGCGTCAAATCTTGAGTGCATTCTTTTAGAACAAGATCATACACAATTAGATGAAATTGAGTCTATTAAAACAAGTATCAATGGATTTCGCAGTTTAGTGCATGAAGTTTTTTGATAATAAGATCGTGATATGGGAGAGAGTCTTTTGGAATATATCGGCGTGCACCACGTTTCATTAGTCGTGACGGAATTAGAACGTGCGAAACATTTTTACAGTAATATTCTCGGTTTTAATTTGATTAAAAGGCCAAATTTTGATACAGAAGGGGCATGGTATCAGATCGGCAATACACAGCTGCACTTAATTGTTTATCGAAAAGGAAAAACTTTTCGAGGTACGACTGATTTAGACCGGGATGACGGCCATTTCGCTGTTCAAGTTGAGGACATTGACGCTTTTATTAGACATATAAAGACACTTGGTGTTGAGTTATTGACTGTTTCGAATAAGGAAGCTGGCGGCGAGCGAGTGTATGTTAGTGATCCAGATGGTAACTTAATTGAATTTAAATCTTAGGGAAAGTGAAATAATAGGAAAGGATTATCTTATAAAATAGTTATTTTGCTTATACAGCGCATGTTTATGTCTTTAAATCTTTTTTTTACCTAAAGGTGTGAGAGACAATTCTCTCCGCCTTTAAACAAATTTATGGTTACATTTAATCCGGGGATTGATAAGAGGTTTGGGGAAACTAGATTGAATTTATGTAATATATTACTACAAATATCTTTTTACAAGGTGTGGAAAAGGTGAAAAAATTAATTGGAATAGATTTAGGCGGTACAACAACAAAGTTTGCTATTTTAACAGAAGAGGGTGTGATCCAACAAAAATGGAGTATTAAAACAGATATTCAAAATGAAGGTAAGAATATCGTACCAAATATTATTGCTTCAATTAATCATCGGTTAAAATTGAATGAACTCTCTGCGAATGATTTCTTAGGTATCGGAATGGGGTCTCCCGGAACCGTTGACCGTCAAACAGGGACCGTCATTGGAGCGTATAATTTAAATTGGCGTACATTACAGCCAGTAAAGGAACTCATTGAATATGGAACAGGTATCCCGTTTTATATTGAAAATGATGCCAATGTCGCGGCTTTAGGTGAGCGTTGGAAGGGCGCTGGTGAAGGTGGAAAAGATGTTGTCTTTATGACGCTTGGAACAGGTGTCGGCGGCGGTATTATTGCAGATGGAAATCTGCTTCATGGAAAAGTAGGAGCGGCTGGGGAAATTGGCCATTTGATTGTTGAACCAAATGGTTATCAGTGTACTTGCGGTAATCGCGGATGCCTTGAAACCGTAGCTAGTGCAACAGGTGTTGTCCATATAGCCCGGGATTTTTCTGAAAAATTTACCGGTAAGTCTGAATTAAAAAGGTTAATAGATGATGGCCAGGAAGTCACTTCTAAGGCAGTGTTTGATCAAGCAAAACAAGGAGATAAATTAGCTTTAACCGTATTAGATAAGCTATATTTCTATTTAGGACTGGCTTGCGGTAATATTGCAAACGTTCTTAACCCCGAAACAATCGTTATTGGCGGAGGAGTTTCAGCAGCAGGCGATATGTTGTTAAAAGGGGTAGAAGGATACTTCCATAAGTTTACCTTTCCTCAGGTAGGACAAAGTACGAAAGTAAAACTAGCTCAGTTGGGAAATGATGCAGGGGTTATTGGTGCTGCATCATTGGTTATGTATGAACATAGGGAAAGAAACATGTTTGGACATTCTTTGTGAAAGCCCCAGGCGGATTTAAAGTTGAAGTTCTTTGCAGACCAAAGGGAGTATAAGGAGTTTACAAGCTCTTTAATAAAATTGATATAGACAGTAAACCGATTCTTCTTTTGTTTAGGGAATCGGCTTTCTCGTTCTTATAATAAGGGTTATGTTAACTAACTCAAAAAAAATAAGGGAATTTATGTTCATTAATTTTTTACCTTTAAAATGAAATTGTTCTTGACAAATTTATAATAGCTGGAATAGAATGAAACAAATGACAGTCAGTACTGACATCCCGATTAGAAAGGAAAAGAGTATGAGTAACAGTAATAATTTAAGTAACGATGATAAGCTGATGTTGGCAGCAATCGATCTAATTGCAAAGAAAGGCTATAATGGTGTATCTACCCAAGAAATCGCTGCTGCAGCAGGTTTAAGCGAAAAGACACTTTTTCGTCGATTCGGAAGTAAGCAAAATCTTCTCGAAACAGCATTTGACCGTTTTCATTATTCCGAAGAGATGACAAAACTTTTTAACGAGGGGCAAATCGTTTGGGATTTACATTCAGACTTACAACTGATCAGTCGAACTTATCATGAAATTATGGAACGTAATCGGAAAATGATTATGATAAGTATCAAGGAGGAAGGCAATTTACCCGGGTTTCAAGAAAGAACACAAAAGCACCCTCGACAATTATTGGAATTTTTGACAAACTATTTTTCTTCTATGTATGAAAAAGGAAAACTGATTAGTACAAATCCAGAGCTGCAGGCTTTATCGTTTATGATGATGAATTTCGGAGCATTTATGAACAACTTAGATTCCGATGATAGCTTTCCAACCGTGTCCCTTGAGGCATTTATAATGGAAAGTGTGCAGACATTCACTAGGGCTTTAACACCCTAGTTTTTTACAAAACAAGGTATCAGTCAGTACTGACACCTGATTTATGTTTTGATTTAAAATTTAATAAGGAAAGTAATTTAACGCTAGGGGGGTTATTTAGATGAAATCAAGTAAATCAATCGTGTGGATTAATGTATTTACTGCAAAACCAGGCAAACTAGATGAATTGGTCGCTATCCAGGCTGAAGAACTGTACAGATTTAAGAGAGGATCTCAGAGTGTTCCTGGTTGGATTAGCAGTCGGTGGTATCGTTCAACCGATAATAACAAGGCAATTATGGTAACTACCTATGAAAGTATTGATTTTCATAAAAGTTGGTTAGAAAAAAGTGATTTTACTGAGCACTTTAACAAGATTAAACATCTAATTGAAGGGGTAGATGGTGGGTACTACACGT
The DNA here is from genome assembly GCF_042665295.1 of Scopulibacillus cellulosilyticus. Classification (NCBI taxonomy): domain Bacteria; kingdom Bacillati; phylum Bacillota; class Bacilli; order Caryophanales; family Sporolactobacillaceae; genus Scopulibacillus; species Scopulibacillus cellulosilyticus. Next base: position 40,581 of record NZ_JBHTCO010000002.1, read on the forward strand.
TGGTGGAAGACATTGAAAACTTGTAAAGCAATTTAATTATAACTTTATTATTTTAAACAAATTATTTGGTGAATCATTAACTAGGAGGGATTAAATTGGGAAAGTTAAATATTGGAATTATCTTAGGAAGCACACGTCAGGGACGCGTAAGTCCACAAGTAGGAATTTGGGTAAAAAAAATCGCTGATACACGAGGAGACGCAAATTATGAAATCGTCGATATAGCAGATTTTAAATTGCCATTTGTTGGGGAAGGGACTGGTAAAGAACCGGGATTAATAGCTTGGTCTGAAAAAATTTCAAGCTTAGATGGATTCGTGTTTATTGTACAAGAATATAATCATAGTATTACGGGTGCGTTAAAAAATGCACTTGATTCCGTTCGAGATGAATGGAACAACAAGGCGGCAGGGATCGTAAGTTATGGTTCAACTGGTGGAGCTCGTGCAGCTGAACATTTGCGTGGCATCTTAGGCGAATTACTAGTTGCAGACGTTCGCGTACATCCAGCATTATCAATATTTACAGACTTTGAAAATTTCACAACATTTAAGCCAGCTGATTTACACCTTACTAATGTCAATGCTATGTTAGATCAAACGATTGCATGGAGCGGTGCATTAAAAAATTTACGATAGATTTGATTGATTTCCTTTCCTAAGCATCCCAGACTTTTTAATGAAATTTTAGTCAGTCAGTGGTGACACCCTGACCAAACGGTGCACATCCGTTTGGTCTTTGCTTTCAAGTTTACAAGATAACCAACCTTTCTCAATCATTGAAGCACAATTGTCTGGACTATGAAATATCTCAATAAAAATTCAATACCTCAACAAGAAATCGCTAAGGAAAGCAAAGCAGGTAAAAGTACAATAAGCCGGCTATGTCAGCCGGAAGGACATGAACCAAGCATGAAAAATGCTCGTAAAATCATTAATACATGAAAAAGGATGATAAATCAATTGATTATAAAGATTTCTGGGATATGTAAAATCTTGATCATCATGCTTGGGACTATTCCTAATTACAAATTTGCCTGCCTTGATGCAAAGATTCAAGAAATTTTTATAAGGAAAAGGAGTAAAAGTTTGCTCTATATGGGGGCAGGCAGATTTTCGCGGAAACAATACGCTAAGCCAATTTATGGATGGAAAAGAGTTGATTTTTCTTACTCTAAGGGTTAACTAGTCTTGAAAACGCAGGTTATTGAAACAAAAAATAAATTAATTAAATTCAAATAATATATAGCAAAAAAACGTCTCAAATTCAAAATCTCAATATAAATAGCCTTTTTAAGTTTTGAAATATCCTTAACGTAAATTTTCCGCATTTTTTAGCTGGAGCGCCAACAAGTAACAACGACCGCTTTAAAAACCTCTGATTAAATATTTCCCCCATTCTCTCATAGCAGTCGGATTGCCGGTCTCTGCTGCTTTTTTTAACCAAATTTCTCCTTCCTCCACATTTTTATCAAGGCCGTCTCCTTTTAGCAGTCGAACACCTAATATCCTCATGGCAACTGGCTCTTGTAATTGTGCAGCTTTACGAAGCCATTGTTCTCCCTCTTGTCGATTTTGTTTTAAACCCATTCCCTCCAGTAACCGATATCCAAGGACTCTCATTGCAATTGCATCTTGACGTTCCGCCGTTTCCCTCAGCCATTTTTCCCCTTCGACCGAATCTTGGGTGAGTCCGTCACCATCGAGCAAACGAATGGCAAGATCCAACATGGCCCATAGATCACCGCAATTCGCCGATTGACGTAACCATTTTTCCCCTTCTTTCAAATTTTGCTCCACGCCTTTACCGGTCAATAGAATATAAGCCATTTCATTCATTGCCCCTGTATCTCCGGCATCAATAGCCATTCGCAACCATTTCAGTCCTTCTTTTACTTTGGATTTTTCCTTTTCTTCAAGAAAATCAATGACCTTAACGTCATGTTCTGAAGATGGGGATTCGTTGTTATTGTTATCTAGATTCAATTCGAGTCCTCCTTTTTAATGACAATCTACCATCCTTTGAAAAGGATGGTCAGGCGCTAAGCCCCTGCTATCGAAATACAGTGAAAAAGACGGTAAGAATGGCACGGATTTTACACCAAGTCACTTGTCCATCTATTGGAGTAAAATACGGTAAAATCAGTCCTAATGGCGCTTTTATTATAGCATGATTAGGAAAATAAATGTTTACTTAATCAAACAATGATACAACAAATACAAGTGTTATAACTATATTAACAAGTGAATACAAGTTTAATTCGGATCATGTAACTTCCTATTAGATATAAACCTTTTTTAATGTTTCTTCATATTCTATATTCAGCTTATTTTGCAAAAGATTCAAGTCCAGTAGATTGGACTGAACATCCGGCATCAAAAGAGGAACTTCTTAAACTTTTAAAAGAACAACCGGCATAGGTTCGTACGGCATGTAAAGGGAAATTAGATCAAAAATTAGACAAACCATTTAGGGGACTTGAAACACTCGGAGAATTGTTGTTATTCAGCAGTTTTCATGATGGACTGCATACCGGTGTTATTAATGTACAAAGCAAAATAGTAAGCACAAATAAATAATGTCAATTTTGAAAACTGAAGAGCACCTGCTCTTCAGTTTTTTTAACTACTTTTAATAATCTTGAATTACAGATACCCCCTTTAGGGTATTCAGCAGAAAAACGCAGGTTCACAACAATGAGGGATCATGATACAAAAAACAGCAGGTTTACACCAATACCAAGTGTGTAACTAACTGTTGACTTGTTGATAAAAAAGTTTGTTACTACTAAATAAATCGCTAGTAAAGAAATTTCTTCTTTCGCTGGCTTTTTAAAATCATTTACATACAATAGGGGGGTATGGTAAAATCACATTAGTAAGAAGATGTTGTACTAATTCCATAATGAAAAGAGGCGCGCATAATGGAGACTTCTTACTATCGAATACATCTATTGTTGAGTCAAAATTTTTAATTACAAATACATGTGTTCACTATATATCAGCAAAAATTCATCTTGTCTTTGACGGAAGTTACATGTTTGTTCTGCATTGCTAAAATGAATCAAAAATTGATCCGTAAAAATTGGAGGAGATAGAATCATGTCAACATATTCACAGTCAATTGCGCAGCCAGATCCGAAGCGCTGGAAAGCACTTGCTTTATTATGCTTTGCAAATTTCCTTGTTATGATGGATGCTGCTATCATTCAAATTGCTCTACCATCTATCAAGGAAGCGCTTGGTTATAGTCAAGAAGACTTACAATGGGTAATGAGTGCCTTTCTTATTTTCTTTGGAGGACTATTACTATTAGGAGGAAGGTTAGCCGATCTTTTCGGAAATCGACGTATATTTAATTTGGGTGTAATTATTATAACTGTAGCATCACTCTTCGCAGGGTTAGCTTGGAGCGAAATGAGTCTAAACATATCTCGGGCAGTTCAAGGAATTGGGGCTGCTTTAATAGCTCCGGCTGCACTTTCTATGATAATGCTCCTGTTTGCTTCCAATAGCAAAGAAATGGGTAAAGCACTCGCTTTCTGGGGGCTTTCGGGAGCAGCAGGTGGAGCCTTAGGTATCGTTTTTGGTGGTGTTCTTACAGACTTACTAAGTTGGCGCTGGACATTATTGATCTATGTTCCACTGGGGGCTTTCGTTTTAATCTTGTCTCCGTTGCTTTTACAAAAAAGAGTACGTAAAACAACTGGTCGTGTCGATTATACAGGTGCCATTTTAGTTACTGTTTCTCTCATGTTAATTGTTTATGGAATTGTGACAGCAGAGCATAGTAGTTGGCAGTCACTCAATACAATGTTGCCATTGGTTATTGGGGTCGTATTGTTTATTGTATTTATTTTCTTACAGTCCAAGGTAAAAGAACCACTTGTGCCACTTAATATTTTTAAGACGCCTAACCTGTCCATAGGTAACGTTTCCGTTTTCCTAATTGCAGCATCATGGTTTCCAATGGTTTATATTCTTGTTTTATACTTGCAGCAGGTCTTAAAGCTTTCTCCATTTGCAGGTGCAATGGCATTACTTCCAATGCCTATATTTATGGCGATTTTCATGATATTTATAGCGGAAAAAGTAATGGATAAATTCGGAATAAAAAAAACCATGGTTGCTGGATTTATCTTACTTGGGGGTGGAGCCGTTTTATTTTCACAAACTGCTTCAGTAGATGGAAACTATTGGACTAATGTGTTGCTGGCTTCGTTAATAGCAGCCCTTGGTAACGCGCTTGCTTATTTACCTGCTACAACAGCATCCGTTTCAGAAGTCGAATCGGAAAAATCAGGTCTTGCATCAGGGTTATACAATACGAATTACCAAATTGGATCAGCAATTGGTCTTGCCATAATGGTTGCCATTGCAGCATCGACAGCGAACTCCAGTACCGCAGAAAACTCAGTTTTCGCACTGAACAAGGGATTTCAGCAAGCATTCTTCTGGTCCGGCATAGTAGCATTTGCAGGTGCCTTATTGGCGCTTCTGTTTATCCACTCACAGAAGCAAGGAGAATCGAACGATTCAAAGTGATGTCATCACATCTTTATGTTAACTAATGCAAAAAAGAGGTAATCCAAAACACTAAATAACCCATTCCTCTTGAACATTTTACAAAATAGTTTTCTAGTTGAATAACACTTAGGAAACCCAACTTTATAAAACTAAAGTAATATGCAGCTAATATCATTGAAAACTAGCATAAATATAGTACACATACTATGGTAGGGTATTTTATAAAATTTAACTTAAGGTGGTATCTGTTAACGATAAACTCTGAACTTGAGTCTTTCATTCAGGACTTGGACCAAATTGTTCATGAGGGAGGGGGCGAAGATACCCTGACTGGTAAGGTCGCGGCGCGTATGCGACAGTTATTGCAGGCAGTCAATGTTCGCCCTCCTTAGTACCGGCAACCAAATCCCAAATATGCCCTGTATTCAGTGCACGTAGCCGAGGATGAAAGTTTTTTCGTCACGGCGGGGGCTTTAGAAACAACATACGTTGGAATGCAGGCCATATTTTAACTATCCAGGACTTGTTAGCCAACGGTTTTCGCTCGTATTCTGAAAATCTTTCTGATAAATATTTGGCTTATTTTGCAAAGGATACAAGTCCATCTGATTGGACTGAACAGCCGCCATCAAAAGAAGAACTTCTTAAACTTTTAAAGGAACAGCCAGCTTGGGTTCGTACGGCATGTGAAGGGAAATTAGGTCAAAAATTAGACAAACCATTTAGGGGACTTGAAACACTCGGTGAATTGTTGTTATTTAGTAGTTTTCATGATGGACTGCTTACCGGTGTTATTAATGTACAAAGCAAAATAGTAAGCGTAGAGGAATAATGTCAATTTTTAAAAACTGAAGAGAACCTCCTCTTCAGTTTTTTTAACTATTTTTAATCATCTTGAATTACAGGTACCCTTTAGGGGTATTTACCAAAAAACGTAGGTTCACAACGGGATAGCGTCAGGAAAATTAGGATACGAACTCAATATAAATGTTGGATTCATAGTCCTAGACTAATAAAAAGAACCTTAAAGAGTCTCTTGGTGTAATATTACACAGTTTTATCCTATAAAGAAGCAACTGGCGAAGAATGTCATTCACATCAACATGTGATCTTTTCTCAATGATCTTGTCCTAAGCAATTCGTAACAGCATCATAAGAGAGAATTTAACGGTTTTTCTCATTGCGGGAACACCATGGAATGGGATACCTGTATACGCACCTTCAAATATGAAGTAAACTGCTACTTGATCACCCTCAGCCATTATGGCTTTAATCGGCATTTTGAAGCATGGAAAAGCACCAAAGTTTATCTTTTCTGATTTTATAAAACCTCCTACACCAGGAAACGGCTTATCAACTTGCGGATAAAATACAAAGTCTTTATGGCAGAAATCGTTAAGTGCCTCATGTTTTCTTGTTCAATCGTTTCATAAAAACGACGAACCAATTCTTTATTAGCCTTAACTGACATGGTTATCCCTCTTTAATTTAAAATTAGCTGCATTTTAGTCCGTTTTTTATCTAAAATTTGTAAGATTCACCGTCGTCTGGTACTAACACATTAGATGCGATTCCTTTTTCATTAATAAAGCTCTTTAATTCTTCTCTGGACAAAGCCCAATGGTTTACAGCTTCCATGTGTACAGCAATAATTTTTGCGTTAGGAGCAGCTTTATAGACTTCATAGACATCATCTTTCCCCATGACAAGAGAACCGCCCTCAAAGAATTGATTATCTCCAGCATTTACCACAATGATTTCTGGTTTATGTGTGTCGATGACTTCTTGAACTGCTTTATACCACACCGTATCTCCAGCAACATATAATGTTTTCTCTGTTGGATGTTTGAAGACAATACCACATACTAGACCAGCATGATTTAGGATTTCGCCTCTTCCATGCTCACCTTTTGTTTTAATTAATTGGATACCTTCAAAGATTGTATCCTCTTGTAAAACCTCTACATTTTGGAAATTTGCGTTTCGAATTTCTGTCGCATCTCCTTCATTTTGGGAAAATATTTTGATCTCTTTTGGTAATACTTCTTTAGCAGCATCATCCCAATGATCATAATGCAGATGAGTAACGATGACTGCATCAATATTTTGAATAATATTGTCAATGGGTGTTGGCAAGCTTACCAAAGGATTATTTTGATCTTGTCTTGGTGCATTTGGGAAAGGTGGGTAAGACCCTTTTTCTGCTAACATTGGATCGATTAAAAACTTTTTCCCCGCGTATTCAACGACTATTGTTGCATTACGAATTTGGTGTATATTCATATTCATTAGCTCCTTTTTTTGAGAATTTTCTTTGAACAATGTATATTCTAAAGTATGACCCATTGATAAATACATAGATTAAATAAAGTCTTTTGTCTGTTTGACTTTATTAATGAAAGGAGTAAATAAATGTTAGATAATACCGACATGCGTATCTTAGATGAACTATCCAAGAACAGTCGGCTCACGATGAAAGAATTAGGTGAGAAAGTCCATTTGACTGGGCCAGCTGTTTCAGCTAGAGTGGCGAAATTAGAGGATCAAGGAGTGATTGAAGGTTATTCAATTAAAGTTAATCGAGTTAAATTGGGGTGTTTTATACATGCTTTTATTACAATCATTACGCAAAGCATTTATCATCAGCCTTATTTGTCGTTCATAAAAAAACAAGAACAACACATAATCAATAACTATAAAATTAGTGGAGACGGTTGTTATCTTCTTGAATGCCAATTTCCTTCTAATGAAATATTGAATGATTTTTTGAAAGCCTTAAACGAGTATGCAAACTATAAATTATCGATTGTTATTGGGAAATAATGTATTATTAAAAAGTGTGATCTTTGTAAATAAATACACTTCAACGGGTGCGTTACTTAAAGAAAAATTAGCTAAGTGGTATTTGTTTCTCTTTTTTATTATTTCATTATTTTCAAAGAAAGGGGGGTTGCCAACGACAATACTACGGTAATTGACTGCTCGGACTACGTGGATATGTTGCGCAATATCATAATTTGGACAGGCAATACCGTCAACTATGGGTAATTATGGTGTGTCTAAAACAACTAATCATCATTATCAAGAACAACCGTGTATGAATATCATTTTCTCCATATAAGTAAGTTCTTGACAAGGATAAAGTAATGTAGTAAATATAAAAGTAACCATTTACATTTTAATAATTGGATTGTTACTGTTCGGCAGGCAAAACCTAAGTTTGCGAAAGAATAACGGAAGCGTTATTCTTTATGCAAGGTTAGGTTTTTTGTGTTACAGAATAGATTGGGATGAAAGAATTGCGAAAAAGGGGGGGCGTAGATGAAAATAAAGAAGGTATTAAACAATAATGTCGTCGTTACAATGAATAAACGAAAACAAGAAACTGTTGTTATGGGCAGGGGGCTTGCTTTTAAAAAAAAAGGTTGGAGATTCCATTGATACATCAAAAGTTGAAAAGACATTTGTATTGGAAGACCACGGAATCTCAGATAAACTGGCGAGCCTTTTGAAAGAAACCTCTGAACAGTACTTGGACATTTCATATAAAATATTGGAATACGCAAGATCCCAACTTCCTTATAAATTAGACGACTATTTGTATGTTGCACTCACTGATCATTTGAGTTTTGCGATAAGTAGATATAAGCAGGGGATTCAGTTGAAAAATGCTCTTTTATGGGAAATTCGGAAATTCTACAAACAGGAATATCAAATTGCATTAAAGGCTTTAGATATTATAGAGAATGATACAGGGGTTCAATTGGCTGAAGATGAGGCGGCTTCGATTACCTTACATTTGGTTAACAGCCAGATTTCTGGCGAAAATATGCCTGCAGTCGTTCAGGTGACGAAAATGGTCAATGACATTATAACTATTGTAAAATACCATTATCAGATGGAAATTGATGAGGGCTCCATAAACTATGAACGTTTTTTGACTCATTTACGTTTTTTCGCACTTAGGCTGATTCGAAAGGAAAGAACCAAAGATAGTTCGGATGACTTTATGCTTGAACAGGTTAAACAAAAATACAGAAAGGCGTATCATTGCAGTGAAAAGATATCGAACTATGTAAAGGAAAAGTATAACTGGATAGTTTCTGATGATGAGAAAGTGTATCTCACTTTGCATCTGCAACGCGTTACACAACGCCAAGAGTTAAATAATTGTACTTAAAAAAATTTGCTAATAGTACAAAGTTTCAATCCTATTAGAGCTTTTAAAAAATTACAAGGAAAGCGTTGACATTTTGAAAAGATCTTGATATATTATTTTTATAAAATAACTATTCTAATCAGGAATGTTACCAACAGGGCATAACCTGAACTGATAGGGACACAATATCTTGTGTGTTTCTACATCAGTTCAGGTTTTTTATTTCCCAAAAAGTATGCATCCGAAAAAAACTCCCTAACAGTTGGTGACTTTGATGAAAGGAGAAGATAGTTTTCTGTATCAACATAAACGGAGAAAATACAGACAAGTATTAGGAGTAAAAAAAGCTAAATATATGAGCTGGGATTGTTACTGTTTAATCAGGCAAAACCTAAATTGACTATATTTGTACGATAATTTTATCTGTACTAAAAGTCAGTTTAGGTTTTTTATTTTGATCTTAAAGGGGAATTTCTAGATAGGCTATACTAAGCTGGTAGAAAATATTAAAGCGGGAGGAGGAAAAATATGAACTTCAAAAATCTAGCCGCAACGATTTTAGAAAAAGTCGGTGGTCAAGAAAATGTTTCATCGGTTACACATTGTGCAACACGTTTGCGTTTTAATTTAAAAGATGATCAAAAAGCAGATACTGATTCAATTAAAAACACTAAAGGTGTTGTTGGAGTTGTCAACAAAGGCGGACAATATCAAGTCATTATTGGAACTGATGTCTCCGATGTATATAACCAGCTTGTCGAATTAGGGAATCTCAGTGATGCAAGCAGCAATAATTCAAATGAAGATGATGAAAAAAGTGCAATTGCAAAAGTATTAGATACCATTGCCGGTATGTTTACTCCGATTGTCCCAGTACTGGCCGGTGCCGGTATGTTAAAAGCATTAGTGACACTATTAATTACCTTTAAATTGATAACACCCCAATCACAAAATTTTCAAATATTAAATTTTATGGGTGATGCAGGATTTTATTTCTTGCCAATCCTTCTTGCATCTACAGCGGCTAAGAAATTTAAGGTAAACCAATATTTAGCGATGGTCATTGGTGGCATTCTATTGCACCCAACGTTTATTTCAATGGTGACCACAGCAAAACAAACTGGAAAAGGTATAGATTTTATGGGACTCCCAGTTGGTCTTGCTACTTATTCAACAACTGTTATTCCGATTATTTTAGCGATTTGGTTTATGTCTTACGTTGAACCATTTGCTAATAGAATTATTCCGAAGACCATTCGTATCTTTGGAGTGCCATTATTAACAATACTAATTGTTGCTCCGGTAACATTGATTGTTATCGGACCTCTTGGAAACTATTTAGGCATTGGACTAGGAGTGATTTTTACTTTCCTAGACTCACATGTAAGCTGGCTTGTTCCGACATTAGTCGGTGCGTTTACTCCATTATTAGTTATGACAGGTATGCATTACGGGCTGATTCCAATCGGTATTAATATGCTTGCTACAAAAGGTTATGATACAGTTGCGGGGCCAGGAATGATGGTTTCAAATATTGCCCAAGGTGGTGCAGCGTTGGCTGTTGCCTTTCGCACAAAGAATGCAAGTATTAAAACGTTAGCCTCTTCTACAGGTATCACAGCTATTTTAGGTATAACAGAACCTGCATTGTATGGTATTAACTTACGATACAAAAGGCCGTTAATCGCTTCGATAATTGGCGGTGGTGCTGCGGGTTTGTTTATTGGAATTATGGGTGTTCGTAGATTCGCTCAAGTATCTCCAAGCATCGAGTCACTTCCTGCTTATATTGGTCCACACGGATTCTTTGTTTTAATTAATGCAGTAATTGGTTGTGTCTTGGCATTTGTCATTTCATTTGTAGTTTCATTTATTCTTGGCATTAAAGAAGAACCAGTTGAAAAAGCTGAAAAAGATAAAACAGATAATACAGAAACAATAAAAGAACCAGTTGAAAAAGCTGAAAAAGATAAAACAGATAATACAGAAACAATAAAAGAAGTTGTTGAAAATAATGTTGAGAATGATGTGATCTATTCCCCTCTTAAAGGGAAATCAGTTGAACTTAAAGAGGTAAGTGATGCTGTATTTGCAGAAGGAATTTTGGGGAGAGGTATAGCAATTATTCCTGAAGAGGGGAAAATATATGCACCAGTTGATGGAACCGTAACAGCCTTATTTAATACTAATCATGCGATTGGGATTACAGGTGAAAATGGCTCAGAAATTCTTATTCATGTTGGAATTGATACAGTTAAATTGGGTGGCCGTTATTATGCGCCAAAGGTGACAAAAGACCAAATAGTTAAGAAAGGGGACTTATTATTAGAATTTGATATTGAGGGAATTAAAGCGGAAGGTTATGACATCATTACACCATTTATTGTGACAAATTCAGAAGATTATTTAGATGTCTCAGGTATTACTGGAAAATTTGTAGAAGTTGGAGAGTCTTTACTTAAATTGGAAAAACTTAAATTAGCAAACTAACGATGGGGTTAGTTGCTTTAATAAGCAACTAATCTATAAATAGAAAGGAAGATTAAAGAATGGGTTTTCCAAAGCACTTTTTATGGGGTGGTGCAACTGCTGCCAATCAATGTGAAGGGGCATATTTAAGTGATGAAAAAGGATTAAGCACTGCAGATGTGATGACAGTAGGGGCTCATGGTATTCCAAGAGAAATTACAGATGGTGTAGTTCAAGGAAAGTATTACCCTAGCCATACTGCTATTGATCATTATTATCGTTTTAAGGAAGACATAGCCTTGTTTGCAAAAATGGGATTTAAATGTTATCGCATGTCCATTGCTTGGTCAAGGATCTTTCCAAATGGAGATGAAGAGGAACCTAATGAAAAAGGATTAAAGCATTATGATGTAGTCTTTGATACATGCCTACAATATGGTATAGAGCCTTAGTAACAATATCTCATTTTGAAACACCACTAGGATTACAAAAATATGGTTCATGGGAAAACCGTAAAATTGTCGATTTTTATTTACGTTTTTGCAAAACGATTTTTAATAGATACAAAGGAAAAGTTAAGTATTGGCTTACATTTAATGAAATTAACGTCATGTCAACAAAGCCATGGATGGCTGGCGGGATAAATTCTGGTGATGATCAAACAATAATGACTGCGGCCTACCATCAATTTCTAGCTAGTGCTAAAGCTGTACAAATGGCTCATGAAATTAATCCGAAAAACAAAGTTGGAATGATGTATTGTGGACATGTTGCTTATCCAAATAGCAGTGACCCGGAAGATATGCAAGCAACTGCTGATTTTATGCATAAAATGTTATTTTATAGTGATGTTCAATGTCGTGGTTATTATCCAGCCTATAAATTAAAAGAATTTGAGCGTGAAGGAATCGTTTTACCTATTCAAGACGGTGATTTAGAAGAATTAAAGAGAGGAAAAGTTGACTTCTTATCGTTTAGTTTTTATATGACTCATGTGGTTGGAAAGAAAACAAATTTAAAATTCATAGGACTTAATGGTGTTAAAACAGGTTACAAAAATCCTCACTTGCAAATGAGTGATTGGGGATGGGCCATTGATCCAAAGGGTCTTCGTTATTTATTGAATCTCTTATATGACCGTTATCAAATCCCTCTCATGATTGTGGAAAATGGGTTGGGCGCTGTTGATGAAGTTGAAAAGGATGGAAGAATACATGATACGTACCGCATTGATTATTTAAGGGAACATATTAAAGAAATGAAGAACGCAATTGATATTGACGGGGTTCCTGTGTTGGGTTATACAATGTGGAGTCCAATTGATATCATTTCTGCAAGTACCGGTGAAATGAAAAAAAGATATGGCTTTATTTATGTTGACGTTGATGATAATGGAAATGGTACATTTAAACGAATGAAAAAAGATTCCTTCTATTGGTATAAAAAGGTTATTGAATCAAATGGGGAAGATTTAGATTGATAGGTGATGGTATGATGACAAAAAGGTATATAGTATTGACTAGTGAATTTGGCAGCGGTGCAAGGTTGTTAGGAAAATGTCTTTCAGAAGAATTGGGATTAAAATTTTATGGTGAGGATGATTTGTTAATCAAAGCAGCAAGGGATTCAGATATCGATGAAAAGGTGCTAAGAGATTATGATGAAAAATTAGGAAGTATCGTATTTGATGAATCTTCACAACTTAATGGAAACGTATTAGATTTAGACGCTGATCTGCCGTTTAAGATTTTTAAAGCATACTCCTCAGCTATTTTTAAGACAGTCAAGGAAGGCCCTTGTATCCTTATGGAGAGAGGTGCAGATATAGTACTGAGAGGAAAAGTGGATTTTTTAAATGTCTATTGTTATACATCAGATATGAACAAGAAAATAGAACGCTGCATGCGGGTTAGTGGAATTGCTGAAAAAGATGCACCAAAGTTTATTGCCGGCCAAGTTATGCAAAGAAAGTTTTACTATAAATCATTTTCAAACATTGAGCGTGGAAAGATGAGTGAATATGATTTATGCATTAACACCGATACGTTTGACACCGATGCGTTATCGATGGAAAAATGTACCGAAATCATAAAATCATCTTTGTAATAGGTAACTAGGCCTACTAAAAGGAGATTTAACTATCTATTATGGAAGTTTTAAAAAAAGGCAAAGGACAACCGGAAGAAAGTGTAAAATGTGCACAGCAACATTTAGCAAATGAAAGAACTTATTTGGCATGGATTCGGACTGCTATATCTATTATAGGTGTTGGCTTTTTAACAACTTCTTTACACTTTACGATTAAAATCAGTTCGATTCCTACCATTAATATTTTGGCGATACTTCTTGGAATAATTGCTTGTGTTGTTGGGTTTATAATTGGTGTCTTGTCTACTATTCAATACACGAGGAAAAGAAGGGAAATCCAGGAAGGACTTTTTATTCCGTCTAACCATTCTATACTATTTGTTTCTATTTTATTTTCACTTCTAGTTTTTTTGATATTTATGTATCTTTCTTTCCTATTATTTAAATAATAAGCTAATTGACAAGTAAGGGAGTAATTATAATGACTGAAAAAACATTTACAGTAACTAGCGATTCTGGTATTCATGCAAGACCTGCAACAGCTTTAGTTAATAAAGCTAGCCAATTTGGTTCAGACATAACGATAGATTACAACGGCAAACAAGCTAATTTAAAATCCATTATGGGCGTTATGGCTTTAGGCATTCAAAAAGGCGCTAAAGTTAAAATTACTGCTGAAGGCTCCGATGCAGACGAAGCGCTTAAAGCCATTGAAGATATTTTTAAATCTGAAGGGCTTGGAGAATAAAGTCTGAAAAAATAAAAGGAATAGTGGTCTCTTCTGGAATCGCTATAGAGTGACACCGAAACAGTTTTGCAATCGTAACAATCTGTAGATGATTCTAAAACAAGAGGTCCCCCGCATCGGGGAACCTCTTGTTGCAGTAGAAAATTAGAGAGACCAGTTGTACGGTGCTTTATCTGTTTTGTTGATGTTACCAAATAATGGAATACGCTGCGACATATTTTGTAAGTGATAAGCATCCCATGGAAAATGTTCTGTTATTCCCAAGCCGACAACATCATGCGCTTTTGTGACATCTTGGAGAACACGTATAATTGTTTCCATGCTGGATGCTTTCGGCGCTTTTTTGAGCATCTCTTCATACGTATCCGGATTGGCTGCTAATAGAGAGCGAAACTCTCTAAGATCAAGGACGTCTAAATCAAAATGAATAAATACTTTTGAAGGATTTAAATTCTCTAACCAACTTAGTACCGATGAACTGTCTTTTACTAATTCTTCCGGCGTCACGGCACTTAAGTGAAACTGGTTCATGACTTTCTCTTCTTCGGCAGACCATTCATTTAATCCAACATGGCGGGTTGTAGTCGCTTTGCCATTGCGGCACCAGTAAACGAAGAATTTTACTGTTCGTTGCTTTGTTATTTTTCAACATATCGCACTTCTCCTTTCTCTTTATCAATGATTTCACAAAGGATACAGAAACCCTAATCATTGATTGTACCGTAAACTTCCCTTTTTTCTGGTGCTTTTTTAACATTTTTTATCTATTTCATAAGATTTCTTGTTGAATTAAATCCCCTCTAGTACAACTCCTTATTTTGTTTCTTTCCTTATAAAATTTTTGTTAATGATAATAATTGCATTTTCGTTAATCCCGGAGCAGTATGAAAGATATGAAATATTATCAATAAGGAATGATTAAATGAAAAAAATTATTTTAATTCTCTTGGCTGCTGCTGCTATCATAATTGTTTTGGCATTAAATAATGCTAATGAGAAAAAAGATAAGGCTATATATGTAGCTGTAAATGGAGATGATCAAAATGATGGAACAAAATCAAAGCCCTTTCGCACACTTAAAAAAGCCGCTTCTGAAGCTAAAGCAGGGACGACCGTCTTCATAAGAAAAGGAACTTACAATGAAAAACTTGTCGTAAAACATAGTGGAACAAAATCAAAACCAATAATTTTTAGAGCATATAAAAAGGATAAGGTGGTCCTTAGTGGAAAAAATCTAAAGGATGTTGAAGGCGATACATCCTTAATTACGATTAATAATAAAAATTATCTTACTATTAGCGGATTAACGATACAGGATTTAACGACTGATTTATCAGATGAAACAGTCATGGGGATTTATGTAACAGGTTCTAGCAGTCATATCACATTAGAAAATAACCATGTACACCGGATAAAAACACTTGCTGAAGATGGTAATGCTCATGGAATCGCAATATACGGAACAGGTGCAATGAGGGATATAAATATTTCGAATAATACAGTAGAAGATTTAAAGCTTGGTTCCAGTGAATCTCTTGTTCTTAATGGAAATATTGACGGTTTTAAGGTGGAAAATAACCTGGTTCGCCGGAATGATAATATCGGTATTGATCTGATTGGTTACGAAGGCACCTCTAATGATAAAAAAGCTGACTTTGTACGTAATGGAGTTGTAAATAGTAATAAAATTTATGAAATATCCTCTTTTGGCAACCCGGCTTATGGGGAAGAGTATTCTGCAGGAGGAATTTATGTAGATGGCGGGAAAAATATAACCATTGCAAAGAATACTGTTTATAAAAGCGATATCGGAATAGAAGCAACCTCAGAGCATCCTAAAAAGTATGCTGATCATATTAAAATTTTAAACAATATTTTATATAATAACTTTTTCACTGGCATTTCAATTGGAGGGTATGATAAAAAACGGGGAGGTACTAAAAATTCCTTTATCTATCAAAATATTATTTATCGAAATGACACAAAGGGTTTAGACGGGGGCCAGCTTTTATTACAGTATGATATAAAAAACAACGTGATAGAAAAAAATACTTTGACAGCTGGACCATCCCGCATATTTGTCGCTAATTATTTTAAAACAAATAAAGAAAATAAACTAAAGAAGAATGTATTTCATAAAGAAAAAGGAAAAAAGGGGATATGGATTTGGAAAGAAGAAGAATATACTTCCTTTCCTGAATTTAAAAAAGCTTCGAATAGTGATGATGAATCCAGTTATAAAAATGCAAAAAAATTTGATTTTGAACTAAAAAAGGATTCACTTGCAAAAAAATTATAGAATAAATTCGATTAGAAAAACTTCACAAAATGATGCCCAAGGATAGAGGGAATAGCAAGGCGGTAAGTATTGATTATCGCCCATTTTTATTTTATATTTAATTTTCCTTCCAAAAATTCATATTCAGTTCACAAACGCACTTTATAATACATGTATAAAAAATTGAAAGGATTAGATACATGGAAACTTCTTTAAAGAAAGAAACCGGGCTTGCAAAAAATAAAAGCAATAAAATCCTTGTTATGGCCGGTTTAATCATTGGGCTGATTTTTTCAGAATTAGACGAAACTGTCGTTAATACTGCCATGCCGACAATCATTCGCGATCTTGGCGGACTGTCATTATACGGCTGGGTTGCCGGGGTATATATGTTAGCCTTATCTGCTTTTATGCCTATTTTGGGGAAACTGGCTGATTTATATGGGCGGAAAAAGATTTATTTGATTTGTATGGCCTTTTTTATTGGCGGATCAATTGTGTGCGGTCTTTCCAATTCGATGACGATGCTTCTTATCGGACGCGGTATTCAAGGAATTGGTGCCGGCGGATTAATGCCTCTGGCGATGACGATTTCAAGCGATCTATTCCCCCTTGAACAGCGGGCAAAAGTACAGGGGTTAATGGGGCCGATTATGTTTATTCCGATGTTATTAGGTCCGTTGATGGGCGGTTACTTTGTAGATCAAGTAAGTTGGCACTGGATCTTCTTTGTTAATATTCCAGTTGGTGTCGTTGCCGCTGTCTGTTTGTTAAGCGGGCTTCAGGAATCGATAACAAGAAAGACAGTCGTGATTGACTGGGCCGGGGCATTTCTCCTAGTCTCAGCGATTATCTCATTATTAATCACACCTGTGTTAATAGAAAATGAAGGATATACTTGGGGGTCCCCATTAATCATTGGGCTTCTTTGCTTAGGCGTTTTATTAATTGGAGTTTTTATTTGGGCAGAATCGAAAGCGGCAGAGCCGATCGTTCCGCTCCACTTATTTAAAAACCGCAACATTTTAGTTTTATCTATCATTGTATTTACGGTAGGGATAGGGCTGATGGGATCTTTTTCATCGTTCCCATATTTTGCGCAAAATGTGTTAGGACTAACGCCGACGGAAGCGGGATACTTAACCCTGCCTATGATGGTTGGCGCCGTCATTTCATCGATGATATGCGGGTTCTTGCTGACAAAGGTTCGTTACCGTGAATTGTTCGTTATTGCTTTTATTATGCCTGTCATTGGTTTCTACTTATTTTCCCATATGACGATTCATACAACTATCGTACAAATCATTGTCTTCTTTTTAATTACAGGTCTCGGCTTAGGCGTATTGTTCGGCGGTGATAACTTAATTGTTCAGGAATCAGTTGAAGATGAGCATAAAGGCGTAGCCCTGGCCACTGTTCCATTATTTCAAACGATTGGTGCAACAGTGGGGGTAAGCATTTTCGGAAACCTATTATCATCGACTCTTACTTCTAAATTAGGAGAATTAGGCGGTCAATTGCCTAAAAGCATGACCGAGCATATGAATAGTTTAGCAGCAGCGGGTATTCCGCAGGGGCTGTCATCTGAACTATTTATAAAAATAAAAACGATATTTGTCGATTCATTTCAACATATATACATGTACTCATTCGTCATTGCAATCATCTCATTTATTTTGTGCTGGTTTTTGAAAAAAGAAGTTCTATCTTCTAAATCGGAAGAAAAAGGTTAAATACAAGAAAGCTGAATTCAAAAAAATAGAATTCAGCTTTCTTTATACTTTTTAATAAGCTTGCCAATCGGCAAGTTTTCTTTAATAGACTTTAAAAAAATAATAATAGTCATGGAATATTCACACTTTTAAAATAAAAATAAGAATAATGTGGTATAATAGAATTATAGAAAGGTGGTAAGCATCATGAGAAAGAAAGTGACATTAAAGGACCTCATTAACAAAAATAAGTCAGAAATTTCAAATGATAAAAAAGCCCTTGAAAAAATAGAGGTCAAAATAGATAAAAAGCACAGTGCTTAACAAAGGGAATTAAGAGCCATTACCTATTCGGTATGGCTCTTAATTTTTTTATGGAACGTGCATTTAAGAGTGTGAATGTTACTAAGTGTCAAAAAAATAACGTTAAACGTTCTATTTTTCAACTGAATCAAGTATAATACAAATAATGAAAGGAGTGAAGGCTGTTGGGAAGTTGTATAAAATAGGTGAAGTTGCAAAGTTAGCTAATGTATCAAAACGTACGGTTGATTATTACACAAAAATGGGCTTAATAGAAGCAAAACGTTTTCAATCAAACCACCGGTACTATACAGAAGATACCATTAATGATCTTCAATTAATTATGAAATATAAGCAACAACATCTTTCACTTCGCGAGATTATAGAAAAGGTAAAACTTAAAAGATCGATAGAAGATGATATGGTTTATAGATCTGTCGAAGAATTGAGTGAACACATGAAAACACTCGATCAAGATTTTATTAAACTGCAAACCTTATTAAAACAGCTTGATAAAAATCAATTGCAATTTATAAATAAAAGAATAAGTACCGACGGGAATGCTTTATTACAATCGTGGACCATGCTTTTAAAACAACTATCCTAAGAGGAGGTGGACATCCTTACGCTTTGTAAGGATGATTTTGAGTATAATTAATATCATTTTAATACTTCTTTTAATCGTGATTAGTGCTTACTTTGTTGCGGCTGAGTTTGCTATTGTTAAGGTGAGGAAAACGAAAATTGATCAGCTTGCCTCAGAAGGAAATAAGAATGCAAAAGCTGTCCAAAAAATTATTGGACAGTTAGATGGCTACTTATCGACAACACAACTAGGGATAACAGTTGTCTCTTTAATCATTGGCTGGTTAGGCGAACCAACAGTTGGCCATCTGTTGCATCCTGTTTTTTCTTTGTTGAATCTGCCTGAATCGGCAGCAACCGGTATTTCCGTTATTGCAGGCTTTTTGGTGATTACCTTTTTCCATGTTGTTTTGGGAGAATTGGCACCAAAGACTTTTGCGATTGAAAAAGCCGAAACTATAAGTTTATTTATTGCCAGACCATTAATTCTTTTTAATACAATCGCTTTTCCATTCATCTGGATACTCAATAGCAGTTCACGATTGTTCGTTAGGCTGTTTGGATTATCACCAGCATCTGAAAGTGAAACGGCTCATTCTGAAGAAGAATTGCGTTTAATCTTAGCAGAAAGCTTTAAGAGCGGCGAAATTAATCGATCCGAAATGGAGTACCTTAATAATATCTTTGATTTTGATGAACGGGTAGCGAAAGAAATTATGGTACCGAGAACAGAAATTGTTTGTCTTTTTTTAGATAACACATTAGATGAAAACATGACGATTTTAAAGGAAGAAAAATACACAAGGTACCCTGTGGCAGACGTAGACAAGGATCACATTATAGGATATGTTAATATTAAAGATATTTTTGATGACTATTTAAAAGAAAAACACCGGGCAATAAAAAATTATATCCGCCCGATGACAATTGCAATGGAAAACACACCTGTAAATGAACTATTAAAAAAAATGCAGGGAAACAAAAGTCACATGGCCATTATTGTTGATGAATATGGCGGTACATCCGGTCTTGTGACAATAGAAGATATTTTGGAAGAGATTGTCGGAGAAATCCGGGATGAGTACGATGTTGAAGAACTGCCTGAAGTACGTAATATAAATGAAAAAACGATTATTATTGATGGTAAAGTGCTTATCTCAGATATTAATGAGATGCTGGAACTTGATTTAGATGATTCGGATATTGATACGATAGGCGGCTGGATTTTATCTAATGAAGTCGATGCCAAAAAGGGTACGGCTATCAATTACGGTGAATATGAATTTAAAGTCAGAAATATCGATGGACACCAAATCAAAGAAATTGAAGTTAAAAAGCTGAATGAAGAACCCGTTACAGTTATTAATGAACAGGATTATCCATTAGGGAACTTACAGTAAAATTAGAAAAATGATGAAGCCAAATAATAAGGTTTCATCATTTTTTAATTTTTTTAACCTTTATCTCTTATTCTAAATTGCTATATTAACACATTGAAAGAGTTGTTACCTTTGGCAAAAAAGCTTAAGCAAATTTCCCTAGGCCGAATCATTAAATTAGGGTTTAACTTATGCAAAATGAACTTTGTGGGCATATACTGGAATAATTATCATACAAAGAGGTGATTTAAGTGTATTATTCAGGAGGCGGATATCATTATCCGCAACACTATTCACCGGCTGCAGCTAGAAGGGATTATTACTACCAGAAATATTTGTATCACGCAAAAATGTGTGAGTACTATTATAAAAAAATCTTTGGCAACAATAAAGGAGAAATAAGCTATCATTTGCCTCCGAATATTGAAGTCAAAGAAAAATGGAAAAAGAAAACAACCTATGAAAAAACATATACACCAGTCCCATTTCATAAAGGGGCGCCAAATTAAAAAGGAAGCATATGAAAATACTCAAACAGGCTAACCGGATGGTTAGCCTGTCAATTTCAAACAAAACATGTACCAGCTAATTTTATACAGCCCTTGGGTTCAATTCAACGTTAATATTTCCCCGGGTAGCTTTGGAATAAGGACAAACCTGATGAGCTTCTTCGGCTAATTCCTCAGCTTCTTGCTGGCTTACACCTTTTATATCAATATTTAAAGTAGCAGAAATTTTAAATCCGCCGTCATCCGGGTCCTTTAAAAAGCTTACATCTGCTGTTGTCGTTGAATCAATTTCTTTTTTCTTTTGGGAAGCAACTAAATTTAAGGCCCCATCATAACAGGCTGAATAAGCAGCAGCAAACAACTGTTCAGGGTTTGTTCCCTTTTTGTCTGATTTTCCGGTAGGCATTACTAAATCTAAATCAATTAATCCATCGTCTGACTTAACATGACCGTCCCGTCCGCCTTTAGCCGTCGCATGAGCTGTAAACAGTGCTTTACTCATTGTGAAATCACTCCATTATTAATATTGTTGTGTTTCAAAATTAGAATCCTATGATAACATTCCCGTTTTACGAGATTTTAAAACATTCTGTAAGGCAGATGTTTTTTAATATATTACTTTGATGGATAAAACGCCAAATAAATACACATACTCTATACGGAACTTTAATGAAGAGGATGGTAAAATGGAATGGAACAAATTTTGTTAAATTGCAGTGAATGCCGGCAGGAAACAAAACATGTCCTTGATGTTTCAAAGCAAGATGTCTCAACAGGCTGCAATTACACTGTAAAAGTATATTGCAGAGATTGCGGGAAAACGACAAATTGGGTTGAATTTATCAATACAAATAGGTATAAGAACGTTGCCGATTTGTAAGGCTTTTAATTTAAATATGCTATTTTACAGATTTTTCATGTGAAACGGGTTATGCCAGGTAAAACGAATATTTTATACGTGAAAAGGCACCCGTTCAGGTGCCTGTCCATGGAAATATATTTGTTAATCATCATTTTGATCATCAATATGGATGATCGGTGTATTAAGGTAAACATAGGTTGGGAAATCGACATCTTCTTCAAAGATATTGTGTAACTTTTCTTCATTTTCGCTGGATTTTTCGTCTTTAAGTTTATCCTTTAACAATTTAACACCCCCCTTCAAACAGAATAAAAGGCATGGGGGTCTGTATTAATTTTTGTTAAAAGCTTTATTTGTATGCATTTTCCTTTAATAATTTAAGAAAAAATTTAAGTAGGGCTCAGCTAATAAAAGAAAAGCTTAAAGGGAGCTTATTACCATTTATTTATTTAAGTAACTGATGATCGGTAATAAAGCAATCAGATAAATAACCAATCCAAAGAAGGTAATGATATATTCTTTATTATTCCTTTTATATTTCCACTCCATAAAGGCACGAAAACAGTATAGAACTATAAAAAATGGGATCAACAAAATAGTACTATCAAAATTAAATATCACAGAAAGGACGATACCTAGTAAGAATATAATAAAAATTATCGTTTCCCCACGTTTATGAATATCGTTAACTGTTTTATAAAAAAAGCCTTCTTCTTGTTTAGGTATACATAATTTTTTTCTTATTATTTTTTCATTAAAATTCCCGAGAATTAAAATGAAAAATATAAATATTATAGCTGCAAAATAAAAAAACATAATTTCCCTTTCTTACTTATAGCTTACTTAAGTATAAAAATTATAGGAGAGGGGGGACGTTCACCCCCCTTTATTAAATCGCCCAATTGCCGTTCCGGAACAATGGCAGGCGCTTGCCATCCTTCGTTTCAGCATCAATATCAAGCTGGCTGGAGCCAATCATAAAGTCAGTATGAACATAGCTTTGGTTCACTTCTTGCGCGGTTAATTCTTCAGCCGACATGTTGTCACTATCTTTGATATTCATAGTGATTGCATTGCCTAATGCGATATGGCATGAGGCATTTTCATCGTACAGTGTATTAAAGAAAATAATACCTGATTGAGAAATTGGCGATTGGTGCGGCACAAGAGCGACTTCTCCAAGGAAGCGGGCGCCTCCGTCTGTATCAAGCATAGCCTTCAGGGCATCATAGCCTTTTTCAGCTGAAAAATCGACAACTTTTCCGTCTTTGAATGTGAAAGAGAAGTTTTCGATTAAATTGCCGTTCAGAGCTAATGGCTTTGTGCTGGTGACAGTACCGTTAACGCCTGTTTTCTTCGGTGCGGTGAACACTTCTTCCGTCGGCATATTTGGAATATATGTACGGCCTTGAGTCGATTTATGACCGGCAGCGACCCATACATGATCGGGATGCAGTTCGATTGATAAATCAGTGCCCGGACCTTTATAATGCAAAGCTTTAAATTTTTGTTCATTAAGATACGCCATTTTTTCTTGTAAGTCTTTGGAATGATGTTTCCAAGCCTCAACAGGGTTTTCTTGATCAAGACGAACCGTTTTAAAAATAGCTTCCCAAAGGATCTCGATGGCCTCATCGGTTGCTTTATCAGGAAAAACTTGCTTAGCCCAAGCTTCTGTTGGTACGCCGGCAATGCACCAATGGATGTCGCCTTTAAGCTGCGCTTCTTGGAAGAATTTCAAAGCTTGACCTGATGCTTGCTGTGATATTTGGATGCGTTTTGGATCAACACCGGCATATGCATTGGGATCTGATCCTGTAATTTGTAAAATGGCCCCATGATTTTCTACGAGTTCCTCAAACATGGCCACCCGCCATTTCGGCACTTCTTTTAAACTTTCTTCAGGCTGTTCTTCAAATTGAATCCGCCCGGTCGGACTGTCACTCCATTCGACATGCACCTTCTTCGCGCCATTTTGGTATGCCTCGCGAACAACAGCTCGGGTAAACGGTGCGGCTTCTAATGGAGAATTAACGATTAATTTTTGACCTTCTTGAATGTTTAAACCGATTTTTACGACAAGTTCCGCATATTTTTCAATTTTTTCTTGAAAGGACTTCATAATTTTATCCTCCTATGAGTTTTTAACAAGGAATAACATGATAATCAATATGAGTATTCTGATTTTAATTCTACATGATTTTTAACAATTAGTGCCATATTTTTATATGAATTTTTGCTATAATGAAATAGGACTTTATACATATAAGTGCAGGTTGAAACAACCTCTAAAAAATGGAGTGACTAAGCAATGAATTGGAAAACAGCTTATCATAAATGGCTTTCCAAAAATGATTTGGACGGTCATTTAAAGCAACAACTTGAAAACATAGAAAATGATGAAGGGCAGCTGGAAGATTGCTTTTATAAAAATCTCGAGTTTGGCACCGGCGGTATGCGCGGTGAGTTAGGACCGGGAACAAACCGGATGAACCGTTATACAATCAGAAAAGCATCAGAAGGTTTGGCAAAACATATTATCGCAAAAGGTTCAGAAGCGAAAAAGCGCGGTGTCGTGATTGCGTATGATTCCAGGCATTTTTCTAAAGAATTTGCGATGGAAGCCGCTTTAACTATCGCAAAGCATGATATCCAGACTTATGTATTTGAATCATTGCGGCCGACACCGGTCTTGTCATTTGCAGTCAGGCATCTTCACGCCTTTTCGGGTATTGTGATCACGGCAAGCCATAATCCGCCGCAGTATAATGGTTACAAAGTCTATAATGAAGACGGCGGGCAAATGCCTCCTGAAGAAGCGAATCAACTTGTTGAGTGTGTCAATCAGATTGAGGATGAGTTATCAGTAGCCATTGGCGATGAAGAGAAGTTAAAAGAGAATGGTGTATTGAAAATCATAGGCGGGGAAGTGGACAATGCCTATCAAGTTCATTTAAAAACCGTTTCTATTCAGCCGGACGTGATTGAAAAAGCGCGCGGTTTGAAAATTGTTTTTACACCTCTTCATGGAACGGCGTTAATGCCTGTGACTGACGGTTTTAAAAATTGGGGATTTACAAATGTTACGGTTGTCGAAGAACAAGCACAGCCTGATCCTGAATTCTCCACAGTTAAATTACCGAATCCGGAGGAACATGAAGCTTTTACAATCGCTATCAAATATGGGAAAAAGACGGATGCTGATATTTTACTCGGTACTGATCCTGATGCCGACCGGATGGGCGTTGCTGTTAAAAATCATTCCGGGGAATACACAGTCCTGACCGGGAACCAAACCGGCGCGATTTTATTACATTATATTTTAACCCATAAAAAAGCAGGGCATGATTTGCCAAACAATGGCGTTGTTCTAAAAACCATTGTTACATCAGAAATCGGCAGAGCTATTGCTGAAAGCTTTGGTATTGAAACCGTTGATACATTAACAGGTTTTAAATTCATTGGTGAAAAAATCCGTGAATATGAAGAAAATCATAAGCATCAATTTCTGTTTGGATACGAGGAAAGTTACGGTTATCTGATCGGCGACTTTGTTCGGGACAAGGATGCTGTCCAAGCTTGCTTATTAATTTCTGAAGCGGCCGCCTATTATAAGCTTCAAGGGAAAACACTCTACGATGCTCTTCAAGATATTTTTAAAGAGTACGGCTTTTATAAAGAAGATCTGGAATCATTAACATTAAAAGGTAAGCAAGGCACTGAACAAATTAAAGGAATTCTTCGGGATTTCAGGGAGCATCCGCCGGTAACTGTTGCCGGTTCAACTGTAGCGGTTATCGAAGATTATCAAAGTGCAAAACGCAAAAATATCAAGGACGGAACCGAAGAAATGATTAATCTTCCGGTCTCTAACGTCTTGAAGTATAAGCTTGAAGATGGTTCATGGCTTTGTATGAGGCCATCAGGAACAGAGCCGAAAATTAAGTTTTATTTCGGAGTTAAAGGTGAATCAGCTGACGGCAGTAACAACCGGCTTAAAGAAGTTAAAGAGGATATCATGGCAAGAATCAGACAGATTATCAAAAAATAATAACAGGGCAATAAAAAATACCCCAAAAATGATTAACTTTTTGGGGTATTTCAGATACTAGATTAAGAGAAAAACGATAGAAAATAGTGACAAATTGATTGTTAAGATATAAAAAATAGGGAAATCATGGTATAATTAAAATATAGTTTTTTAAAGCTTTTGAATTTTGGTCAGAAGGGGATGCTATCCTTATTGTGGTATTAAAGACCGTAGAAAACAAATATATGATGCAGCTGCTTAATGATTGGTATAAAGAGATGCAATTTAATCATTTTTCAAAGGCAAAAGAAATCAGAGAAATAGTAAGCGATAACATTAACAATCTTGAAGAAGAAGATCAAACTTTACTCATTTATTTTTCCTTGTTGGATTACCGATACCAATTATTTATTGATAATTTCGGAAAGGCCGATCAAACCCTCGATCAAATTAAACCAATAATGGAACAAACCGACGACCTGCTGGCTTATTATTACTATTTCTTTCAAGCGATTCATGCTACTAAAACTGGAAATTACAGTAACGCCCGCAAATATTTCATAGAGGCCGAAAAACTATTAAAAAACGTGCCCGACGTTATTGAAAAAGCTGAGTTTAACTATAAAGTAGCTATTTTCTACTATCATATCCATCAAAATCTCCTTGCAATGAATTATGCGTTAAAAGCCAAGGCAATATTTGAAGAAAGTTTTGGTTATGAAATAAATGCCGCAGATTGTGAAAATATTTTAGGTCTTGCCTGTACGGATCTTAAACAGTTTGAAAATGCTGAAAAATATTTTAATCATGCATTAAAGACCGCTGAAAAACAAAACCATCAGAAATTATATATATTAATTTGTTATAATCTCGGACTGCTTTATGCTGAACAAAATGGATTATCAGATGATGCCATTCGTTACTTAAATTACGCTTACGAAAACAAATTTAAACTGTATAAAACAACATTTCTTCTTGCCCGTGAATATTATAAATTGGGTGAAAGCGATAAGGGATATATATTCCTCAGAGAGGGAATGAAGCACTGCAAACAGTCTAATAATAAAGAATACGAGCATCACTTAAATATTCTCGATAAATTAAATAACTCTTCAGATGAAAAGGAATTGGAGTCAGCAGTAAAAGAAGGTCTTATTTATTTTCAAAGTGAAGGCTTGTGGGGATTTATCAGGGATTATGCAGAACAGTTAGCTGTGTATTTCCATAAAAAGAATGATTTTGTAAAAGCAAGCTATTATTTTAATCTATCCTATGAGGCAAAACAAAATCTCTATGAAAAAGGGGCTTTAAAATGAAAAAAATATTATCTGGATTAGGTTTACTTGCTTTGGGCTTTGCAATTTCTGTTTCGGTCGCATCCAATGGACCAAATAAGCCATTATCCAATCACGGAGAAACTTTATCAGCGGGTAACCAGTTTGCTTCCAGTGAAGTTGTATCAACGGCCAATCATGGAGAGACACTCTAAGAATTAGAAAATATAAAGATAATTATTATTTTTTAAGCACTCTCAGCAGTGCTTTTTTATTTTTTTAACCATTGTTTTTTCGTATTAAGCTATGGTATGTTTTGAATGGAAAAATAAGATGCGCAGAAAGAAAGGGAAACAAATGGGACATTTACAACAGGAAACGGCACGGCGCCGAACGTTCGCCATTATTTCGCACCCGGATGCCGGGAAAACGACTCTTACAGAAAAGCTGTTATTACTTGGGGGAGCCATTCGAACAGCAGGTGCCGTCAAATCCAGAAAATCTGAGAAGTTTGCGACATCAGACTGGATGGAGCTTGAGAAACAAAGGGGTATATCTGTAACCTCAAGTGTCATGCAGTTTACTTATAACGATTTTAAAATTAATATATTGGACACACCTGGGCACCAAGACTTTAGTGAGGACACTTACCGGACATTAATGGCGGTTGACAGCGTCGTGATGATCATCGATGTTGCGAAGGGTGTTGAACCGCAAACGATTAAATTATTTAAAGTTTGCCGTGACCGCGGGATTCCTATTTTTACTTTTATTAATAAACTTGACCGTCAAGGAAAGGAACCGCTTGAATTATTTGAGGAAATTGAGGAAGTCCTTGGCATCGAATCGTTTCCTATTAACTATCCGATCGGTATGGGGCAATCATTTCGCGGCGTTTATGACCGCTTTCAGAAAAAAATTGAATGGTATAACGAAAATAAAGAACGGCAAACGCTTGAGGTTGAATCCATGGATCATCTTAGCGAAGCATTAAAGGATGTTGCTGATGAATCAACGATAGCACAATTGGAAGAAGATCTATTACTGATTGATGAAGCGGGCAATGAATTTGACATTGAAGCTGTAAAAGCTGGTAAGCAAACGCCTGTATTTTTTGGCAGTGCTGTTTCAAGCTTCGGTGTACCATCATTTTTGGAGCATTATTTACAAATGGCGCCAACCCCGCAGCCGAGAGAATCAAGTGCGGGGACAATTGAACCCGATCAATCAAGCTTTTCGGGCTTTGTATTTAAAATTCAAGCTAACATGAATCCCGCACACCGCGACCGCATTGCATTTTTAAGAATTTGTTCAGGAAAATTTGAAAGAGGCATGACGGTATGGCTTGACCGGACAGGAAAGCAGCTGAAGCTTGCTCAGCCTCAGCAATTTTTTGCTGACAGCAGAGAAATCATTGACGAAGCT
This sequence comes from Scopulibacillus cellulosilyticus, assembly GCF_042665295.1. Classification (NCBI taxonomy): domain Bacteria; kingdom Bacillati; phylum Bacillota; class Bacilli; order Caryophanales; family Sporolactobacillaceae; genus Scopulibacillus; species Scopulibacillus cellulosilyticus. Next base: position 68,928 of record NZ_JBHTCO010000002.1, read on the forward strand.
TTTCCCGGAGATATTGTCGGCCTATATGATCCGGGATTCTATCAAATCGGCGATACGGTATGCGGTGTTAAAGATACCTTTAACTATGGTGAACTGCCGCAATTCCCGCCGGAGCATTTTGCAAAAGTTCGCGCTAAAAACGCAATGAAACAGAAGCATTTTCTAAAAGGCGTCAATCAGTTAGCTCAAGAAGGCGCGATTCAAATTTACCGCACACAATATGAAGAAACCATTTTAGGTGTCGTCGGACAGCTGCAGTTTGACGTGTTTGTTTACCGGATGAAAGCCGAATACGGTGTTGACCTTGATATGCAAATGATGCCGCATCAACTGGCAAAATGGATTGTAGATAAAGAAGAAGCAAAGAATCTCCAGCGTTCATCAAATAATCTTGTTGTTGCTGACAGGGATGAGCGGCCAGTGATTATCTTTGAGAATGAATTTGCATTAAGGTGGTTCCAGCAAAAGCATCCTGACGTTAAATTGGCCGATTCAAGTTATTCTTTAAGTTAATAGAAAATCGAAAAAGGGCGCTGATTAGCGTTCTTTTTTACGGTTTCATCAACTTATTTATATTATTCACGAAAAATTGTTGTTAGGTCGATCGAAAAGTCTTCAAAAATGCCGATTTTAATACAATCACCTTTACCGTAAGTTTCGAATGGGCTGTAGCGTTCTTGTTTATTAAGCTCATACGTTGTGATAATGCCCTCCATGGGATAGACGAGCCAAAATTCTTGTACACCCATTTTTTCGTACAAAGACTTCTTTACAGTCATATCCTTTTTTAATGTGGAAGGTGAAATGACTTCGATAATGAGATCAGGACTTCCAACTGCACCTTTTTCATCCAGCTTATCTTTATCACAAAATACAGACAAATCAGGCTGGACAACATTGATAGCTTTTTCATCAGTTTCACTAACCTCTGGAAGCCGCACATCAAATGGGGCAATATATACTTCATATGTTTTATCTTTTAAATAGTTGGAAAAAGCTGTTGCGAGCGCTAACAAAACTTCCTGATGCTTCCTGGACGGGGTTGCGGTCATTTCATATACTTTTCCATCAATAATTTCCCGGCGTATGTCATCAGTCCAATTTAAATAATCTCGATAAGTATATTTACGGTTGGGCTGATAATTGTAAGCTTGTTCATGCACTTTATTGTGATCCACAAAACTCACCTCCCTTTATGTCTTTATTATAACAGGGGAAGAAAGTCAGGTGAACTGCGGACCTTATTCCGAAAAACAATAACCTCACCATACTCCTTGAACATGAATAAACTGAACTTATCATATATTTCTTTTAAGGAGCATTTTATGAAAGGGATGGTGAAGGTGAATCAGGAGGAAATGCGCCAGCTTGATCGGGCTATTGATGAGATTACCGAGATCGCCAAAGGGTTTGGATTAGATTTTTATCCAATGCGTTACGAAGTTTGCCCCGCGGAAATTATATATACATTTGGTGCCTACGGGATGCCTACACGGTTTTCCCACTGGAGCTTTGGCAAACAATTTTATAAAATGAAGCTTCAATATGATCTTGGGTTGAGTAAAATTTATGAGCTGGTCATAAATTCCAATCCATGTTATGCTTTTTTGCTTAATACGAACAGTCTGGTTCAAAATAAAATGATTGTTGCTCACGTCCTTGCCCATTGCGACTTTTTCAAAAATAATGTACGGTTCAAAAATACAAGGCGGGATATGGTTGAAAGTATGAGTGCAACGGCGGAAAGAATCAGGGACTATGAAGAAGAATATGGCAGAGGCGAGGTTGAGCGTTTTATCGATGCAGTAATGGCAATAAATGAACATATAGATCCATCATTAATACATCCAAAATCGCAAAAGTCTGAAGATGACTCAAAAAAGCACCGTCCTAAACGCCGGCCAATGTCAAATTATGAAGATTTACTTGATCTTGATGGTAAAGAAGAAGTTAAAAAAGAAAAGCCAAAAAAATTTCCGGAAAGCCCTGAAAAAGATTTGCTTTTATTTATTGAAGAAAACAGTAAAGAATTAAGTGATTGGCAGAGAGATATTTTAACGATGCTTCGTGAAGAAATGCTTTATTTCTGGCCGCAGTTAGAGACGAAAATTATGAATGAAGGATGGGCATCCTACTGGCATGCAAGAATCATGAGAGAGTTAGATTTAACTTCAGATGAAGCCATTGAATTTGCCACTCTTAATGCTAATGTCGTGCAGCCTTCCAAACAAAGAATTAATCCGTATTATTTAGGCTTAAAGATATTTGAAGATATTGAAGAGAGATATAATCATCCAACTGAAGAGATGAAGCGCCGCGGCGTAGAAGAAGGGTCAGGCAGGGAAAAATTGTTTGAAGTAAGGGAAGTTGAATCCGATCAATCATTTATTAGAAATTATCTGACTAAAGAACTTATCCAAGATGAAGATATGTTTCTTTATGAAAGACAAGGTGACGAAATTAAAATCACAAGCAAAGATTGGAAGGAAATTCGCGATCAGCTTGTTTCAACCCGTGTCAATGGCGGTTATCCTTATATTGTCGTTGAAAATGGCGATTACATGAAAAGCGGCGAATTATATCTTAAACATCGGTATGAAGATATGGAATTGGATATAAAATATTTAGAAAAAGTATTGGAATATATTTATCAATTATGGGGCAGAGCAGTGCATATGGAGACGGTTATTGAAGAACACCCGGTTTTGTTTACATGCGACGGCACAAGGGTGCACAGGAAAAGGTTAGATTAAAAAGGAATCCTCTTGTTGGATTCCTTTTTAACATGCAAACGCAGCTTTTTCCCTTAATGGACTGTAAAAGGCGGTTCACTAAACTAAAATTGTTACCGAGTTGTGCTTTATACTATGACCTACTCAAATACCTGGCTATATAGTATTGACAAAATTAACTTTTTAGACTAAATTAATATTAGAAAATGACCGAGTGATATTATTTACCTTCTTTATTTATAAAAAAGGCTTTAGCATTCAATTAATTTAAAATTGGTTGGATGAAAAGGCACTTTTTTGAGAAAGAAGTACAGAATAAGGGGAATCGGTATATTTCTTGACTAAGAAAGACTAGTCTAAAAATATACCGTTTTTTTGTACCGGAGGACTTACATGAAAAAAACAAAAGGGTACATTGAATCAGAAATAAGTAAAAGGATTACTCAATGGGAAAAGGATTTTCTAGGGCGTGGATCTGTTTCCGTTAAAACAGATATTTTACGTGACTTAATCATTGTTTATTTAAACGGTATTTTAACACCTGCCGAATACGCGGTATGTCAATCGAAAGAAGGCATGCTGTCTGTAAAAAGTACTCGTTCCGGGTTAGTTGAATCAGGTTTGGATGATTTAAAAGAAATGATTTTATCCATAACTGGTGAGGAAGTAAAAAGCTTCCATACTGATTTAAGTACTCGTACCGGAGAACGAGTTATAGTGTTTAAGCTATTTAATGACTTAGAAAAAAAATTGTAACTTTGAAATAAATATAAATGGGAGATTTTTAAAGGGCTTTATAAGTCAGTTAAAGATAAACCGGCAACTTAGTATCAATGGTTAAGTCCATTGATACCAGTTGTCGGTTTTTTATTTTGAGTTAATTTATAAAGTTGTAGATTCGTTCAATATTGACGGGGGAGGGAATTATATGTTCATACTTACTTTGTTTTTTGTATCGCTTATTTTATCCGGGCTAAGCGGGTTATTATTCTTATCTCAACGGGTGCCCTTGGTGTATGTTCGTTTTCACATAGGCATCATTTCATTACCTGCTTTAGTTTCATTATTTGCTTTTTGTAATACCAGTGCGAGCCGTAATGTTGGACTTTTGCACTTGGATTCCCTCACTTGGTTTATGGCATTTTTTGTTCTTACGATAGGAATAGTCATCCAGCGTTTCTCTGTAAGGTATTTACTGGGAAATCTTTTTTATCGGAAATACTTTATACTTTACACAGTTATTACAGGCGGTGCTGCCGTTACTTGGTTAAGTGATGATTTTCGCTTGCTGGTCGGTTGTTGGGGAATTACTCTCATGGGATTAACGATACTAATAAGCATAAATAGAAAGTGGAAGGTAACGAGAGCAGCAACAAGACTTTCTGGTTATGTATTTGCAGTTAGCTGGCTAGCTCTTTTAGCGGCTATCATCTGGCTTTATCAAGTCACAGGGGATTGGAACTTTTCTTCAGCTCTAACCAATGACAGTTTGGCTCACATTAGTTCATGGGAAAAAACAGGCATAAATCTGCTGTTGGTTTTAGCTGTCATTATTCCAGCTGCCCAATGGCCATTTCATAATTGGTTAATTGAATCTATTGTCGCTCCTACACCAGTTTCAGCAATCATGCATGCTGGAATAGTAAATGCAGGTGGAATTATGCTAACGCGATTTTCACCGTTATTTAATGGAGATAAAGCTCAAATTTTTCTGCTTGTTCTCTCAAGTATTTCCGTCTTAATCGGTATTGGAATAAGTTTGGTCCAGGTTGACTATAAACGCCAATTGGTTGGTTCTACGATTTCGCAGATGGGTTTTATGCTTATTCAATGTGCATTAGGTGCCTATTTGGCAGCCATTATTCACCTTGTATTACATGGTTTGTTTAAGGCCACACTTTTTTTACAGGCTGGTTCGGCATTACATCAACATGAAAAATTATCTCAGGTTAATAAAAGGTCATCCTTTTTATGGACCATGACTGGCTATGTATTAGGTTTACTTACTGGGGTTGCCTATTGGATGTTGGCCCCGGGCGGGGGATATCAACTTGTTAATGCTTTCATTTTAGGCTGGTCGTTATCATTTTCTTGGAAAAAGCTAATCGCATTTAGCAGAGGACGGATTGACCGAATGGTTGGTCTTTTCATTCTGGGAGTCTCTGCCATCGTTTACTTTCTGATACACAGCTTATTTAAGGGATGGTTACATGCTAACGTTTACCAAAGCGTCCAAATACCATTACCATTCGTCCTTATTGTCGTTTGTCTTTTGATACTTGGCAGTGTAATGGATGCACTTGCTGCTCGTTATTCTTCTTCAGCTTTGTTCGCCGTGCTCTATCTTTGGTTAGTAAAGCTAGGAGAAGGCCAGGCAAAGTCTACAGAAAGTCATCCGAACTATCTTAAACAATATCCGTCGGAAAGAGGTAATCGGTTATGAGCACAATATCAACATTATCTGAAAATGAAATTGAACAAAAAAATGCTTCCAAAGTAACCGATATAAAAATTTTGGTTAGTTCAGCTAGTCGAGTGATAGTACCACTTGGGCCAATTTCAACATTTGCAGCCCGCCATCCTTGGGAGGGAATGGAAGAACAAACATTTGAAGAGGTTGCGGAATGGTTAAGAAACACTAAAAATGTAGAATTATACCCTAGTGTTTCCATGATTCTTTCGGCTAAAAATCGTGGTGAGATTGATCCGGATTTTCTAGAAATGGGTTTGCAGCGTTGGCTAAACTCATATCCGCTTAACATACCAAGGGATGAAGCTGAACGTTTTTGCCGAGCTTCCTTAAAATTGGATACAGTGCCTGCTCATCTTTTGACATCACCCGAGTTAAAAAAATCAATAGAGAAATTAAGAAACTGGAAGATGGATATTTGCGAAAGTTCCCCAATGCAGCCCTTAAGCATGTATAAAGAGCACAAGGCTGATGAGAATTTAGCGGAGCTGCTTAATCATCACATCATTAAATGGTGTAAGTTATATCTTGATAACTCTCAGGCGGGATGGTCCATGCCGAAACGTGATGAGGGATTTTATCAGTCTTGGCGACGACTTGCACAGTACGACCCTGCATTAAGCAAAAATCAGCGCAAGAGTTTAAAAAATTGGCCGCAAGATGCAGATACGGCTTTGGAAATAGCGTTATCTGCTCTTGGAATTCCCCAATCAGAGATTCAAAATTACCTTGAAGGGCATTTGCTTTCCTTGCCTGGTTGGGCAGGCATGATGCTTTGGCGTTCTCAACAATCTAAACACGAACAGTCATTATTGTTAGAGTATTTAGCTGTTCGAATTTCAATGGAGTGGGCTCTTCTGAAGCCTTACCTCCCTTTGCAAAAAAAATGCTTTAAGGAAAAAGTTAAAATTGATTCACTTTTAGCAGCTTGGATTCATTTCGGTGGGCTTACATTCGAGAAGTGGTCGAAGATGTCTACTAATCAACAAAAGGAATATTTAACATTTGCATACAATTTTAATGAGAAGATTTGTAAAAGACTTTGGCTTGAAGCTTGGGAACAAACATATACAGACCAATTGAGCCGGAAAGTTTTATCTAATCAACATGTGAAGAATGAAACCAAACCTGTATTAGCTCAATTCGCATTTTGTATTGATGTCCGTTCAGAGCCTTATCGACGTTATCTAGAGAAAGCGGGTCCTTTTGAAACGTTTGGTGTTGCGGGTTTCTTTGGATTACCGATTGAAATTAGTGAACTTGGCAGTAAACATACCCATTCTTCCTTGCCGGTTATGCAAAAGCCGCAACATAAAATAGAAGAAAATACGGATGAAAATCAACTGAAGCAATACCAGCAACGTAAACAGGCTGTAGAATCTCTAAGTTATACCTTTAAAACGATGAAACAGAATGCCCTTCCAAGCCTACATTTGCCAGAGGTAAGTGGTCCTTGGCTTACGATTAAAATGTTAACACGCAGTATGCTTCCACGAAGAGCGGGATCTTTCATACGTAACCTTCGAGATTCATGGTTACACAAACCAGATACGCATCTCTCGCTTAATTCTGTTAGGGACCTTGAATCTGAGATTCCTTTAGGGTTCTCTAATGAGGACCAAGTAAACTATGTATGTCAAACGCTTAGAATGATGGGTCTGATAAAGAACTTCGCTCCATTAATCGTCATTTGTGGACACGGAAGTCAAAGCACAAATAACCCGTATTCTTCATCGCTTGACTGCGGTGCCTGTGGTGGGGCATCAGGAGGGTTCAATGCACGGGTTTTTGCATCTTTGTGCAACTTGCCAAAGGTAAGAGAAGTTCTTTCGTCTGAAGGTATTGAAATTCCAGAGGAGACGATTTTCGTTGCGGCTGAGCATAATACAACTGTCAATGAATTAAAATGGCTCTATGTTCCCAAACTTTCAAAATCAGCTCAAGAAGCGTTTAATTATGTAGAGGAAGTCTTACCTAAGGTAGGTCAACAAGCAAATGCAGACTCTGTATCACAATTACCTAATATCAAAACGCATTTTAAAAATCCAATGGCCGAGGCCCATCGTTTTGCAGATGATTGGAGTGAAATACGTCCTGAATGGGGATTGGCTCGTAATGCTGCTTTTATTATTGGCGAGCGGGAGCTAACCCAGAATTGCAATTTAGAAGGAAGAGTTTTTCTTCATAATTATGATTGGAAGCAGGATCCAGACGGTAAGCTGCTTGCTAACATTATTGCTGGGCCTGGAACGGTGGCACAATGGATTAACTTACAGTATTATGCATCCACCGTTGCCCCTCATTTTTATGGCAGTGGGAACAAAGCTACCCAAACTGTAACAGCGGGACTCGGGGTTATGCAAGGCGTTGCAAGTGATTTATTAAGCGGACTTCCATGGCAATCAGTGATGGCATCAGATGATGAGGCTTATCATGCTCCTCTTCGTTTGCTGATTGTCATTCAGGCACCCAATGAGTATGTAGAACGGTTATTAAATAATGATGGAACTTTTAATAAAAAAGTTCAAAATGGGTGGCTTAGGCTTGCAAGCCTGAACCCGCAAGGATACTGGGAAAACTGGTAACATTTAAAATGTAATAACTTTATAAAGTGAAACCTCCATCAGTATGGTTAGCGATGCTGCTGCTTGAATAAGCTTCTTGTCTTCTTCGAATAAGCTGCCACGGGGGTTATCGTCCGTTAACACCCGCCTAAACTTCAGCGCTTAACTCAAGTTTTGAGGCGGGAGTCTTACGGACGGTTGCACCGGGATAAACAATTAATGAAGAAATTGCCATGAAACCTCCAGCATATAATCATTCAAATGACACACAATATGATTACAAGGGAGGTGAACACTTTGGCTAGAAACAACAGCAACCAATTACTTGTACCAGGTGTTGAACAAGCACTTGATCAAATGAAAACGGAAATTGCTTCTGAATTTGGTGTTCAATTAGGCGCCGACACAACTTCTCGTGCTAATGGATCTGTCGGTGGAGAAATCACAAAACGTCTTGTAGCTCAAGCTCAAAGACAATTTGGCGGATATCAAGAGTAATTTAATTAATAAAATAAATTTGGCTTTGGGAAGCGATTAATCGCTTCCCAGCTTTGTATTTAAAATATATAACTCCCGATTAAACAATCGGGAGCGGTATTATGATTCTTTCGGTTTTTCTTCTCTATCAAGAGGCCTGGATTCATCAACAGATGGATGATCATATTTATGATTAACTGTGCCCCCGGCTAATCCTTCGTTAATCATCCGATCAACATCAAGAGTATAATCCTCTTTGCCCTCATATTTATAGCCTTTCTCATTATCAGCCATCTTTATCACCTCTTAATTTTACGTTTCCCATTATAAGAAGTTTTAAACATAAAATGTCAGGCTAATTATCGTAAACGTGATAAAGCATAAGCTCATGGATTTGTGATGTGATATCTTTAAGAAAGGCTTTTTCCGGCTCATTCGTTGTCCACTCAATTTTGCCATTATAATGATAGATGCCCTGATAAGGCATGCCATTAAAAAAGAATGAAAATTGGAAGTCAGTTTTTCTTGATTTGGTCAAAAACGGTTTATATGTAAAATGGGTTATCAATGGTATCACCTCAATAAAAAGCATACACGATTTAAAAATTTTATAAAGTGAAACTTCCATCAGTGGGGGTTTTGTCCATCCTCACTGATGGTTAGTTGAACAAATCGGGGTGTTAGCGTCCGTTATCTCACGCCTAAACTTCAGCGCTTTATCTCAAGTTTTGAGGCGGGAGTTTTACGGACGGTTTCACCGGGATAAAGTGAAACAACCGGTATGAAATATCATACCGATTGTGTAGACAGCATCCAATCAGGATGTTTGATGGTTTGTTTGGTTAAATGGCAGCAGTAGTCATACCAGAGATTTTTTACAAAATAATCCTGCTTCCTGATAGCAGGGGATTTGAAAATAGTGCGGCCGGGTCTTGAATTAGCTTCAAATAGCCAAATACGTCCATCTTCGTCAATGCCAATATCCAACCCTAATTCGCCGATTAATTCATTGCTTTGTTGGTCAATGATTTCAGTCAGCGTAATGGCCGCATTTTTTAATTTAATTAAATATTCCTCTGCTTTTTTGGAGAACAGGTCATGAAGTGATTTTACTTGTCCGCCGTAGCTGACATGAGTGGTAATACTGTCTTTCCCGGCAACTTTTGCTGCAGCCGCACTCATTTGCCATTTACCATCACCATCTTTATTAGTATGGATGCGGAAGTCAATGGGACGTCCATTCTCTTTAATAAGATTAATGCCTTGTTGAAGAATGTAATGAGACAACAGGTTGCCGGGAAAATGAAAACTAATCAGGTCATCTAATGCATCATATTTTTTAATTTGATATTGTCCTTGTTGATAATATTCACAAATAATTTCTTTGTTGTCTTTTTGTAATTTTTTAATACCCTGTCCTTTGCTTCCGTTTTTTGGTTTGAAATAAATGGCTTTATAATGATTGAGAAATTGTATAATGTCCTGTCGAGTAAAATTTTCTTTTGTATTAGGAAGGTATTGTGATGATAGCGGATGGTTTTTCAACATTTGATAGATCATCCACTTATTGAAAAATTTACTGTTAAACCATGGGATGCCATATTGATGGATAAATGTTTCTTTTATCTGTTTAATAATCGTATCTCTTTCTTTTCTTCTGCTCGGGATCCGGTCATAAACAACATGCGGGAAAGGTACTTTACAGGTCTCCCAGCCTTCATTATAAAATAGACCGTTGATCATACCATTTTGCCAATCCAAATCATCCGGACCAAAGATAAATGCATAGCCGCCTTTTTTATGAACATGACTAAGGAGATGTTTAAAATCATTGGTACGTTCTCCGAATGGCCGGGGAGAGTTCTTTAATTTGCCGGCAGTAAAAATCCCTATTAATGGAAAAATGTTTATGGTTTCATTATTGATCTCTAACAGTATGCACGTTGAGTAGGGAATCGAACATTTTTTCCACAAATCTTCTGCAATAAGCATTGTTTCGGAGCGGTGCGGTTTAATATGACATTCAACAATTTTGTTGGAAAATTTAATATAGTTTAATGTTTGATGATAAAGCTTTTCAGGTAAATAAACAGTATGGTCTTCTTTTTGATGTTGGCCAATGTTAACCCTCTCCAAAGTCATGACCCCTTTCAAGTGTGCTTTTTGTATAATTTTCATTTGAAAAGTCGTATAATGGATGGGTATATATCGATAACCATTTTATGAAAAGTAAATTTATATGTGAATATAAAGAAGGGGTCTTTCATGTTTGATATCTTAGTCCATTTTGTTTTTTTAATCATAGTGGGTGCGATTATTGGCGGTTTAACGAATCACATTGCGATAAAAATGTTGTTTCGTCCGCATAAAGCCATTTATATCGGTAAATTTCGTTTGCCGTTTACGCCGGGTTTAATTCCAAAAAGACAAGAGGAAATTGCTGTTCAGCTCGGACAGCTCGTTATGAAGCATTTAATAACGGCAGAAAGTATTGAAAAGAAGTTAAAAGAATCACGTTTTTCTAAAACAATGACTGAACAGGTTCAAAAAGAGGTTAATAAATGGTTTGAAACAGAGCAAACTTTCCATGAAATATTAGACAGCATGACAGAGACCGATCCATTAGTTAACCAGCTCGAAACAAAGACTGTTAATTTGCTAAAAGACCGGATCACTCATCAATTTAATCAGTTCAAAACTCAACCATTGGAAAATGTCATACCGGAAGCAGCATTAAATCGTATAGATCGTTCATTGTCCGGAGCCGCTTCCTTTTTAACTGAGCGGTTGGTCGATTACCTTGAAAGCGAAGAAGGCAAAGCCAGATGCCAATACGAATTGAACCGATTTTTTGAAAACAAGGGACTCCTTGGCAATATGTTAGGGATGCTTTTTAACAGCCAAATGATTGTTAACCGGATTTATCCCGAGCTTGTACATTTTATTAAACAAGCGTCATTTGAAGACATGTTGTACCAACTATTACAAAGGGAATGGGATCATTTGAAGGGTCAGCCCCTTGAAAGTATGCTGAATCGGACAAGCATTAATGAAGAAGACATTTTTCAATGGCTGTCCAATCAAATTAACAGCCACCTTCCGTATCGCAAATGGTTAGAACAAAAACCCGGCGATTTACCGATAGAATGGCGGGAAACGTTTGTTAACCGCTTAATTCCTCAATTGGTACAAAACGGACTGCACTTTGCTTCGCAAAAAGCGAGTGAGATGCTGAAAAGCTTAGAAATAGAACAATTGGTTTCAGACCAAGTAAGAGGCTTTTCACTCTCTGAATTGGAACAAGTTGTTCTCATCATATCTAAACGTGAATTTAAAATGATTACGTATCTTGGTGCGCTGCTTGGAGGAATTATTGGACTAATTCAAGGATTATTATTGTTAGTTATATGATGAAATATAGTACGTATTAATGTTATAGTAGACATTGATAAAATTTTAGGAGGCTAATAATGGCTAATTTACATGATATCGCTTATGATTTGGAAAAAGCGATACGCGACAGCGACGAATATCAAACACTGACTAATGCTTACAAAGCAGTAAACGCGGATGATGTTGCAAAGAAAATGTTTGATAACTTCCGTCAGCTGCAATTGACACTCCAGCAAAAGCAAATGACTGGAGAACAGATTACTGAAGAAGAAGCGCAAAAAGCCCAACAGCAAGTACAACTTATTCAGCAGCATGAAGCTATTTCTAATTTGATGGCCGCAGAACAAAGAATGAGTATGTTAATTACTGATCTAAATAAAATCATAACGAAGCCGTTAGAAGACATTTACGGAAATCCGGAAAATTTATCTTAAAAAACGGGAAACGGGGTCCAGCTTTTAAGCTGGATCTTTTTTAATGTCATTTTAGGAGCGAAAAATGATGTTATGAGCGATAATCAAATTTTATCATCTAAATCAAAGGTTTTGGCCGTTTTTACGATTCAAAAGGATGACATTTAACTTCAATTATAAAGTTCTGACGCCTGTTCTATTTCCCCATGGTTAAACATAAGTTTGAAAACAGAGGGCTAAGTAAATTTTTTATCAAAAGGGGGATTACCTTGGTATACCGCATGCTTGCTTTAGACATCGATGGCACCCTTTTAAGAAGTAATCATAAGCTTGATAAAAATACCCGGGATGCAGTGGATTATGCAAAAAGGAAAGGTGTTGCTGTAACGCTTGTTTCGGAAAGGCATTTTCATTCGGCGGCAAAAGTTGCTAAAGCATTGAAACTAAAATATCCTATCATCGCTCATAATGGCGCATTTGTCTCTGCCTCTTTAGATGATCCATTGTATACAAGTAAAATTGAGCATCATATTTTATTGCAGCTTGTTGAGTTTTTAGAAACTTATCCATGCCACATCCGAGTATCACATGAACGGTTATCCGTCAGTAACCGTCCAAAACAAAGAAATCTCATCGCAAAAATGACGATAGGCGTTAGTGAGCCGTTATTTTATCCAGTCACATATGTGGATTCTTTGAGCAAGTATCTTCATGAAAATCTCGAAAGTGCAACAGATGTTAAAGTAGAACTTTATCAAAATAATATGAGTGAAGTTTTGGAAGCACTAGAAGACTTCTTCCCAACAATCCAAGTTGTAAAAAATACAGAAACCCAATTAACCTTAACGCACTTGGGAACATCGAAATTTGATGGTCTCGTTCATTTGGCACAATATCTGGGTGTACCTATATCGGAAACAGTAGCTGTCGGCGATGGCTTTGAAGATATAGAAATGATCGAAAAAGCAGGATTAGGTGTGGCAATGAATCAGGCACCGAAAGAAGTGAAAGAAAAAGCGAAATGGGTGACAAGATCTAATGATATGGATGGTGTCGCTTATATGATCAGAGAAGTGTTCCGTAAACAAATGCGTGTTCATGTATAATCCCTTGAAGCAGCCTTCAAGGGTTTTTTATATTTTAAAATTTGAGAAGGTGTTTCCGTGTAATCCCATTCACAGAAGCTTATTAAGGCCTTTTGGCAGCAAAGAAGTTTTATGCGAGTTATGATTTTGAAGTATCTAAGTGATCGGCATAATAGCGCAATGATTTCTCATAATATTGTATATCTCTTCGGCTGGTGGTTTCGATTAATTGATGAAGCAGGAGTTGAACGGCCTGATTATTTTCTTGAAGATTATATAAGGTAATGGCTTTAAAGATGATAAGCGGACGGAAATCAGGGAAGCGTTCCAATCCATTTTCCAAACATCTTAACGCTTCTCTGTATCGTCTGAGTACCCGTAATGAACTGCCTAAATTCGCATAAGCAATTTGCAATTGGTGTTCCGGAAGCCCAAGTTGAATAGCCTTCTCGTATAATGGAACAGCTTTTGACTCGAATCCCAGGCGATCGCAGCAAATCGCAGCTTGAAATTGAATGTCTGAATCCTTAGGATGTTCTTTGGCAAGGTCTGATACAAGCTGAACAGCCTTTTCCGGGGCATTTTCGCTTTCAATGATTTCAAGCTTTTGTAAAAAGGTTAACATGGTTAAGTCCTCCTTATTTCGATCGTGAAGGATCTTATGTTAAAAGACTTATGCAGCTGATGGACAAGTTATGCAAATAAAATTTGTCACAATAAAACCAGGAAACTCTTAATAAATCTATCTGTGGAAAAGAATAAGCTGACCGCTGTCTGAAGTCAGTCTGTTTGTATGATTTTCATAGTTTTCTTCTTTAAGGCGCTTTGCTCCCAATGCTTTTCCTTCATCATCATTGGCGGCTTCAAAAGATTCTTCCAATATTTTTGATCCATCTTTTTCATAGACTGTTAATGTGTATTTTGGCATCTTTACGGCCTCCTTGAAATTATTCTTATCATTTATTTATTCAATTTTCTATATTAAAATCCTTTTTTCTATGTTTAAATAGTTAGTGTGATGAAACTTTTTCCACTTTTGTACGTTAATTAGGAGGTTGGATTTTTAAAAAGGGGGATGTGTATTTTGGCTTTAACTTTGAATCAAGTCGTTAAACGTTTTGGAGATTTTACTGCGGTCAGTCATTTATCACTTGAAATTCCCGAGAAGCGGATGTTTGGTTTTCTGGGTGCAAACGGTGCCGGCAAAACAACAACATTTCGCATGATTCTTGACTTGCTTAAGCCAACTTCGGGGGATATTTTGTGGGAAGGGAGGAAATTAACATATCGGGACAGCCAGCTGATTGGGTATTTGCCTGAAGAGCGGGGATTATATCCTAAAGTAAAAGTTTCAGAACAGCTTGTATACTTTGGAAAGCTAAAAGGGATGACGAAAAAAAGTGCTCAAAATGAAGCAAAGAAGTGGCTTGAGGTCTTTGATATTCCAGAATATTACGATAAAAAAATAGAAGAATTATCAAAGGGCAACCAGCAAAAAATTCAATTTATTGCGGCGGTTATACATAAGCCTCATTTACTTATTTTAGATGAACCTTTTTCAGGGCTTGATCCTGTTAATGTTGAAAAGTTAAAGGAAGCGGTTATTAAGCTTAAAGAGCAAGGGACATCGATTATTTTTTCAAGCCATCGCATGGATCACGTTGAAGAACTGTGTGAGAATCTCTGTATTATGCATCATGGAAAGCCGTTAGTTTCAGGTACACTTCAAGAAGTCAAAAATTCTTATGGGAAAAAAACTGTCTTAGTTAATGGGAACTTTGAAACAGAAGATCTAAAAGAGCTACCGGGTGTTCTGGATTATAAAAAAGATAACCGCGGCACTTATTTTAAAATTGATCATGAAGATGTGTCACAGGAAATTTTTCAGCGTATTTCCACAAGAGGCTTTGTAAAAACGTTTAGTATTGAAGAACCGACTTTAAATGAAATATTTATTGATAAAGTGGGTGGCCATTCATGAATAAATTTTGGATTGTATTTTCACAAACTTATTTTTCAAAATTAAAGTCTAAACCATTCATAAGTACGATCATTATTTCGATAATTTTAATTGCTGTTATGGTTAACTTGCCGAAAATCACATCTTATTTTAATAAAAATCATGTGGAAAAAGTTGCTGTGATTGATCATACTCATCAGCTGTTTCGGCCATTAAATTTGCAAATAAAGAAAGTAAATAAAGACATTAAGCTAACGCCATTTGAAAAAGGAGAAGCCCAAGCCAAAAAAGCGGTTAAGGATGGAAAATATAAAGGTTACCTTATTCTTGATAAAACTTCCGAAGGTTTGCCGAAAGCTTCTTACTATGCGATGAAACTTTCAGATGAAACGGTAAGTGATCAAATCAAGCAATCTCTCCAGCAAATAAAAAGCATGATGGCTACTGAGCAGCTGGGGTTAAATTCTCAAAAACTGGCAAAGATTAGTGCTCCGGTTGATTTCCATAAACAATCGCTTGATAAAGGTGCTAAAACCGAAAAAGAAATTGACCAAGCAAGGGTTCTTGTCTATATACTGGTTTTGTTAATTTATATGATGGTTGTTGGGTACGGTTCTATGATTGCGCAAGAAATTGCTTCGGAAAAATCCTCGCGGGTGATGGAGCTTATCGTTTCAAGCGTTTCCCCGGGGATTCATATGATAAGCAAGGTTGTTGCTCTGGCACTCTTAGGGTTGACGCAATATGTCATTTTCTTTTTGACAGGTATTCTGGCAATCAAATTAAGCGGTTCTGACATCAATGAATACCTTCATCAAAATATTGGATTAAATCATATTCCTTTTGCGACTCTTATATTTGCTGTTATTTTCTTTCTGCTTGGTTACTTTCTTTACGCAACGATGTTTGCGGTCATCGGGTCGTTAGTTAATCGTTTGGAAGAAGTCGGCCAGGCGATTATGCCGGTGACGATGTTGATCATGATCGGCTTTTTCCTTGCTATTTACGGTTGTATGGGCAATCCCGAATCAACATTGGTGACGGTTACTTCTTATATTCCTTTCTTTACGCCGATGATGATGTTCTTGCGGGTGGGAATATTGTCTGTCCCGTTTTGGGAATGGGGATCAGGTATTCTCATCATGATTGTCTCCATCGCTTTGCTCATATGGATAGGCACGCGTGTTTATAAGGGCGGCGTGTTAATGTACCAATCGTCGTCTGTTTTTAAAGCGATGAAAAGTGCGTTGAAGATTACGAAAGAATCATAGTGAACCTGGAAGCATGACCGTTTTGTCATGCTTCTAATTTTGTATTTTATTTGAATCCCTCCGTAAATCTGTAAATGATGACAATAGAGGCCGGTTCCTAAAGGAATTGCCATTTCTCGTCGCAAATCTGCAAAAGATGTTATTCAAGTAGCGGCTGGTGTGGTGCTCCAACGCCGACGGTTATTCTTAGAAGCGACGCCACTTCTCGTCGCAGCTCGCAGTAGTTCGAGATGATTATGCTCGGTGCTCCTACGCCGACGACTATTCAAAGTAGTATTGCCACTTCTCGTCGCAAATTCGCAAAAGATGCCTATTCAGGTAGCTGATTTGGTACAATGATAGTAAGAAAATGAAGTGGGGGGCGGTTGCGTGTCTATACGGTTTATTCATGCGGCGGATTGTCATTTGGATCGTCCTTTTTCCGGGGTTAGCCAGTATCCGCCGCATTTGGCGGAGCGGTTTCAAGAGAGCACTTTCACCGCGTTAGAACGCCTTATCGGGCGGGCCATTTTAGAAAAAGTTGATTTTATTATTTTTGCAGGAGATATTTATGATCAAAATCATAGAAGTTTACGGGCGCAAAAGCGTTTTGTAAAAAATATGAACCTATTAAGGAATCATGACATAGACGTCTATATCACTCATGGCAACCATGATTTTCTTGATGATAAAAATCACTTGTTAAATCTTCCCGAAAATGTCCATGTCTTTGGACCAACGGTCAGTATGATACCTTTTGATAAACAAGGAAGACCCCGTGTTCATCTATATGGATTCAGCTATCCAAAGCGTCATGTGCTTGATGATATGTCCTATGCTTATCAAAAAAAGGATGGCGCGGATTATCATGTCGGGATTTTACATGGCAGTGTTCTCGGCAACCATGACCATGATGTTTATGCACCATTCACAATAAAATCTCTCATTGAAAAGGATTTTGATTATTGGGCCTTAGGACACATTCATAAACGGCAAAACCTCAATAATGAGCCGCCCATTCACTATCCAGGCAATATTCAGGGAGCAAATATTAAAGAAACCGGAGAAAAAGGGGCTTTGCTCGTTGACTTGGATCATGACGAAGCCAAAGTTTCTTTTATTCAAACGGCAGACGTTATATGGCTTGATGAAATCGTCTCAGTTTCTGATTGCTCTTCAATTGACGGTTTAATTAATAAAATTGAAAGTTTAAAAGAAAATTTAAGGCAAGAAGCTGGTGTCATTACCCGCCTGACATTAACCGGGTCCGGCCCGCTTCATTACATGCTCTATGATGAAACGGTTTTAGAGGAAATGCTTGATGCCTGCCGTGACGGGGAAGAGGACAGTGAAAGTTTTGTCTGGGTCATGTCCATTCATGTTCGTACGAAACCTGAATGGGACAGAGAACAATTGCTTTCTTCTCCTTATTTTACAGGCGATCTGCTTCGTTTATCACATCAAGAATCTACAATTATTGATATGGTTTCCGATCTTTATAATCATAGACGAGCTAAAAGGTATTTAGATACTCTGAATAAGGATGAAGAATTAGAGATATTAAACGAAGCTGAAACATTATTAATAGATGGATTGTATGACCTTGAAAAGGATGGAAAAAATGTTCAGAATCAATCAGATTAATATCCGCCAGTTTGGAAGATTTAGTGATAAAAAGATCCAATTGCCGGGAGCCCCTTTTCTTATTGTATATGGCCCAAATGAAACGGGAAAATCAACACTGACAGCTTTTATAAAATATATGATGTTTGGCTTTCCTGCGAAAGCAAAAATGGATGCTTTTATAAAAAATGAAGATGTCAATCATGTCGGCGGTTCATTGTCTTTCGAAAGCGATCAATTCGGTGAATTGAAACTTGAGCGGTTTTTAAATCGAAGCGGGGCGCCTCAAGTTTATGGTAACAATGGGCGGGATAAGCTGAACAGACTGTTTCATGGTTTGGATCTTTCGACTTATGAATCCATTTTTTGCTTTGATTTGGATGGTTTAAAAGGGCTAGAGAAGGTTGGAGCAAAAGAAATGAACCAGCTTTTATTCAGTGCGGGGATGACAGGAAACGCCCGGATTTTACGGCTTGAACAAATGCTGGATAAGAAGCTGTCAGAGCTCTTTAAGCCGTCCGGAAGAAAACCGGTGATTAATCAAACCTTAACTAAGCTGGATCAATTAAGAGATCGGTTAAAACAATGGGATAAGAAATTAGACTATTACTATGATATACAAGAAAACATTCAGCATAACGAAACGGAAATAAAGAAAACACTCGAAAAGAAACAAGAATTAGAAAATATGTTTCATCAGTTTACACTGTTCTCATCTATTAAGCCGTTAATCAGGAGTTACAGGAGTTTGCGGGAGGAAGAGAAACTTTTATTAGGCATCCGCTTCCCGGAAGAAGGTCTTGAACGCTTTAATAAATGGCAGGCACAGATCATAGCCTTGGAGGGTGAAAAGGCGGAAATTGCAAAAAGGATTGAACAAACAAGCCAAGTTATAAGTCAATTATCTATAGACCGGCTATGGTTAGATAATGAAAGGAAATTGCTTAATGTTATCAATAAAGCGTCATTCTATGAAAGTCTTTATCAAAATATTGATATGACCAAAGAAAAGATGCTTTATGAGGAAAAATTATTGGACAACCTAATGAATAAGCTTGGCAACAATTGGACAAGAGAAGCGGTTTGTACAGCGGATATAAGTATTGAGGCAAAAGATCATCTTAAACAACTGCTTCATGAAAGAAATAGAGCATTGGATGATAAAGATCGTTTGGAACAGGCAATGAACGAAAGCATGGTGAAATCAAAACATATCCAGGAGCAAATAGCAAAGTCCCAACAGCATTTACTTGATGAGACGCAGCGTCAACAAATTGAAGAACAGCTTCATGCTGGACAAAATAAAGAAATGCTTGAAAAGGAAAAACGATGGCTTGAAGAAAAAGCAAGTTCTATTCGCCAAGGGCGCGAGCAAAAGGAGCGCATCAAAAAGCTGTCCGTCATCATTCCTGTATCATGTATTTTCTTGTCTGTTCTATTAGCCTTTTTACAAATTCATAATCATGATAAATCAGGCGGGTTGATATTTGCTGTTTTTGGGGTAATGTTAAGTATCGGGATAGGTTTAGTAATTAACAAAACGGGTGATAAACTGTATGAGGCTGGCCAAGAGGAAGAAATAAACCGGCAGCTGGAGGCGATTAACCAAAGATTATCAGCCAAGCCGGAAGGAGAGCTGTATGAGCCCCAAGCGATTCTAGATAAGGATGAGGAAACCCGGACAAGCATTACTTTATTAACTGAGCGTTTAAAAGACGAAAAGAAATTTTACGAAAACTTGATACATCAACTTGATCATGTCACACTCGTTTTGGAAACAAGCAGAGAACAGCTCCGGGAGTGGGCGGAGCGCCATGGCTTTATGGAATCTTCCGCCAGTGTCATTGAAGAGGTTTATCAATATGTTGAAGACGCTAAGACACATTTGCTTCAACAGGAACAGTATCAAAAACAGCTAAATGATCGCAGGGAGCAAATAGCCATTTATGAAAAGGAAAAACAACAATTGGCTGATGAGCTTCGTGCGGAAAATGATGATGTTTGGTTTTTAGAACAAAGATTAGCACAGGAGAAAGAAAAACATCAAAAATATGTTCAGCTGAACCTTCAATTGCAAGGATTAACTGAACAAGAAGAGGCTTTAAATGAAAAAGTAGCCCGTTACCGTGCAGAATGTGAACGTCTTATGCAAATGGCAGATGTCAATAATGAGGAATCATTCCGGGAAAAAGCCAAACAGCATGAAAAGAAAAAGCAAATTGAAAGGCAAATGGTTGACCTGAAAAGACAAATGGAACAAATGGTGCCAAACAGAACCTTTTTAAAGCAATGTGATCTTTGGCTGAAAGAAGGACGCTTTGAAGGCGTTACGGAAGAAGGGATGAAGCAGGAAATCGCGAAACTCGAGCGGCATTTAGAGTCATCCCGCAAGCAACAGTTGAAATGGCAATCAGAACGTTCACAATTAGAAGAAAACCAATCCTATGCTAATTTGAATCATCAATTGGAAGCCGGAAGATCCTTTTTGAATGAAAAAGCGAGACAATGGGCTGTTTATCAGACGGCTAAAGCGTTATTATATAAAGCAAAAGAAGAATATCGTGAACATAAATTGCCGGCAGTCTTAACAAAAGCGGCCAAGTACTTTTCGCAAATGACGGATTTTAAATACAAAGATATTTATATGTCGGATGACAAAGGGCTTGCGGTTGAAAGTGAAGGCGGTCAATCCTTTTACGTCAAAGAATTAAGCCGGGGAACGGCTGAACAGTTATATGTTTCAATCAGGCTTGCGCTTGCATCCGTCTTTGAATCAGCTGAAGGCATTCCAATTATCATTGATGATAGTTTTGTTAACTTTGATAATCATAGAAGCCGGCAAGTAATGAATGTTTTATCCGAAGTTTCTAAGCGTCATCAGATTATATTAATGACGTGTCATAAGGAATATATGAACTATTCAGATGCGGTATGGTTTTCGCTCGCACCTTAAGAAGTATAAATTGGCAGTAATGTTGCTAATTCGACGTAGTGGCCAATTTTAGGTCTTAAGTATAAGCGCAACTAAGCCTCTGTCTACGCCTTAGGGCTTGCCAGTCGGCAAGTTTTCTTTAAAGATGTTGAACACCCTAATATAAGTTCTATATGAGGATGTGGTGTAAATGAATGATATGGATTTTCATATTAATCTTGTCGAAGATGAGGAGAAGTTGGCCTCAGTGTTAAGAGCCTATCTGGAAAAAGAAGGCTGGCAGGTATCGGTTTTCCATTCTGCGGAAGAAGCGGTCAATCATCTTCACAATGGGGTACATTTATGGATTTTAGATATTATGCTGCCGGGAATGTCAGGATACGACCTTATTGAAAAAATTAAAGCTAATAACTCTGAGCAGCCGGTTATTTTTATATCAGCACGAGATCAGGATCTTGATAAAATCATCGGGCTTGAAAAAGGCAGTGATGATTACTTAACAAAGCCTTTTTTGCCCAAGGAACTTGTGATCAGAACAAAAAAGATACTTCACCGGGTCTATGGAACCGGTATTCGGACCCACTATATAACGATCTCTCATTATCAAATTGATATTAATCGCCGCAATGTTTTCAATGAAAATGGCGAGCTCATTGATCTGACATCCAAAGAGTTTGATGTGTTATATTTTTTAATTGAAAATGTAAATATTGCTAAATCGCGCGATGAAATTCTCAGAGCCGGCTGGGGAGAGAATTATGTAGGATCAGATAGAGCTGTGGACGATGTCGTTCGCCGGATAAGAAAAAAACTTCCGCGCCTGACCTTGGAAACAGTATACGGTGCGGGATATAGGATTGTTTCATAATGATTAAATGGACGCTTACCCAACGTGTATGGGTCTCTTTTATATTATTAATTCTTATACTTGGTGTCCTTATTGCCATTATTTATCCATTGTCAATTCAGCAAGCCCTGAAAGATGATTCTTTTGACCTCATAGAACAGGAGCAGGTTAATAATGTTCTTCAGCAAAATCCGTATTCACTCCCCGAAACCGGCAAAGGTTTTCTTGAAAGCCAGCAGGCGGCTCACTCAGTAAATAATTTATTAATTGTCAATAACTATGGCCGTCTGGAAGGGGATCCGGTACCGGACAGCGTGCTTCATAAAATGACCAAGGCCGCAAATAAGCAAAAATCAACACTGGGACGTTATGAATTAAAATACAAAGGCTCAACACTTTTTTATGTTGTCCGTAAGCTAAGCGGCTCCCAGGATAATGCTTATTTAATTTCTTATATGTGGGATACTTACAGGAATAAAATGGCCAGTGAGTTGTGGAAACGGTTGTTAATCGTGCTGATTTCGGCAGCTTTGCTCAGTCTGGTTGTTGCGGCCTGGTTCGCGCACCATTTGAAAAAACCTTTAAAAGTGCTGGGGAGCCGGTTTGAAGAAATCGCCAGCCTTAATTGGAAAAAACCATTTGAGTGGAAAAGCGGCGATGAATTTGAACGGTTATCTTCACAATTTGAAAAGATGAGAAGAAATCTGATTCGCTATGATGAATCACAAAAGACTTTTCTTCAGCAAGCCTCCCATGAATTGAAAACACCGATTATGGTGATTCAAAGCTATGCTCAATCAGTAAAAGACGGTATCTATCCGCAAGGTAATCTTGATGATACAATAGATGTTATTATTAATGAAGCCGATCAAATGGAGCATAGGGTTAAAAAACTGCTTTATTATGCACGTGTTGATTCACTGCGTGATGAAAGGCCGGCAATTGACACAGTATCATTTGGGGAGCTGGCTGAACAAGTAAAGAAAAGATTATTGACTCAAAAGCCGTCGATAGAAATTGAAATTAAAGGAAAAGATACGTTATTTCACGTAGATAAAGAACAATGGCTGATCGTTTTAGAGAACTTAATAGAAAACGCCCTTAGGTATGCGAACTCGAAGATCATGCTGGTTGCGAAGGAGAAAGGGACAGAAACGCAATTAATTGTAAAAAATGATGGTGAGCCGATACCTGAGGAACAAATTGAAGGTTTGTTCCAGCCATTTAAAAAAGGAAATAAGGGACAATTCGGCCTTGGGCTTGCGATCGTTCAAAGAATTGTAGAAAGGCATGGGGGAAGGATTCATGCCAGAAACGCAGAAGATGGCGTTGTTTTTTCCATTATAATTCCTACAAATCCTAATAAATAAGCATGATTCTGAAACGGAGATAAAAGTAAGGGGGAACCGGCATGAAGAAAGGTATTGTTCATTTTAATGAAGGGGAGCATATTAATCTATATTTACTCATTAAATCGGCCCAAAGATCAGTTGCGAGCAACGGCAAACCGTTTTTAACACTGATATTGCAAGATAAATCCGGTGAAATTGATGCTAAGCTGTGGGACTGCACACCTCAGGACGAAGAAGATTATACCCCTGACACGGTCGTACAAGTGGACGGAGATATTACAACGTTCCGCGGGAAAAATCAGCTGAGAATCAGAGGGATTCGCCTGACAACTGGTCAAGACCATGTTAAAAAGTCAGATCTTGTTGCATCAGCGCCGATGTCAATCAACGAAATGGTTGATACCATGAATCAATTTATATTTGAAATAAGAAACCCTAACATTCAGCGTCTGACCAGAACATTATTAAAAAGGCATCAGGAAGCATTTTTTGAATTCCCGGCAGCGGTAAAAAATCATCATGAATATGTTTCCGGTCTCGCATATCATGTCGTCTCCATGCTTAATCTTGCCAAATCAGTAGCTGCCCTTTACCCTGCACTGGACACTGATTTGTTATATTCAGGTATTATTCTCCATGACATGGGGAAGGTCATTGAACTTTCAGGTGCAACTGCAGCAAGTTATACATTGGAAGGAAAGCTGCTCGGTCATATTTCCATTATGGTCAATGAGATCGGCAAAGCTGCAAAAGAGATGGGGATTGAAGGCGAAGAAATTACCATCCTGCAGCACATTGTACTAAGCCATCATTCGAAGCCGGAATGGGGAAGCCCTAAGCCGCCGCTGATTAAAGAAGCGGAAATTCTTCATATGCTTGATAACTTAGATGCAAAAATGAACATGCTCAGCCGGGCAATGGAAAAGACCAAGCCGGGAGAGTTTACTGAGAGATTATTTGCTATGGACAACCGTTCTTTTTACAATCCGTTATTTGAACAAAAAGTGACAGTGGACAGCTAATCTAGTAATTATTGATAACATGACAGGACGGGGAGATTAATATCTCCCCGTCATTCATAATCTATCGTCCGCCATCATACATTTTATCTTAAAAGAGCTTGTATAATGGAGGGATAATGATATGAAAAATGCAAAGCGTGCCATTGTCATTATTTGTACGATTGTCTTTTTGTATATTTTACAGCAATTTGGTATTTTGATGCCGATCATAGACCGTATTGATGCTTTCCCATGGTGGGTTTATCTGGTCTTTGCGGGCATCCTCTTCAGCGGATTTCAATTCGTGATTTTATCGAAAAAGGATAAAGAAGAGGATGAGAAATGGATAGAAGAGCAAGGACAAGTTTTTATCAAACGTATGAATGATGAAAGGGAAAGAAGAAATGATGAAAAGAAAACAGGTACGGATTAATCCGTACCTGTTTTTTAGCCTTGTGGTGTGCCTCCTGGCATAGGTGCTTGCTGAGGTTGATTAAAGAGATCTTTGAATTGCTTATCTTGAATCTTCACATCGCCTTTTTTAACAAGGTTTTGAAGGACTTCTTGAGCAGGTTTTGCTTTTTGTTGAAGCACTGCTTGTTTGACCTCAGATTTTAAAGCATTAAAGCTGTCTTTTTTACCAGTCAATTTAATAATGTGATAACCATATTGTGTTTTTACAGGATCACTGATTTGTCCAACTTTAAGATTGAAGGCAGCTTTTTCGAAAGAAGGATCCATTTCTCCTTTTTTGAACCAGCCAAGGTCTCCGCCGTTATTTTTAGTCGCTGTATCAGTAGAATACTTTTTAGCTAACTTGGAGAAGTCTTCGCCTTTCTTTAACTTCTGCTCGATTTGATCAGCCGTTTTCTTATCTTTAACGAGAATATGACTTGCTTTAACTTCGGTCAGCTTGTCTTTATTTTTATTGTAATAATCCTTCATTTCTTTATCAGTGACTTTAACGCCATCTGTTTGCGCTTTGAAGAGAAGAAGCTGCTGCTTGACATTGTCTCTGAATTGACTTTCAGTTAAATTGCTTTGTTGCAGTGCTTGTTTAAAAGCATCGTCGCTCGGAAATTTCTTCTTAACTTCATTTACTTTTTGATCAATTTCCTTATTAGACACTTTATACTTCGAGTTAAGCAGTTTTTCGTAAACCATTTCTTGCAAGACCTGGTTGCCGGCTTGGTTTTTCAGTTCTTTATAGAAATCATCGTTCGTAATATCGCCGCCTTTAGTTTTTACGACGGCACTGCTGCCGCATGCTGAAAGGATGCCGACTAACCCGAGCAAGACAGCGCATAGTAGTATTAATTTCTTCATATTGTCACTCCTAATTAATAAAAGTTGTTCATATAGTCAATAGCAATATTCTAACTTATATAAAACGTGCTGTCGAGAACATGTGAAAAATCACATCTTTTTATGTATTGCCGGGATGTACCGGCATTTTATTATTTGTTATAGATTACATTTTATACGTTAAAGTAAATTTGAATGTAACCGATAACTAGTAAAACGGTTATATAAAAATTAACTGATGCGAATAACTTTGCTTGGCGTTCTTTTGGTATATCGTTTTTAAGACAAAGCGCATTTGTTAAATTGTTGAATAAAAATAATATAAAGACTGCTAATATAATAAAGACGTATAATATCATAGCATATGCCTCCAAACGGTTAACTACATATATACATATATATGATAAGATTATCAAAAGTTCATAAAAAATGATAGTCTAATAATATCGAGGTGATAAAGAATGAAGAATAAATGGAAAGCAGCGTTTTTTTCGCTCCTGGCACTTGTCATTATAATCATTGTCATTGCTGCAGGGTTCTTTTTCAGCTTTCTCGCGATTGGCGGGGAGACACAAAACATACATAACGACGCAAAAAAGTACAGCCGGCCAATTTTTACTGTTCAAGCGGATAAAGATCAATTAGATAATTTGGTCAATAACGAAATACAAAAGCATCAAACCGGTAATTTAACGTATTACGTGAATATGGATAAAGATGTACAAGTTAATGGTTCGTTGGGTGTCTTAGGAACCTCTATGCCTTTTTCAATATCCTTTGACCCTGTCGTTAAAAATGGCGACGTCATATTAAAAGAAAAGAAAGTGAAATTAGGAAAGTTCAATTTACCTGATAAGCAAGTACTGAAATTCATTAACTTCGGGACAAAATTACCGGACTGGGTTATTGTTCAGCCGGATAAGAGGCAAATTTATATTAACGTGACCAAAATACCATTAAATAAGGATATTGACTTTTACCTTAAAGCAAAACAAATCCAACTAAGCAAAAATAAAATTGTTTTTGAATTACATCAAAAATAGGTTTAAAAAACCAAGCTGATTTAAAACAGCTTGGTTTTTTTGTAATAGAGAAACGGCAACGGAAAAATGATAAGTTATTTTTACGATTGTTTGACAAGTATTGTACAGCCATCCCGGCCGTCTTCGATAAAAGCATTGGCCGGCGCTTTTATTAAGTTGTTCAGGTATACAAAATCGGCAACACTGATTCCAAAATTAATAGCGCCAATTAAAGAAAAATAATGAAGATGCTCCGGAAATACAATGGTTAATATTAGTACGCCCAATGTGACGACAATGGCCGGACAAGCAATAACAATAATTGAACGCCACTTAGATAAAGTACCTGGGATGTTGCAGTGAATATATGGAAACATATCATAATTGGACCGTCCAAATGTAATAGTTGCTTTTTTTCCAACTGTCCATGCGGACAGGCAATGCAAGAATTTATGGACTGGCCAAATAAAAATTAATGTTATTAAAAAAATTATAGGGTTAAAGGATGAGAGTCTCTCGCCATGATTCAAGTCGGTAAACAGCAAGTAATAGACAATAAAAAAGATAATCATTCCCATGAGAGAAAGCACATTCAACCGAATCGTTCCAAAGTCTTTAACAATGTTGAACGATTTCCAACAATTCATAGGTCTCACCCCACAAACATGATTCAAAATTGATCAATGATTTTTTCGTTTTATATTTTACCCCACATACTTTACTGTCTTTTTTAGTGAAAATCAACCCTTCTGATAAAAATAGTTTAGTACATTTTTTAACACTTTAAGTTTAATTTTTAAAAGGATAAAAGTATCAGAAAGGCTCGTTCAAAAAGAACATCATAATGTAAAATTTAAGGCTTGTTATAAAGCTGCAAAGATGTTATTCAGGCAGCTTTATTAAAACTTATCGAAAGTCAAGTTTTCCTGACAATTATTTTTTTAATTAAAATGTTTATAAAATGATGATCAAATGGGGACATTTAAAAAAAAGGCCGTTTGCAGTAAATGCTTAAAGGGGGCATTTTATGAACCGATTAGGAAGAACAATCATAACATTATCCTTTACAGGCGGATTAGCTTTTTCGCTTTTAATACCGGCGGGTGTATCCGCAAAAGCGGATACTGGCTTAATATTGCCTGAAATCATTCATCTTGGCGTCACGCCTGAGAACCAGTGGCTTTATGATTTGGATAATGATCTTGATTCATTGCGGATGGGGCTGACAATAAATGAAAATAAGAAGTTAAGTGTCATTGCATCCATGGCAGAGGGAAAACTTTCGGATCTAAAAAAGCTTATGGAAATGTACAGGCATAACCAATTAAGCGATCAATCATATTCTACATACGTTAAAAAAGTCGTCAGTGATTATAAGAGTTGTTTGAATAAAACGTATGACCAATTATTACAAGAGGCGCCGAATCATGAAGTTCGGGAAAAGCTCATTAATGTCATTCAACACTTTACGCAAATAGCCGAAATTACTTCTAACGAAATTATTGATTACCCGGCGGACATGAGTAAAATTAAAGATGCTGAACTGGCTGTTAAGGTTCTATCTGATTACAATAAAGATGTCATTAGTCAATTACAAGAAGAAGGTCTGGATGTTAAGGACATGGCATATGTATTTGTTTTGTCGGAAATCTCCGGGCAAAGCCCGGAGAAAATAGCAGATTTGAAATTAAATAACGAGATGACATATAAAGAAATAGCAAAAAGTCTAGGCGTAAATCCATCAAAGTTGTCATTTTTAAAAAATAAAGAAATCAAACCGGCTTCTTAAGAAGTCGGTTCGTTTTGTGATCTTTCAAATTGCTTTTTAGTTTGTTCCAGCTGGCTAATATTTTGTTTGATGTTTGCTATATGAGGTTTGACGGCTTGGTTCCATGTGTTTACTAAATCCCCGATATCGCCAATTGTTGATTTAACAACGGGTATGCCTTCTTTTGTTAAAGAACCGACTTGATCTTTAAGCCTCATCACTTGGTCTTTCATATCATTCATAGGTTCTTTAACTTGTTGGACTTTTTCTTTCATTTCACCGCGGATTTCACGTCCGGATTTTGGCGTGCTGAGCAGTACAGTAACTCCGGCAATGACACTCCCAACTGTAAAGCCGCATACGTAGGATTTGATTTTTCCCATTAATCTCACCTCTGCTTATAGTATTTATGACATTATTATAATATAAACCGCATATCTTAGCATTAAGAGAGGCGGGGTCGTTCATATGATATACGTCTTTATAGTCCTTTTATTTTTATTAGGTATTGTCAGTCTATTTTATTCCTTCAGTAAATGGACAACGCAAAGGCGTTTTGCATTTAAAAATAAAAAAATGGCTAAAGAACAAAATATAATTATTGTCATGGCTGCTGCAGGTATAATATTAATTATCATTGCCTGGTTCATTTATCGGAGATAAATGAAGCCCACCTTGAATAGATGGGCTATTTAGTTCGTTTTGCTTGTTTTTTTGCCATTTCGTCACGTTCTCCAGCATCGGAAAGATCGTAATCGGCAGGCATGCGGTTATCGGAATTTTTATATTCACCAGCTAATTGTTCGATTTGATCTGCAGTGTAATTTTCGTTCGCTCTTTGTTCATGTTTGTCCATTTTTTTAACTCCCTTCTATATTTTTTATTTTTTCTCTTATTTAAGTGCGTACTTATCAGTTATTTTGCTAAGATTTAAGAAAATTTATCCGCTCTGATTAAAGAAAAGTCCGACTCGATAATGAGCCGGACTTTTTAAGATGATTGAAAATATCGTATTGAATAATTAAAGTATGTATGTTAAAATCATGAACGGTTATTTAAATGCCATATATAATTTTGGTCATAAATGACCTATTATAATTTTATAACATAGTATTGTTTTTGTCAAGTATTTTTATTTAACCTGTACAAAAAAGGGGTTGTACTATGAGTAAATGGGAACAAGAATTTCAGATTGAACAAAACCGTGTTGATCAAGTGACAAGTAAAATCGATAAACGCATAGCTTATCTGCAAAAACAGGCAGGCGACGTTAAAGCCGACATGTCCCATATTCGTAAAAATTTTTGGGAAGATGTAACGGTTAACGTTGATAATCCTGATGAAGCCATTGAATCTTACGCAAGTATTAAACAGCAGGCCGAGTTACTGTCTGAAAGGGAACGAAGCCATAGACATGCGGAAAATCAATTGGATATTCTCGAACGGCTCAAACAATCTCCTTATTTTGGACGTATCGATTTTTTAGAAGACGGTGAAAAAGAGGCGGAACGCATCTACCTTGGTATAGGCTCTTTCTTTGATGAAGACTCCGAAGAATTTCTCATTTACGATTGGCGCGCGCCGATATCCAGTTTGTACTATGATTATTCGCTTGGAAAAGCGGCGTATAAAGCCCCTGACAATACCATTACTGGAACAATGGAGCTGAAACGGCAATTTATTATCCGTCATGCTAATATTAAAAGCATGTTTGATACAGGGATAACAATCGATGACGAACTGCTTCAGGAAGTATTAGGAAAACAGTCAAATTCACAAATGAAAAGTATTGTTGCAACGATTCAAAAGGAACAAAATCAAATCATTCGTAATGAACGGGGCCGTTTGCTTATTGTTCAAGGTGCTGCCGGGAGCGGCAAGACATCGGCTGCCCTTCAGCGAGTCGCTTATTTGTTGTACAGGTATCGTGAAACATTGCAGGCGGAAAATATCGTATTGTTTTCTCCCAACCCGATGTTTAACAGTTATATCTCAACTGTCCTACCTGAGCTTGGCGAAGAGAATATGCAGCAGGCAACCTTTCAGGAATTTTTACAAAATCAGCTTGGAAAAACATTTGATCTTGAAGATCCTTTTACTCAAATGGAGTACGTAATGACATCGATGGAAGATCCGGATTATCATGTCAGAATTCAGGGCATCCGTTATAAAGCAAGCTTAGATTTTATGAATGTAATAGAAAATTACATTGAATATTTAGGACAAGAAGGACTTATATTTAAAGATCTGAAATTCAGGGGCCGTATCTTAATTTCCAGCCAAAAAATTAACGATTATTTTTATGGGCTTAGTTCTTCAATATCAATACCAAATAGAATGAAACAAGTCAGCGAAAGATTGCTTAAAGATTTAAAAGAGTTGGCCGTTCAGGAGCGAACAAAAGCCTGGGTTAATGAGGAAATACAGCTTCTTGATAAAGAGGTATATGAACGTTTTTATCAACATCTTCTTGAAAAGAACCAATATACAGAGGATACATTTAATGATTTTGAACGGGAGGAAAAACTTCTTGCTGCTTATGTTGTTAATGAGCATTTTAAACATCTGAGAAAACGTGTTAAAAATTTATTATTTATAGATAATCGGGCAATTTATCGGCAATTATACAGGACGCACGGTCTTATTGAAACGTTAACAGGCAAAAGCAGTCTGCCGGAAGATTGGGTAAAAATATGTAAGCAAACGGTAAAAAGATTAGACCAGAAAGAGTTGGCTTATGAAGATGCAACACCTTACCTTTATTTAAAAGAAAGAATTGAAGGTTTTAAGATGAATACTTCCGTTCGGCATGTTTTTATTGATGAGGCGCAAGATTATTCACCTTTTCAATTTGCATTTATTAAGCGTATCTTTCCATTCAGCAAAATGACAGTACTTGGCGATATGAATCAAGCTATTCATGCCCATGCAGAGAATACCGGTCTATCAACGCTTTCTTCTCTATATGGCAGCGAGGCAACAGAGACAATCATGTTAAAACGAAGTTACCGTTCGACCCGTCAAATCATAAAATTTACCCGGGGATTCATAGACGGCGGGGAAGAAATCATACCTTTTAATAGGGAAGGGGATAAGCCGGCGCTGATCCAAGCAAGCAACGAGCAAGAACTTAATATGAAAGTTGCTGAAAGGATCCGTGATCTTCAGGCAGAAGGGAATCGAACAGTTGCGGTTATTTGTAAGAGCTATGAAGAAAGCCAAAAGGCGTTTAATGCTTTACAAAACGAAGCATCTATTCGTTTAATTGACAAAGAGACTGCTTCCTTTGAGACGGGAGCCCTTGTCATACCTTCCTATCTGGCAAAAGGCGTTGAATTTGATGCTGTCATCATTTATAATGCCTCAAAGGAACAATACGGCAGGGAAAGTGAACGGAAGTTGTTTTATACAGCATGCACCCGGGCAATGCATGAACTGCATATGTATTATATCGGTGAACCGAATTCTTTTATTTTAGATACTCCTTCGGATACTTATGTAAAGGAAGAATAGGTTGTAAAAAAGGATGGATAACAATTGAACCGTTATCCATCCTTTTTATATTATAAAATTAACTTCGTTTTGCTATATTCGATGATAATTGACTTTTTCTTGATTGCCCCATAATTTTTACAATAATAGGGTAAATGATCGCTACAAAAATGGTATTAATAACGACTGCCGGAAGGACGACTGCAATAAACATAGCGATAAAGCTTGTTTTTGCAGGCAAAGCTCCGAGAACGGTCAATGCTGTAAGAAATACGGTACCGCTGACGGCTGTTCCCACTGCAGTTAAAATAGGTGCTGTAACCATATGATTCATTACTCGTCTTAACAGGCAATAGAGGGCGAAAATCACTAAGGCTGTAACCAATTTATCAATAATATTTGGAATGAATCCGCCGGGTATAGTCGTAGTAAAGCCTGATAGAATACCGGCAACCAGCCCGACTATGACGATGTTTCCTCTTTCCGCAAATAAAAAGATGGATATGAACATCATCGTTAATAACATATCAGGTTTCATGCCAAAAAAGATACCTGGTATCAGCGCGTGGAAAATAGTCCCTATGCCTAGAAAAATAGCGATTAACAAAAGCTTTTGAAGCTTCATTTCTCATCTCTCCTCAACTGATCTCTTTTTGGCCTCCAATAATACCCTGTGGTTTATTGCGAGGTTAGGAAGTTCAAAAAGTCCGGGAAAAATAGCTTTCGGATTTCTTCGTCACTCGGTCTCTCCGGTTCTCACGTATTATTTCCATACGATCCGGTCCTCGAGACTGTCGTTCCTCGAACTCCTCGGCTCTTTTTGTCCTCTTTTTTGAACCTGTAATTTTAGTTAACAATAATATACTACGAAATACCTAAAGGTGCAATGGATAAAGTTTCCGAATTATTAAGTAGTGTTTTAGGCTTTAATCGCTTTGGCAATTTTATCTGCCATGTCTTGACGGTCCTGCTCGCTGTAATCACTTTCGTGTGAATGCCAAACAGCGCCGAAACCGTCGCCTTTGCCGTAGCGTGGCAAGATATGTATATGATAATGGAAAACAGTTTGGCCGGCGAATTCACCGTTATTATTAAGTAAGTTCATGCCAATCGGGTTAAAGGTATCTTTAATACCTTGTGCAATTTGCGGGACAACTGAGAATAATTTTGCGGCAGTTTCCGATTTAAGACTGAATATATCTTGTTGATGATCTTTGGGAATAACAAGTGTATGTCCTTTTGTATTTTGGCTAATATCTAAAAAAGCAAAGACATCCTCATTTTCAAACACTTTTGCACTTGGAATTTCACCGTTAATGATTTTACAAAAAATACAATTTGGATCGTGAGCCATAGTGATTCATCCTTTCATTCAATTCATTTATGCGGATATTTACCTTGTTTTATTTTATCATAATAATAAGAACGTTCGCATCCTGGTTAGAGACTTACAGCAATATTTGATAAACTAAAGAAAACTTGCCGATTGGCAAGCCTTAAAAGGCGAAGACAGAGGCCTAGTTGCGCTTATACTATCGACCTTATCTTGGCATCTACGCCGAATCTTCTTCTAAGTTGCCAAGATATACTTTTTGATAGTATAAAGAAAAATCCTTAGGAGAGGAAATGTAACAGATGGAAACAGTATTGGATGTCAGTCATTTAAAAGGCGGTTATTCTATTAATCAGCCAATTCTTCATGACCTTAATTTTCATGTAAATCAAGGTGAATTAGTCGGGCTTGTCGGTTTAAATGGTGCGGGTAAGAGCACGACAATTAAGCATATTCTCGGATTACTGGAACCATTTGAAGGTGATATTCATGTCAATGGCAAGACGATCAAAGAAGATAAATTGTTTTACAGAAGCCAAATGGCATACATTCCGGAAACGCCGGATCTATACGAGCAATTAACCCTTAAAGAGCATTTAGAGCTCTCAGCGATGGCTTATCAAATCGATGAAAAAACTTTTCATGAACGAATGAACCGTTTATTAAAAATGTTCCGGATGGAAAATAAATTAAAATGGTTTCCGGGGCATTTTTCTAAAGGGATGAAGCAAAAAGTCATGATCATGTGCGCTTTCCTCGTGCAGCCTCATTTGTATGTTGTCGACGAACCGTTTGTAGGACTTGATCCAATTGGTATTCAATCTTTTCTTGATTTAATGAAAGAAATGAAAGAAGAGGGTGCGGCAATCTTGATGTCAACGCATATTCTCTCGACGGCTGAACAATATTGCGACCGGTTCATCATTCTTCATGATGGAAAAATTGCTATTCAAGGGACGATAGATGATATTAAGGAAAAGTACGGAGACACTCGTGCTTCGCTTCATGATATTTATGTAGCGGTCGCCAGAGGAGAAACATCATGGATAAAGTAGAAGCGTTATGGAACCGGAGACGTTCGGAGTATTGGAAGATGGCTTCCCGGTATTGGAAACTGATTACGAAGAACAGCGGATTAGTGTTTGTGCTTTATGTCATTATTATTGTCGGGAGTATTTATTATAAAAAGTGGCTGGACACACTGACGCCGTCTTTTCCAAGCGCCTTATTGATTGCACTTGCTATAAGTATTTTTGTTATCCGAACCCCAATCCGAACTTTTTTGGAGTCGGCGGATCTGGTCTTTTTGCTGCCGCTTGAATCAAAATTAGGGACATACTTTAAAAAAAGCCGCCAGTACAGCTTTCAATTGCAGTGTATAACGATAATTATATGTCTTGTTTTATTTTCGCCATTATATTTCCGAATGATTAACCATAGCTTTTTGGCATTAATCGCGACAGCTATTTTAATTTTTGCGGCAAAATGGTGGAATATAGATTGCAAATGGCAAGAGCAATATATACCCCAGACGTTCCTGTTTAAATTTATCAGGGGAATCGTTTCTCTTTGTTTTGTTTATGCGGTTGTGAGCGGAAAACATATAATTCTTGTACTGTTACTGTTATGTGTAATGGTGGGATTATCCATCCTATTTCGCAGTCAGGCAAATAAGAGGCTGTTAAAATGGGACCGTCTTTTGGAAATGGAGAATAAACAAATGATGATTCTCCTCCGGTTTGCGAACCTTTTTACCGATGTCCCGCAATTAAAAGGAAAAGTAAAGCCGAGGTTTTGGTTAAATGGACTGACCGAATTTTCATACGGGCAGGAATCAGTGTATAAAAAGTTTTATGCGAAAACATTTATTAGAGCGCATGAATACTTTGGCCTGTATGTCAGACTGACGATTATCGGAATGATTATTGAGGTGTTATTTACTCATGGATATAGTACATATTTTGTTTTGCTTGCTGTCATGTATTTAACAGCTGTTCAGCTTTTGACACTTTGGTATCATGTGACACCGCAAGCACTGGCTGATTTATATCCTATTGCAAATAAAATTAGGGAAAAAAGTTATTTGCAAATATTGTTTATATTATTGGTCATCCAGGGGATTGTGCTCAGTTTGGCAGGGGGTTTTGCCATTGGTACGCTCATGTCGTTTATTATCTTACTCGTATTGTCAATATTATTGAACATCGTTTTCACTTTAGGTTATGTTCGTCATAAAATTAAAACACCTGCCTAGGCAGGTGTTTATACGTTATTAAGAAAAGCGCGGATCGTTAAGTAAACGTTGCATTTCTTCCATATG
This sequence comes from Scopulibacillus cellulosilyticus, assembly GCF_042665295.1. Classification (NCBI taxonomy): domain Bacteria; kingdom Bacillati; phylum Bacillota; class Bacilli; order Caryophanales; family Sporolactobacillaceae; genus Scopulibacillus; species Scopulibacillus cellulosilyticus. The sequence goes on from NZ_JBHTCO010000002.1 coordinate 104,267, forward strand.
TTTTGTTTCATCGGCGATAATATCTTCTAATTTAACGACCAATTCTACTAAGCCTAACTTATCCGCTTGTTCACGGCGTTTTTTATAACGTTCAATTGTTTCTTTTTCTGCTTTACGGGCTTCTTCAAGCATTTCTTTTGCTTCAGTTACCGGCTTTACTTCAACCGGTTTCGTTGTTGGCTGGCCGCCTAGGTTAATAATCTTTTCTGATAAGTAAAGGGCATGGCCTTGTTCATCCGGGATTTCACTTTCAAACATAGGTTTTAAAATTTGATAATAAAGCCCTTGTACTGCAGAAGCATAGTATGTGTATTGAATGGCTGCGGAATACTCCCCAGCTAAATCTTCGTTTAATCCATCGATAAGTTCTTTCATTTCTTGTTCCATTAATGATTCATCCTTCCTTTATCTTATGATCTATTTAATATTTACCCTTTAAACAGAAAGTTAAACATTAATTTTAGAAAAATCTTTTAAGAGTCAGGGTAAATAATTAATATAGAAGTCTTGCTAAATTGGTCTTCTTCCGGGTGAAGTTCCGCTTGTCGTCGTGAGTATGCAAGAAAGTTTAATTAAACAGCTGCTTTCCAGCCAGCATTTTTAAATGATTAGGAATGGCTTTAATTGTAGCCGGTGTTTTGAAATACCTTTCACCATCGCAATCTATCAGTTTTTTAGGTGATGTTTTTAAAGACAGTTGCGGTGTTTGAAAATGAATAATATTTTCATCCTTTTCTTGCATCATTCCTGTTCTTTTTTTAAAAATAGAAAAGAAGGAAGATAAATTTGTTTCCTTCAATACTAGAACGTCGAGCATGCCATCCTGAATATTAACTTCGGGCAAAAAAGGTTTAACACCCCCTGTAAACGGCCCATTAGCAATAATAATCATTTCGGCTTTTCCTGAATAATAATGAGTGGCGTCATTCATTTCGTAATAAAAACTTTTATTTTCCTTTATATTTTGCAATGTGCTCATATAATAAGAAAGACGCCCAAATGTGGATTTAACATCTTCCTCAATTTGACTTGATACCGCGGTAATTAACCCAATCCCCCAAAAATTAAGGAAGTATTGGCTGCCATCAAACCCGACATCAATTTCCTGAATATTTTTTTGAATGATCTGTTCAGCGGCTTTAACTGGATTTTGATTCATACCTATGGCACGTGAAAAGTCATTGCAAGTGCCTCCGGGGATTATCGCAAATGCCGGCCGTTTTTTTAAAGGAGCAAGGCCGTTTAAGACTTCGTAAACAGTACCATCTCCCCCGGCGGCGATAATAAGGTCCGAATCGTTTGCCAGTTTTTGGGCGAAATCAGTTCCGTCTCCTTCTTTTTGTGTTTCATAGAAGGCGACTTGTTTGAATCCATCTGAAAGTATGTTTGAAATACTTTCAAAGTTTTCTTTGATCTTTTGCTGACCGGCATTTGGATTGACGACGACGGAAACTTTATCCATAGACAACTTCCTCTCGTTCATTCATTGTGGTGATTATTTTCCCTGTTTTGCTGTTTTTTACACATGTATTTGAAAGTCCGTTTGAAAAACCTGATTTATACAGAAAAAAAGCTGCAATATAAGCAGCTTTAAACTAAAAACATGGCAACGATTGTTGTAACAACCAGCCCGAGTATAACAGGAATAAGATTCCTTCTGGCTAATTCGAAAGCATTAACATTGCAGATAGCGGCAGCCGGGATAAGTGCCCATGGAATAATTGTCCCGCCTCCGACCCAAATGGCGGCAATTTGCCCCATTGCTGTAAGTGTTGCTATTCCGTGACCGAGCGCACCTGCAAAAAGGTGAGCAACTGAACCAGCAAGTGAAATACCTGAGAAACCTGAACCATCCAGTCCCGTAATAGCACCGACAATCGTTAACGTCCCTGAAGCAACTTCACTATTAACAGGCATTGTATGAGCTAATGCGTTGCCAAGATCGTTGACAATTCCCATCGAATGAGGAAGGTTTTGACCAAATACCGCTTTAAAACCGTCATCGCCAATATAGAAGAATGCTGCGATGGGGATGACAGGTCCGAAAACCTTGAATCCGAACTGAAGCCCTTCAATGAGGTAAGAGGTTATTTTTTCCAACCCCTCATTTTTATGAGCGCAAAGCGATATGATCATAAGCAAAAAGGTAATTGTACCGCCGATTAAAGCAGTAGCATCTCCGCCTTGAAGATGAAGGACGATCATACCGGCAACATCCAAGATTAAAAAGACGGGGATCAGAATAGCGAATATGACCTGGGCTTTATAGGATAATATTTTTTTATTTATAGCTTTTTTATTTGTTTTCTGGAAGTCAGTGCTGTTGACAGCCAGTCGGCCAAGACGCATATCACGTTTGAGCAAGAAGAAGGCGGTTACCGTTGTGACAACCCCCATAACGATAACAAGAGGGACACTTGCTTTCATTACTTCAGATACTGGAATACCAGCCGCATCAGCAGTTAACTTGGGGGCGCCTTGAATAATATAGTCTCCTGACAGAGCAATACCGTGACCAAAGAGATTCATAGCAATTGCCGCACCCATTGCCGGAAGGCCGACTCTTGTAGCAGCTGGAAGCAAAACGACACCTAACAAAGCAATAGCAGGTGAAGGCCAAAAGAAAAATGAAACGACCATCATTAGCGGTCCAGTAATCCAAAAAGCCAGAGTTGGATTTTTAATCAGTTTTGTAAACGGAGCAATCATTGCGTCATTTATTCCTGTTTTTGTCATAACATGACTTAACGCGACAATAATTGAGATAACCAAAATGGTGCCCAATAACTGGGTGATCGCATATATTAATCCATTAAAGACACTGCTGATAGCTGTTGTAAATGAAGCTGTTGCCATGAGTCCGATAATAAAGATACCTAATATACAAACGAGGGTCGTATCACGTTTAAAAACCATAAAGCCAATAATTAATAAGATAAACACCACATAAACCCAATGAACAGCAGTTAACTCTATCCCCATCTGCCTTGCCTCCTGTGATGTTTCATTTTTATGTCAATAAATTATGCGAACGGTCATCAGAGTGTGATAGCCGCCTAAATTAATGAGCAATTTTTGTAAAATGAACTTCTCATATTTCCGGGGAAATGATGAGAATGTGTCGGAATAAAAATATCTTTGTAATTGTTATAAAAGCTATTGACAGACGGCTTTTTATGAATTATGATTATTTTAAATAAAATAGCTTCTCAAAGGGGAGTAGCTGTACAACTTAGGTCGTCATTTCGGGATAACATCCCCGGCCTTTGTTGGCAACGAACGGAACGTTGTTAGCAAGACCTTTGCCATGTTTTAATTGGTAAAGGTCTTTTTATATGCATAAAAACAGCCTTTACCAAGTGGTAGGGGCTGTTTTTTTATTTTAAAAAAAGGGGATGTAAAATGGAATTTCTAATGACAATTGATTTTTGGACGGGATTGCTTCTGATAGTCGGTATTGATTTAATCCTTGCAGGAGATAATGCGATTGTTATTGCGTTAGCGGCGAGACGTGTACCGGAAAAGCAACAAAAGAAAGCTATTTTATGGGGAACGATTGGTGCTGTTGGCATTCGTGCATTAGCTACTTTGATTGTTGTCTGGTTGTTAAAAGTGCCGGGATTGCATTTTATCGGCGGTTTGTTATTAATATGGATTGCCTATAAGCTGTTAGTCGATGATAAGGATCATAAGGATATAAAAGCAGAAAACAGCTTAATTGGCGCGGTTCGAACGATCATTATAGCCGATGCATTAATGGGACTTGACAATGTGCTGGCAGTCGCAGGCGCAGCACATGGCAGTTATTTATTAGTGGTGTTGGGACTTATAATTAGTGTGCCGATGATCATGGGGAGCAGTGCAATTTTTCTTAAATTAATTAATAGATACTCTTGGATTATTTATGCCGGATCAGCCATACTTGCTTTTACCGCCGGCAAGATGTTAATGAGCGAACCGCTTATCGATCAATTTTTTAATGATTTGCCGATAATTAAATGGGGTCTTATTATTATTATGATCGTAGCGGTGCTTTTGTTAGGAAAAAGAACAAATGATAAGGTAAAACGTTATCGTCAAACGGCTTAAGAACGTTATATGATGTTTCGAACAAAAAATAGGATTGACATCATTCAGACCTATCAAATATGAATTTTGATTAAGAGTTAATGTTTATCGTTATTTAAAGGGTTTTAGAAATCAAAAATCACCCGTGATCGAGATAATCCAGATCACGGGTGATTTTTCTAACTAAAATAGACCTTTACTCTAAGTTGAAGGAGGACTGCAGTAAACAACTTAAAGCGTCAAATTTGTACGATTTAACCTAACTGTTCGTTAATTTCATTTTCAGATTCAGTTATAAATTCATTTTTAACAGCCTTTTTATCCGGCATCAAAAGACTGACAATAATCCCGACTATAAGCGCAATGAAAAATGTGCTGGCTCTTGAAGTTATGATTTGTTCTAACGGTGAACTTGCCCAAACAATTGCACTAATAAAGCCAGTGACAATAGTTGCTACGATTCCGGCGCCGGAAGCCCTTTTCCAGAAAAAGGTCAAAAGAATAGCTGCAGAAAAAGTATTTCCAATACCAGCCCAAGCAAAGCTGACAACAGTATAGATTAAAGACTTTGACAATAGTGCTAGAATAAGTCCAAGGACGCCGCCAACAATAACAGTTATTCTGCTAATTTTCACAAGAGATTTACTCGATAATTTTAAACCTAATGATTTGTGAATAATATCTTCACTAATTGATGTTGTTATCACCATTAATTGTGAAGAAGCGGTTGACATAATAGCAGCCAATATACTCGCGATAAAAATACCTGTAGCCCAAGGCGGTAACAAATGCGACAACATATAAGGCAAGATTAATTCAGAGTCGGATAATGTTCCTTGTTTGTATAAAGTTATTCCGAATATACCAACTAAAAAGGCGCCGATATAAACAATTAAAGTCCAAGCTATTGCCACAACTTTGGCAGTCTTTGCTTCTTGTTTATCTCTTAAAGCCATGAACCTTGAACTTAGTTGAGGCTGACCGCCAAGCCATCCAAAGAACCAAGAAAAGTTTGCAAATAATAAAATTCCTAATCCAATACCCGATAATCCGCCTATCCAGCTGTCTCCCCCATGTCCCATGTGAGTTAATGACTGGGAGATTGATAGACCATGGGCATGTATTTCTGTAAAAGCAACAATCGGTACGACGATAAAGGTAGCAACCATGAGGAAACTTTGGACTACGTCCGTCCATACGACAGACATAAAGCCTCCCATACATGAATAGGCGATAATAATAACAGAAAGAATGATTGTCCCCCATGTTACATTAATTCCTGAAATAGAATATAAGGTTTTCCCGGTTCCGGCAAATTGTCCGGATATATAGAAAACAAAGAAGACACCGATAATAATGCTTGATAACCATCTAATAATATGACTGTGCCGGGGAAATTTAACAGCCAGATAATCTGAAAGCGTGTATACATCATATTTTTTTCTTTCATTCATAAACTTTTCTGAAAGGAACAACCATGAAAAAATAACGCCGAAAAACATGCCGAATAGAATCCAAATACCCGACAGGCCAGTGACATAAATAAAACCTATCGCGCCTAAAAACATATATGCTGATTCTCCGGTAGCTCTTTCAGAGAAGGCTAACGCCCAGCCGGGTAATCTGTTTCCGCCTAAAATATAATCACCGTGGTCTAAATCTTTTTTACTAAAGTAAACGCCGATGCCTAACATGAATAAAAGGTAAATAGCAACCTCAATAAATATTATATAAGTGCCTGAATTGATCATGATTTTTCTCCTTCCTGATGTAAATGGTGAATTCCTATAGGATTTGTATGGATTGAATAAACTTAATTTAAAGTATATAATGAAAAAAATCAACATTTAATTTTGGGGGAACGCTATGGAAACAATAAATAAACCATTACCGCCTTTATCAATGTATAGAATTACCGCAAAGCTGTTTACCCATCTGGAAAAATCTGTGACCACCGCCTTCGAAAATGAAGGCAGGGAGCTCATTCAAACTGGCGTTAAAAAGTTTGGCTTTAAAGATGCCAATGATATTGCCGAGCAAGCGTCAAATGAAGGTGAAGAGCATGTTTTGCATCAATATATTCCTGAAAACTTTGATGATGTAAATAAATATGGCGATACAACGATTTATGGATTAATGGCTAAATTATTTGCACAAATTGCTAAAACGGTTGTAGATGAAAAGGGTGAAGAGGGTAAAGACGCAATAAAAGAAGGCGTCAGAACCTTTGGAGAGGAGCGAGGCAAGGGTATCGCCCAAAGAGCAGAACATCTCGGCAAACCAAATACGATTGATAATTATCTATCAAACTATGATATGGGCCGCAGTGACTTGTTTAAATATGATAATATTTTTAAGCCTTACACCATTGAGCAAACCTTTACTCAATGTCCTTTTGGCGGGCAATGGGCAGATGATAATATGCATGAGTACGGAATTTTATACTGTCAGATGATTGATCCCGCAGTAGCTAAAGGCTATAATCCGAAATTTGAAGTTGAACATGATCAATACATCCTAAAAGAAGGCGTATGTCACTTTAATTTTAATTTAAAAGATTAAAATATAATTTAGGATTATGGATAATTATTTAATGTTCTTTGCTAAATTAAACAATTTTTAAAAGATATGAAACCGATTCTTTAAGGGGAATCGGTTTTTCCTCTTATTTAAGATTGTTACTCTATTTCCAACCAGGTTTGAGACCATGTTTCAATCTCATTCAAAACAGGTTTTTTTATGCCTTTTCCGTGTAATGGACATTTAAAATGAGGTTCTTTACAATATGCCGCTCTTGGTTTATTTAGTCATAATTTTTTCTTCCATCCAATCAGTATGATCATCACTTTCTCACCCGCACTAACGGCCAAATAAGCGCTTTATTACGCGAAGCATAATGCAATACTGGTTTTTTATCGGGCAATGAGATCCTTTGTGAAGAAACGAGTGTATCCGTTAAAATTTCCCCCTCTGCCTTTTGAAGCTCCCACTTTTCGTGATGAATATCGCACCGGTACAGCTTATTTCTATTCATTGTATAGAAACAGTACCGCTCAGTCAGCCATTCATCCAATGTGCCCTTTTCGGATTTGTAAGTTGACGAAATTGAAGAAAATGTTCCTTCGAACTCTCCATTTGAACTATTCTTGTCTTGCCGGCTACTTTTATAGGTGATGGCTCCATTCTGTTTCGTTAAATCAATTTTTGAAAAATAATAAGGCAGCGGGGTTAAGGTCCGTGCTGCAACAGACGCCATCCAGTGGCCGGCATCAAGACTGAAGAAGTAGACACCCGGTTTATTATCATAAGTAACGTAAGTCCGGACGTTAATTTCGGGAAAGGCATTTGTTAAAGGAATAGAAAATACGTCCCTTACCTTGAAATCCGTGATATGAAAGGGGATGATGCCGATCCATGCCCGCCCGTCAAAGGTATCAATATATAATTGCTTTGGAACTTTATCCCTGATATCATCAAAATCAATTGGCCAGTGGATAAAAAATACGTCATTCCAGGTTTGTGTCATCATCCAAGGGCGGATTGGCAAAGGAAACGGCCGGTGATTGGTTTGCATTTTCATGATTGATAACCTCAAGTTTAAGCATTTTTAAAAAAGGAACCAAAAATAAATCTTTTGGTTCCTATTATGGTATGAACTAAAAAGTTATGGTATTATATGTCGAATATAAAGGGGAGTGGAATTCACACCCCGAAAAAACTTTTAAAAACTGGGATAGCAGGATTCGAACCTACGCATAACGGAGTCAAAGTCCGTTGCCTTACCGCTTGGCTATATCCCAACGTTGACAATTTTAAGATAACCGCTTCACAAATAAAATATACGTCGAAAATTCAACTGGATTTAAATTCATGTTTTGGAGACTTTTGAAGAAAATATAAGAAATAGATCGTTTTTGGGGAGGTGAAGATTTGCTGAAAAAGGTTCTGATCGCTTTTGAACTTATTTTAGGAGTCTTTATCTTAGGGATTTTCGGTTACATTGCCATAATTTTTGCCGGGGATTTAATGATTAATAAACAAGATCTGGTTATGGATACAACATCAAAAATTGTTGATGAGAATGGTCACACGATATCAAGCTTATTTATTGAAAACCGGAAACCGGTCTCAATTGATCAAATACCGAAGCATGTTCAAGAGGCTTTTATATCAGCTGAAGATACACGTTTTTACAAACATCATGGGATTGATGTAAGGGGAATATTCAGGGCGCTTGGTAAAGACATTTTAACTGGAAGTAAATCACAAGGCGGCAGTACGATAACTCAGCAATTAGCAAAAAGAGTCTTTTTGACAAGTCAAAAATCAGTGTTTAGAAAGATAAAAGAGATGATTATTGCGCTTACGCTTGAAAGACGCTACAGCAAGCCGCAAATTTTGGATATGTATCTTAACCAAGCCTATTTTGGGGAAGGAGCTTACGGGATACAAGCTGCTTCAAAATACTTTTTTAATAAAGATGTCAGTGATTTGACTGTTGAAGAAGGAGCGACGCTTGCGGCATTGATGAAGTCGCCGTACGAGTATTCGCCGGTTTTGCATCCAAAACAGTCAATTCAAAGAAGAAATTTGGTTCTGCAACTCATGGCTAAGCAAGGTTATATTTCGACACAAGAATCGGTGAGATATCAAGGAAAGACGCTGGGCCTTAATGTTGAAAAAACAACAAATCATCCAGAATATTATACTTACATTGATATGGTCTTAGATGAGGCTAAAAAGAAATATCATCTTTCCAACAAAGAGGTTATGACAGGCGGGTATAAAATTGTGGTGCCAATGGATATTGAGGCTGAAAAATCATCGTATGAACATTTTAAGGATAAAAGGTATTTCCGCGGCTCAAATCCTAATCAATCACCGCAAGGCGCCTTTATCCTTATGAATCCTAGAACCGGCGGTGTCATGGCCGTTCAAGGCGGGCGGGATTACGTGAGAAAAGGTTTGAATCATGTGGATATGGATCGGCAGCCAGCTTCTGCCTTTAAGCCTTTAGCGGTTTACGGACCGGCCCTTGATTCAGGCAAATATCAGCCTTATTCACTTTTGACAGATAAAAAAATAACGTATCACAAATATCATGATTATACACCTACAAATTATAATCACGTCTATACGGGGAAAATGACGATGTATGACGCATTAACGATTTCCGCTAATGCGCCTGCTGTGTGGTTATTAAATCAAATTGGTGTTAATTACAGTAAAGAATATCTTGACAAGCTTGGATTAAAAATTCCTGATAAGGGGCTGGCGATTGCGCTTGGCGGGCTAAAAGAAGGCGTGACACCTTTGCAGATGGCTGCAGCTTTCAGTTCGTTTCCAAACGGCGGTACCGAAGTGAAGCCATATTTTATCCAGTCGATTTATGACAGCAATGGAGACTTGATCGCCCATGCAAAAAGGAAGGCAACGAAAGTTTTTAAGAAGCAAACAGCCTGGTATATGACCCAAATGCTTGAGAATGTTGTCAAAAATGGTACGGGGAAACAAGGACATGTCAATACTGCCCTTGCAGGAAAGACTGGATCAACAGCGTATGGACAAAAAGGGCTGGGGGACGCATGGTTCGTTGGTTATACCCCTAAGGCTGTCGGATCTGTATGGATAGGCTATGATAAAACAACCAAAGATCAATATCTGACAGGCGGAAGCGGGGATGCGGCTATGTTGTTTAAAGATATCATTAACGATTTGCCTGACCAACAAAATCTCTCATTCCATAAACCGTCAGATGTGGACAGTTTAGATACGCCGATCCGCTTAGGCAAAATAACCGATTTAAGAGCCAACGGTACGATTGGCCATATGGGAATGCCTGCTGTTAAACTTACCTGGACACCGCTTAAGGATGATCGTATTGTTTATCGCATTTACCATATTAAAGACGGAACGAAAACCGAGATCGGTGAAGTAACAGGAAAAGGTGAGTATGTTGCCGATTATATTAATCCTTTGCACACAGGTTCATTCGAAGTAGTTCCGTACAACCCGCAAACAAAACATGAAGGGAAACCATCTTCCAAAGCGAAGGTTGATTGGGTCCCAAGCTTTTTAAGATGATAACCGGGCGTTTTATGCCCGGTTTTTCTTACATTATCAGAAAGTATATCTTGGCAACAAAGATGAAGATTCGACGCAGCTGCCAAGATAAGGTCGATAGTATAAGAGCAGCTAGGCCTCTGTCTTCGCCTATTAAGGCTTGCCAATCGGCAAGTTTTCTTTATTAAAAAATTCTGTTATCGCTTGGGCAACAAGCTTAATCTGATCGTTTAGATTTGTTCTTGAAAAAGTAAAGGAGCGAAAGTTTGAATTTGTGAGCGGCTTTTAAAGATTAGGAGCGAAAATTGAAATTTATGAGTGAAAGTCTAAAAATTATGAGCGACTTTTCAAAGTTTATGGGCGAAAACTAAGAATTAAAGAGCAAACTTTTATGATTATGAGCGAAAGTTTAAATTTATGTGTGAAATTCAGCATTTATGAGCGATTTAAAATGTTTAGGAGCGAAAATCTCCATATAGGTGCAGTCTTTTAAAAATTCATCATATGATTAACGCTCCTTTTTTAAAGGAGCGCTTTTTTAATCATATACAGCGTGCTTGATTAAGAACTCATTAAATTTTTCGGATTCCTCAAAATGGGGTGAGTGGGCGGAATGTTCAAACCAGATATAGCTCTTTTGCGGGGCCTTAAGTATTTTGTAATATTCTTCGGCTAACTCATACGGTGTGAGATAATCGTGCCTGCCGATACAAAAAAAGACCGGAACTTGTACTTCTGTTACTTGTTCAGTAAGGTTAACCGCGCTCATTTCATCGTGTATATGACTCATGCTAAATTGTTGGCCTTTAATATGTTTAAAAAGATCAATCAAACGATATTCGGAATTTAAAAGCATGTATTTGGAAAACTTAGCTACTAAATTTTTTTGTTTATAATATCCGCCAAATTTTTTTAACCATTTTTGATGGATGCGTTCGTGTTTTATGTTATTCCAAGGCGGTTCGCCAATCGCTTGCAGCTCGAGGATTGCCTTTTTATTTTGGCTGACTTTTGCACAACGCAACGTATACTCGTAAGAAATAAAGTCGCCTTTGTTAATGTCTGCTACTTGGCCGACACCAAAATAGGCGTAAAACCATTCCGGACGTTTTTGAACGGCTAACATGCCAATGATCGACCCCCAAGAATGTCCAACTAAATAAACTTTTTCATGTTTTAATTCTTGGCGCAGCCACTGAACAACTTCCAATAAGTCTGAAACGAATTGATTAATGGTCATTGAAGTTGCGGTTAAATGTTTAGAATATGATAATCCAGCGCCGCGCTGATCCCAATTGACTACAATAAAATGTTCCTCAAGTGTACTCTGGAAAGGGCGGGCAAACCCAATTTGCGCTGCGCCGGGACCGCCGTGTAAAAAGAGCAGAATTGGATTTGAGCGGTCAGTGCCGCGTATCATTATCCATTGGTCGATCTTGCCGATGGTTACTTTTTTTAAGGTTATAATGCCTTGATCTTTGTTTTTTTTATAGGGTGTTTTTCTTATCCACATCATTTAATCTCCTATAAAGGAAGTTCAAAAAGTCCGGGAAAAATAGCTATCGAATTTCTTCGTCACTCGGTCTCTCCGGTCCTCACGTATTACATCCATACGCTCCGGTCCTCGAGACTGTCGTTCCTCGAACTTCTCGGCTCTTTTTGTCCTCCTTTTTGAAAAAATACTATTAGAGGAAGTTCAAAAAGTCCGGGAAACATAATACATCATTTATAATAAGTCTTTCATACTTATACTAACATTATTTATATACAAAACATAAAAACCCCCGGATTATCCCGAGGGTTGATGAATGATAGATTTATTTTTAATTCTAATGGTGATCGTGTCCGTCCGGTCCGGGGCGCTTTGGTCCCGGTTTTACCCATTGGTGTGCAAAGTGATCAGCTAATGAAGCGACATCTGGTACGCCGAGCCCGGTTGCTTGATTATAAACAGTCCCTTTAGTACCTGTATAGAACAGATTGTCATTTGTTGATCCGGTTGTATTTAATGGCTTAAATGGCGAATTTTTCCCCTTAGCAAAATGATAGATTTGCGGGTTCCAGAAACCGACTTGTGTATGGTCAGCGCTGTTAATAAGTGCTGTTAATCCATTAAGCTGCGGTGATACAAAGCTTGTTCCGCCGTATACAGCCCATTGGCTGTTGGAGCCCTGTTTTCCTGGATCGCTTAGGTATACTTTATATCCTGTATACGGGTCGGCATCCATTGAAAGGTCAGGCATGTTTCTGCCCTTTCCGGTTCCTTTGACGAGTTCCGGTGTGACACGCTGAACAGAAGTATAATCACTGCTAGGTTCCCATTGTTTTACTGCTGTGTATGAATTGACGCCGGGCACGCCTTTCTGATAATCAGGGGTATCAAAGAAAGCGCTGAAACCGCCGCCGCCGCCGGAGAAGTATTTATTTGCCCAGCCTTGCGGGTTATTGTATCCTAATGAATCAAAGTATTTATACAGATAGTCCCAGCCCCATGCACGTTCATCGTCGACTGAAACTTTGACGCCGGTTTTTGTTGTTGTATGCCATGGTAAGGTTGTACCGCCGGCAGCTGTGACATAAGGACTGTCGGCAGGGTTATCAACTGACAGCTGATAAGTTCCAGGCGTCCTTGTAGCATCGTAAGCTGCCGCATCGCCTGACGCCGCAAACATAGAAATGCCCTGTGCAGCGGCTTGCATATAAAGCTGATTGAATACTTCGGCGTATTCAGGCGATTCTACTTTTTGGTTAACCGAGTCGATAATCGCTGTTTCGCTGAGTCCCCAGCTGACAGAGATTTGCTTGGCTTTATTTTCGTTGATAGCCTGTGCGTAGGCATCGACAAATCCAGGGTCAGTATTTGGACCGACATAGACGTTAATATCCGACATTGGCGCCAGCGCCCCGGATTGTTCAACATCCAGAGAAGTTTCCTCATAGCCGTCCCAATTAGAGCCGCCGTCAACATTAGTCACTTTAATACGATCTGGCTTAACCTTGATGCCTTCTTCTTTCCAAAATGAATAGGCATCTTCCGGGTTAAAGTTAGCCAATGTGACAATGCCGATCGTTTGTCCTTGACCTTTAGCGCCTTTATCATAAAGCGGCTGGACGTTGTAGCGTTTAATTAAATCCTTAGGATCGAGGCTAAGCGGACCTTCAGGCGAATTATCTTTTTGTTTAATTTCTACAGGTCTTTTAACTGCAAGTGATTTAAAATTAGAATAATCACTCAGCCCTAAAATAGCGAGAATATTTTCGGCCACATTTTTTGGCGCTTTAGGCTGTTTCTTTGTTGCATGAAAATGTTTGCCTTTAAATTTTGCTTTTTTAATATCAACGCTGAATGCTTTATTAAATTGGCTGACAGTTCCTGTTGCGGTAATGACAAGATTATCATCATATACTTTGCTGGATATGCCGAATTGACGAAGATAATGTGTAACCGTATTGATTTGGTTAGGACGGGCACCATATTTTGCTTTAAATTGATGAGTGCTTAAATATTTTCTGTAATGATGAGATTCAGGGGATACTGTTTCATTAATAAAATGTTTAAGCGCATCCTTATTGTGAACCTTCATGACGATATCAACGGTAATACTCGTGTCTGGATCAAGATCCCCAAAATAGTTTGCGTTTTGCAGGACAGCTGGGCCAGTGCCTTGCGGGATGGACTGAACCTTTGGTGTATCAGCGGATGCAATGGACGGCACAGCACCGAGCAATAGTGTACCGGCGGCAACGACCGACAATACTTTATTTTTCATTCTTCTCATCGGTGCTTCTCCTCTCGAAAAAATGATTAAAATAAGTTCTTACATTGACTGATCATTTTAGAAGTTTTTATTACCCCATTTAATGTAAAACTATCATTTAACACCTCCGTTACTTTTTTAATAGTCAGAATATATTCCCATCATACACCAATTTATAGAGAAGAAGAAATAGTGACAATGAACTAATAAATGCAGAGATTCGCTTTGCTATGCGTCTTTGGAACTGGTCTTTTTGGAATATAAATGAATGGAAATATTACCTAAGGCTTACAATAAAGTTGTAAAAATTCATTTTAAAATACCCCCTTGTTCCAAATTGAGGAAAAAACAGGTCTATTTTATGAACAGATTTATATTTTCAAGAAAATAGCTGTATTTATGAAATGCATGTCAGAGGACTTTTAGATAAAATGGATATTGGATGATAAAAAACTTGTTCAAAGAGCCACGGAAACAGACTGATTTATCCCGATGTTTTTAGACCTGCTGTTTTTCTCCTTTTTGAACACGTATTGTAACGGATAGGGAAGGGTGTCTTATGGGAAAAAAGTTCAATGATACGTTTTTGAAGGCTTGCCGCAAGGAAGAAGTACCATATGTACCAGTATGGTATATGAGGCAGGCAGGGCGTTATCAACCTGAATATCGTGCAATCAGGGAGAGGTATTCCTTTTTTGAAATTAATGAAAACCCGGAAGTTTGTGCAGAAGTGACCCGGTTGCCGGTTGAGCAGCTTGGGGTAGATGCGGCCATTTTATTTGCTGATATTATGACTCCTTTAAAACCAATTGGTGTTGATGTTGAAATTGTTGAAGGTATCGGACCTGTCATTGCCAATCCGGTTTCGACGATACATGATATACAAAAACTAAAAGATTTAGCTCCAGAGAAAGATGTCCCTTATATACTGGACACAATTAAACTTTTAAGAGAACAGTTAGATGTCCCTTTGATAGGCTTTTCAGGGGCGCCGTTCACATTAGCCAGCTATTTAATAGAAGGCGGGCCTTCGAAGGGGTACTATAAAACAAAAGGATTTATGTATTCAAAGCCTGAAGAATGGCAGGCTTTAATGGATAGGCTTGCCGAAGTGACGGTGACCTATTTACAAGCGCAAATTCGTTCAGGCGCTCAGGCTGTACAAGTATTTGATTCCTGGGTAGGTGCTTTAAGTGCTGAAGATTATAGAAGGTACATTGCGCCTACGATGGCGCGTATTTTTAAGGCGTTAAAAGAAACGGAAACCACTGTACCTTCCATTTATTTCGGCAGCGGTTCAAGCCACTTATTAGAGGAGTGGAACAAGCTCCCGGTTGATGTTTTATCAATTGATTGGCGAATTTCAATTGAACAGGTCAGAGCATTAGGGGTAGACAAGGCGTTGCAAGGCAACCTTGATCCTTCGCTGCTGTTAGCACCTTTTGAGTTATTAAAAGAACGCGCGAAGGAAGTCATTGACCAGGGAGCAAGCCGTCCAGGCTATATTTTTAACCTTGGACACGGTGTCTTTCCCTTTGCAAATGGTGAGACGTTAAAGAAACTAACTGATTATGTACATGACTATACAAGCAAAATGTAACGGGAGTGTTAAAATTGAACAAACAGAGAATAGGGCTGCTTGTTATGGCTTATGGCACGCCATATAAGCCGGAAGATATTGAGCCTTACTATACACATATTCGTCATGGAAGGCGGCCATCTGACGCTCATCTTGAAGATTTAAAGCAACGCTATCAATCCATTGGCGGAACGTCGCCTTTAGCAAGAATTACTAAAGAGCAGGCTCTCGGTCTTGAAACGCGTTTAAATGAATGCCAAGACGATTATGAGTTTAAAGTATATATTGGTTTGAAACATATACAGCCATTTATTGAAGATGCAGTTAAGGACATGCATAAAGACGGCATTAAAAAGGCAGTCAGCCTTGTTCTTGCTCCCCATTTTTCAAACTTCAGCGTGGAGTCTTATAACAAACGGGCGGCTGAGACTGCTGAAAAAATTGGCGGTCCTGAGATTATGTCGGTTGAAAGCTGGTATAAAGAACCTAAGTTTATACAATTCTGGGTGAATCAAATCAATAAAACCTTTAATAAAATTCCGGAAAACGAGCATGATCAATCGGTTGTCATTTTTTCCGCGCACAGCCTTCCGGAAAAAATCATCAGCCAAGGAGATCCATATCCTGCTCAATTGGAAGAAACGGCTAAATTAATAAGTGAACAGGCAGGTATTAAGCATTGGGCACTCGGCTGGCAAAGCGCCGGCAATACGCCGGATCCATGGATAGGTCCCGACGTTCAAGATTTGACCCGTGATTTATACGAGCATGAGGGGTATAAAACTTTCGTTTATTGTCCGATCGGATTTGTCGCAGAACATCTTGAAGTTCTTTATGATAATGATTACGAATGCAAGGTTGTCACCGATGAATTAGGGGCCAAGTATTATCGTCCGGAAATGCCAAATGCTAATCCGGAATTTATAGATGCGCTTGCAACTGTTATATTGAAAAAATTTGCTGGAAGAAGTGAATAATTGTGAAGAAGCGTGTGGTTGTCGCAGGAGGAGGCTTGACAGGACTGTCAGCCGCTTACTATCTTCAGAAACAAGCTGAAGCTCTGGAAATAACACTTGTCGAAGCCAGTGATAAATTTGGCGGGAAAATACAAACTGTTCATCAAGACGGCTTTGTCATTGAACGAGGCCCTGATTCATTCCTAAAGCGGAAAAAAGAAGCGCTCGAATTAGTTGAAGAACTCGGTTTGGAACATGAAGTCGTCTCAAATCATACCGGTAAGTCGTATATTTTAAAAGATGGTGAACTTCATCCGATTCCGGAAGGATCTGTCATGGGCGTGCCTACCAGCATCAAGTCACTTATGGAAACAAAGCTCCTCTCTGAAGAGGGGAAGGCGAGAGCCCTTAACGATTTAATTTTACCGAAAATGCCTGCGTTTGATGATACTTCTGTCGGCGAGTTCTTTAAATATCATCTCGGCGAAGAAATGGTTGATCATATCATCAGTCCTTTATTATCAGGGATTTATGCCGGGAACATTTATAAATTAAGTCTTCAGGCAACGCAGCCCCAATTTATTAAAGTAGAAAAGGAATCCCGCAGTTTGATAGCGGGACTCAGAGCACCTGAGAATACGAATGAAGGCAAGTTTGCAACATTAAAAAGCGGATTGAGTCATTTAGTTGATAAGCTGGCCGAATCCTTAAACCAATGTTCCTTAATGACAGGCACAAAAATTACCGGGATAGATAAGCAGGAGCAGCACTATTCACTGCAGTTATCGAGCGGTCAACAACTTCTGGCCGATGCTGTTATTTTCACAATACCGCATGACATGACGGCAGGCCTTCTGCAAGCCCCTTATCTGAAAAATAAGCAAGCAGATCCTAATACGTCAGTGGCAACCGTTGCCATGGCTTTTGATGAAGAAGATGTTAAGATGGATAAAAATGGCACAGGTTTTGTCGTTTCAAGAAGAGAACCGGTCTCTATTACCGCATCCACTTGGACCCACATGAAGTGGCCCCATACAACACCAAAGGGTAAAGCGTTGGTTAGGTGCTATCTTGGTAAAGCGGGCGACGACGATATTATTCATCGATCTGACGATGAACTGACTCAGGTAGCATTAGAAAACTTAAGTACGGTTGTTAACATTAAAAAACAACCTCATTTTTCGGTGGTCAGCCGTTGGGAACAGGCCATGCCTCAATATCCTGTTGGCCACAAGCAATGGCTCAAAGATGTCAGAGGGCGTCTGCAAGAAGACTATCCTAACGTTTATTTAGCTGGTGCATCCTATGAAGGCGTCGGTTTGCCGGATTGTATCCGACAGGGTAAAGATGCAGCAAAACATATTATTAATTCCAATCTTTTAAGCCGAATATAAATCAATTCGTACAAGAAAATATTATTATGTCTTTTAACTGAAAAATAAACCGGTAATTATATTGTTTACCGGTTTATTTCATGATATATTATGATTTGTTAGAACTGATTGACCAAAATGTTCATTTGGTCAAAAAAGGTGGGGCTTTTTATGAATGGGCGAAAAGAAAGCATTCTAAAAGCAGCAGAAAAATCATTTGCGCTTTTTGGGTATAAAGGTACGACAATGGATCAAGTAGCGAAAATTGCAAATGTTGGTAAAGGAACAATTTATAATTTTTTCAAAAACAAAGAGGAATTATTTAATGAAATTATGGATCAATTTATACATCAAGCCAAGGTTATTGCGGAAGCGGCCATTGATGAGAATGATACTTTCTTTGTGAATTTGCACCGCGCCCTTTACGGGATCTTATCTTTGAGAAAGGATCATCAGCTGACCATTAAAATGACCCAAGAAGTAAAGGATATCGGGACATTGCCGGCAAAACAAGCCTTAGGTAAATTTGAAGATGCTATTTTATCGTTTCTTGAGAAGCATATTCGGCTGGCTATTGAAAAGGGTGAACTTGTCGATTGCGACCCTGAAATAACTGCCTTTGTTATGCTTAGGCTTTATATCGCGATTGTTTTTGAATGGGAACAAAGGCATGAACCTTTAGATAAAGAGGAGATTGCCGGTTTATTTGATCTTTACTTCGCCAATGGACTTGAAAAAAGATAAAGATCATATATATAGTCATAGATCCCTTGTTATTCATTTTCAAGGGAAATATGTTTGCCTTTTTTGACTGTATGACTGAAATGGTCAATTATTTTCAGGAAGGAAGATGTTGCTTGTGAATGCATTTCGTTTATTTTTTTCAGAACTCGCATCCATTAGGAAAAAACCAAAATTACTGATTTCATTGATCGGTGTTGCTTTAATTCCTATTATATATTGCGGGATGTTTTTATGGGCCTTTTGGGATCCATATTCAAATACTCAAGATTTGCCGGTAGCGGTCGTAGACCATGATAAAGGCGCTATACTGGCAGGAGAACATGTGAATATCGGTCATCATTTAGCAGATGAATTAAAGAAAAATAAACAATTTGATTGGCGTTTTGTCGATGCCGATCAGGCCAAAAAAGGTTTTAATGATAATAAATATTTTATGATCATCACCATTCCAAAGGAATTTTCTAAAGATGCTGCCACAATTAATGATGATAAAATAAAAAAATTGCCGCTCTCATATCAATTAAACAGCGATTACAACTATATTGCTTCGATTATGAGCGAGACAGGGGCTAAAGAAGTTAAAAACAAAGCTGCCAATCAGATCACTGAAACTTATGCGAAAGTTATGTATCATCAATTAGATGAACTATCTGATGGACTTAAAAAGGCTAGTAACGGGGCTGGGAAATTGGCCGATGGCAGCGCGGATGCCGAGAAAGGCCTTAACGCTTTGAAAAAGCATGTGTCAGATTTGGCCAGTGCCAGTGAACAATTAACAAATGGTACGGACCAGATTTCTCAAGGATCAGGTCAATTACACGATGGCTTAACAGCATTATCAAATGGGACACAAGAACTTTATTCACAAACTGAGTCTAAGTCCAACGATATCCAAAAGCTGGCTGATGGTGCCAGCACGCTGGCCAATAAGCTTCGAGAATTAAATCAGGGAATGAATCAATTATCACAGTCTCACGAGCAGCTGACAAACGGTTCGGAACAGATAAAAGCCAATATGGACAAAATAGGCGCTGGTCTTGAGAAGGAACAACAAGCTGTTCAAGCATTTGAAAATGGCGTCAGTCAAGCACAGCCTGTCATTAATCAATTAGGAAATAATATGCAGCAATTAACCCAGCTTGTTGACGGATTAGGCAAAGCGAAAGACAGCAGTGACCAACTTTCCAGTGCACTGCAAGATTATGAGAAAAGGCACCCTGAAGCGGCTAAAGATCCGGATTTTCAAAAGATAATACAAATGGGCGAAACCGAAAATGGTGCTGTTAACCAAGTGAATGAAAAGACGAAACAAATGCTTTCGGAGATCCAGCAGCCTGGTGTCAGCGACAAAGTGAAACAACTTGCTTCAAGTGCCAATCAATTGGCATCCGCTCAGAATGAGTTAGTCAATAATTATAAAAAACTTGAAGAAGCACAGGGTCAAGTGGTTTCCGGTATGGAACAATTCCAAAAAAAGGCTAATCAATTGCCGGGTCAAACGGGTCAATTATCTGAAGGGGCGAAATCGCTTGCTGATGGTACAAATTCCCTTAAAGAAAACTGGGCAACGCTGACTTCCAGTATAGAGAAATTAAATAGCAGCGAGAATCAATTGGTTGCAGGCAGTAAGAAACTGAATGACAGTATCGGGCAGCTGTCTGACGGCATGTCAGCTTTATCTAATGGAACGAATCAAATCGGAGATGGTACATCGAAACTGGCAAACGGTGTGTCTGATATTCATAAAGGCAATCAGGATTTGTTTACGCAGCTTGGCGATGCACATAAAGAAACGGCGGGCATACCAAAAAATAACGATCATGCAGATATGTTTGCAAAACCTATTGATCTGCATAACAACACACACTCGCACGTTAATAACTACGGCTATGGTCTGGCGCCATACTTCCTGTCACTCGGATTGTTTGTCGGGGCATTAATGTTAACGATTATTTATGACTTAAGAAAACCTGCATTAGAGCCAAGAACAGGTATCAGCTGGGCTTTAGGCAAATATTTTGTGATGGCCGTCATGGGTATAGCACAAGCCGTCATTGCCGATATAATCGTCTTATTTGGTTTAGGATTAAAAGTCGGCCATCCAATGACGTTTATTCTATTTAGTATTTTAGCCAGCTTAACATTTATGGCATTGATTCAGTTCTTTGCCAGTGCCTTTGGCAATCCGGGCAGATTCTGTGTCATCATTATCCTTACCCTGCAATTGACAACAACCGGGGGCACATATCCAATCCAATTGATACCGAAACCGCTGCAAAGCATACCGCAATGGCTGCCGATGAACTACAGCATAGCAGGATTCCGAAATATTATCGCCGGGGATCAAACTGGCATGTTAAAACATAACGCGCTCATCCTGGCTGTTTTCTTAGTGGTTATGCTGATACTCAGCATTGTTTTCTTTACTTTGCATAATCGTAAACTGAAAAAGAATCATGCTGAAAATCAAGAAAATATGGCAGTTTAAGGACATAGCTTTTATTTTAATTAACGCCTCAGTTTTTTGTCTGAGGCGTTAATTTTGTTTTATAAAAAACAAAAACATGGAAAAGATCGCATTTTCGGGACTGGCCCCCTTTTATAAAACAATTCGGTTTACATAAAGTGCATTATAAGACTAAAATAAAAATACTTTATTAATTCCAAAAGGGCCGTTTAATTGAATAAAGAAACGCCCGTCTGTCGTCTGTTGCAATTAATGATATACCCCGTATGGGACACATAAGTTATGGGAGATGAATTAAAAAGGGGAAAGAAACTTTTCACTCAATTTTTCTTCATACAATACTTTAAATACTAATGATTTTCAGAGTACAGATACCCCATTTTCCTGACTCTACCCCTATTAGAGATTGTTTCTTCATACATACACCTGCCTAATCTTCTTATAAAGAAGCAAAAAAGGCCGCCTTTCGCGACCTATATAGCCATTCTAAAATAACTTTATCAAAAAAATAAGTTTTTATATTCGTAAGTTTGCCCGCCTATGTAGGTGAACGAAGACCCATAAAGTATGAAGATATATGAATCTTAAATCTCTATTTTATGAATCATATGCATTTAAGGAATTCACACTGTGAGCTAAAGCTGAACCTGCTTTTAATGCCGTTGCAACCATAATAGATTCTGCTAGTTCTTCTTTTGTTACATTTGCCCGTTTTGCCCTTTTCGTATGATCGTCAATACAGTATGGGCATCCCGTTGTATGAGCAACCGCAACCGCAATCAATTCCTTCTCTTTTACACTTAAAGTACTTTCTTTCATTGCTTTTCCATCAAAATCAACAAATGACTTAAAAACTTCTCCATTGAGTTTTGAGAATTCTTTTAATCTATGAAAATATGATGCTCTATACAATTCTTCGTCTTCATTTTGATCGTATGCATTTAAGGCATTCGCTCCATGAGCAAGCGCAGAGCCTGCCTTTAAGGCTGTTGCAACCATTATGGCTTCAGACATTTCTTCTTTAGAAACATCCTTCGATTTTCCTTGTTTAACATGAAGTTCAATACAATAAGGACAGCCTGTTGTATGAGCAACCGCAATGGCGATTAATTCTTTTAGCTTTTTTGTTAGTTTCCCCTCTGCTAATGCCAGTCTGTCAAAATTCATGAAAGCTTTAAAAACATCTGGTACAAGATCACTTAATTCACCAATACGGTTAAAATATGATTTTTTATACAATTCTTCTCTACTCAAAGTTTTCCCTCCCAATTTTCTATACTTCTTTTTTCAATCGTATTAGGATACCTATCTTCTATGCCTATTTATTAACCCTTACTCATGACCATCACCTTTTGTTTTCAAATAAATTATCGCCCTAAGGATTCATACAATTTTATTAACTAAAAACATTTTATTATTTTTACGCACAAATGAAAATTGGCCTATATCTATAACATAAAAGAAGATAGGGGAGGAATTTGATCAAAGATATTGACAAATCTCCCAATCCCTTAGTCAAACATAGTAAAGGCAGAGTTACTGTCTGAAATATCAGTTTGTTATCACAAAACAAATTTACCATACCCCCGATGGGCATGTCAATATATAAAAATATAATACCAGTTATCGGTTACTGGTATTAGCTATTATTTTCCAAAGTGGCCCCTCAATCTGCGAATCGTTTCCGTACCCCTAGTTGGAGTTATTTATTGTGATAGCAGCGGCCTGGAAATGGTGACGATTCTTTAATTTTGGTGCTAGGTAAATGTCTGGTTATTATCGAAGGTGAAGACGCCAAAATGGTTAAGAATAGTCTTAGTAATTTCTTGACATAATTTAAAATCTCTGACCTATCGCTGACAAATATCTCTGATTTGATTAGGTTCCTGAAAGAATTCTTAAAAGTCAATGTTTAACTAAGTGTAATATGGAAGCTAACCATAAAAAAATGCATATAATAAGATTAACAACAGCATAGATAATAGGGTTTACCGATCCATTTATTATACTTCCTGTTCGGCTAAACCCTATCTATTTTCGTTGGCTTGCCACCGCAAATGTCTTTCTGTGCTGTTGTTTAGAATAAGGACAGTCGGGACAATCATTAATTTTCTCTTTTAGGGGCGCCGCAACATCCCTTTACACGACTTTATTTACGCTGTTCGGAAAAAGAGACCAGAATACTTGGCCAAGTATTCTGGTCTCTTTAAACTCGGCTTTATGAAAGGTGGACTTTTCAGATCATGGTGAAAAGTCCACGTTGGCCATATCATATAAGAAGCATTTGTTATACATGACTTGTTTTACGAATAGAAGTTCATTTGAGCAGATACCTTTTAATTCGATTTATTTTTCTTTTTCTTCTGTTTTCCACCATAATGAGTCTTTTGGATTTTCAACAGCTTCTTTAAACTCAGACTTAGAAGCAACTGTTGGGTAAGAACCTTTTAATGATTTTCCTGAAGTGCTGCTGAATAAGAACAATATCACTAAAAATCCGATAATACTAACGATTGTTAGATAGAAACCAGGTGCTAAGTTATTCCCTGTTTGGTGGACCAGCCATGTTGAAACTAATGGGGTAGTCCCGCCAAATAATGAAACAGAGACATTAAAGGTTACTGCTAATGTTCTATATCGAATATCTGTATAGAACATCGTTGGTAACGATCCGGGCATTGTGCCTTCATAAGTTGAAAGCATAACACCGAGAATTAGAATACCTAAAGAAATAAATACTAATGCATTCAAGTTTATTAAATAAAAAGCGAGGACAGATAATAGGGTTAATCCACCTAAACCAATTAAGAAAACAGTCTTGTTTCCAATTTTATCACTAAGCTTTCCAAACATTAAAGCAAGCGGTACCATGATAATCATTATAATAGTAATTAATACGGTTCCTACTGTACCAGATAATCCAATAATCTCATCTAAATAAGAAGGCATGTATGATAATAACATATAGTTTGTAATATTAAAGAATGCGACAGCTACAAAACATACAAGAATATCTTTTTTATGGTTTTTTAAAATAGACAGGAAGCTTTCCTCTTGGACTTCATTATCAGAAAGTTCATTTTCAAAAATCGGTGTTTCTTCTAAACTACTTCTTAAGTACAATCCAATAAGCCCTAAAGGTAATCCGAGCAGAAAGGGTATTCTCCAACCCCAAGAGGCCATCTGTTGATCAGATAGAGTGATAAAGAGTATACTGGCGAGAAGCGAAGCTAATATATAACCGGCAAGCGTACCAATTTCTAATCCGCTCCCAAGCATATTCCGTTTATTGTCTGGAGAAGATTCTGCAATATAGACCATTGCACCAGCGTATTCGCCGCCCGTTGAAAAACCCTGAATAATTCTAGCTATTAATAAGAGGATAGGCGCCCATATACCTATTTGACCATATGTAGGTAATAAACCGATTAGTAATGTGGAAA
The DNA here is from genome assembly GCF_042665295.1 of Scopulibacillus cellulosilyticus. Taxonomy (NCBI): domain Bacteria; kingdom Bacillati; phylum Bacillota; class Bacilli; order Caryophanales; family Sporolactobacillaceae; genus Scopulibacillus; species Scopulibacillus cellulosilyticus. The sequence continues at coordinate 128,718 of NZ_JBHTCO010000002.1, forward strand.
GAGCCATTAAAACAATCGTGGTTGTTAAAACGACTTTTCTTCCTAACTTATCTCCGATTTTACCAAATATAATACCGCCTAATGGGCGCATTAAAAAGGCAATTGCAAATGTTGCAAATGTGAACACTAATTTCAGCTGATCATTCTGAACAGCACTAAAAAAGTTTTGACTGATAATAACAGCTAAATATGAATATAAGCCAAAGTCAAACCATTCCATAGCGTTTCCTATCCCTGTAGCAAACACACTTTTTTTAGTTTGTTGAAGATTTACAACGTTGATTTTTTTCTTATTAAATTTCACTTTATTATGTCAACTCCTTAACATGGTATATAATTATACAAGAATGTGGGGAAAATGTAAAAAATATCACCGTTGTTTAAAATGCACCTGATTGAAGCGCAGTCATTTTCAAGGCGCTTAATAAGAATGAAATGAATTGCAACAAACATGATTCTTACCAATGGAATAATATGATTTAATGCTAATCTGCCCATTGATAAACTTGGTTACTCAAAAATTGAGCAGCCTTTTTTGTTTTTAAGGGCAAGTTTGCTGCAGTAAGCTAACTGTTGATGCATAACAACAGGAAAGTTGGTGAAAGTAAGAAAAAATAAATGCAAGAAATGGGCGGTATAACCATGAAGAAGAATCATGATAGATTAACATCACCGGAAATTTCGAACTTATGGGCACATTATATCAATGAGACATTGCAAATTTGTATTATTAAATACATGCTAAAAACAATTAAAGACCCGGAAATTCGTAGGGTATATAAGATGGGCTATGAAATCTCCCTAAAGCATATAAAAACATTAGAAAGTGTGTTTTATCAAGAAAACTTCCCAGTTCCAAAAGGATTTTCAGATGAAGATGTTAACTTAGACGCACCTCCATTATTCACTGATATATTCTGTATTAATTACATTCATACGATGTCGATGCACGGTATGCAAGGATATGGCCTTGGGTTCAGTATTTCAATCCGTAAAGATATTAGACAATTTTATCACCAATGTAATCTTGATACGATGGAAATTTATAATAAATCTTTAGATGTGCTTTTAGAAAAACAGCTTTACGATAAACCGCCGTTTTATACCACACCTGATCATGTATCGTTTATTAAAAATTTAACATATGTAGCGGATGTTTTAGGAACACCTAGAAAAATAAACACCTTAGAGGCAGGAAATATTTATTTTAATTTGCAAAAAAGCACAATTTTAAAAGGACTGCTAATTGCTTTTAAACAAGTATGTAAAGACAAAGAGGTTTGTCATTACCTTCAACAATGTATAAAAATTACGAATAAACATCTTGGGTTGTTTTCCAATATTTTATTAAAAGATGACTTGCATTCTCCCCGTTCGCTTGAATCAGAAATAACAACCTCTAATATTGCACCTTTTTCTAATAAGCTTATGATGTTTCATGTAGGGTTCCTTATTGCGGCAGCTTCAGCTTATTATGGGAACGCTGCACTTACTTCAATGAGAGCGGATATATTTATGCATTGCCAAAAAGCAGTTGCAGAGGATTTAATACAAGTTGCCAGATTTAGCAAGATAGCGACGAAGAGAAATTGGTTGGAAAAACCTCCTGAAGCGAGTGACAGGACAACATGGGGATGATTTCCACATTTAACTTATTAAAAAACATATAAAAAACTTTATTTTGGAAATAAATTGAGTAATTTTGTACGTTAATTAAATATCTAAGGAAGGTAGCAGGGGATTGTAAGTGGAATATATAAAATACCTCATTTCGATAAAAATCGCTTAAACGGTTTCATATAATGAAGAAACATCTATCACAATTTTCCTCGATGAAATTGGTGAAATGCCTTTGCAAATCCAGGCCATGTTATTGCGAGTGATAGAGGAAAGGCAAGTAAGAAGGATTGGCGGACAGAGGATAATACCTTGATGTCCGTATCATCGTCGCAACGAATTGTGATCTTGAATCAATGGTTAACCAAGGAACATTTCGTAAAGATTTATATTTTAGACTCAATGTTTTAACGCTTGAATTGCCCCTTTTACGTAAACGTCTTTCCGATATCCCTGAATTGGTTCGCTCCTTTTTAATAGAACTAAATGAAATGAATAAGAAAAAAATTTTTGGGATTTCGGATGAGGTCCTGTCACTTTTTTATCGGTATGATTGGCCGGGAAACGTTAGAGAGCTGCGTAATGTCGTTGAGAGAATGGTTCTTTTAACTGATGAAAAAACGATTATGATGAAAGATGCCGGCTTTTTTAAGAATAAAATGCAAAAACAGCTTTTTGATAATCTGAATTTACAAAAATCAGAGAAAGCGGCAATTACATTGGCATTAGAAGAGACTAACGGAAATAAAACAAAAGCTGCTGAAAAATTAGGTTTTAATCGAAGTACACTCTGGCGCAAGATGAAAAGGTATGGGATATGAAATCAGTGGATTGATGCAGCGAATGCAACACTGTTGCAAATTGAAATGAATGAAAATTGTGAAATGAATGTAAAATGTGGCCATGATGATGGATCATTTGGGTTATGGCGATTTATACCATCTTATTCTTGACAGCATTGAGAAGTACTTGTTGATGGGAAAGTGAGAACCCCTGACCTCATGGGGACGGCGACTACAAATGAATTAGGAGATGCTATTGTAAAAGCCATTAAAGAAAAAAAGCGGTGTTTTATCATAATTGGATTCGAAGCAAAGGAGGAGAAATAATGAGATTACGTAATAAAGTGGCGATTATTTCCGGGGCAGCGGGCGGCATGGGAGCAAACATGGTCAAACGTTTTATCGAAGAAGGCGCAAAGGTTGCAGCAGCAGATTTACATGCAGATACATTAAAAAAAGATGCTTCTTTTGATGAAGAGAAATGTCTTATTGTACAAGCTGATATGACGCAAGAGCAGCAAGTTGAGAAGTTAGTTCAGCAAGCAATTAATCGTTTTGGAAAAGTAGATATATTGGTTAATGCGGCGGGGATAGCACAGAGCGCAACCCCTATCGAAAAAGTGTCAAATGAAGCATGGGACCGTATTATGGACATTAATATAAAAGCCCACTTTTTAACAAGCCGTGAAGTCGTTCCAATAATGAAAGAACAAAAAGCAGGCGTAATTATTAATGTTGCTTCAATTTCAGCTGTTCGTCCCCGGCCGGGTCTTAATGCTTATGTCGCTTCAAAAGGGGCGGTGTTGGCGTTTACCCAGGCATTGGCAATAGAACTTGCTGAAAATAATATTCGTGTGAATGCCATTAACCCCGGTCCCGCTGATACGGGCATGCTCGGACAATTTGCTGCAAAGGGTGTCGATGTGGAAGAAGCGAAGGAGACGACATTTAAAGATAGTGTTCCGTTAGGTCGGTTAATTCAACCGGAGGACATTGCAAATGCGGCTGTATACTTAAGTTCAGATGAAGCAAGGATGGTCACAGGAGCAATCTTTAATATAGACGGCGGCCGGGGAATTTAACGATAACATCTGGACAAGATGTTGGTTAGATTCTAAAAAATACTGAAGAGTCAGTCTCGTTTATCGTCATCTTAAATATCGTATTGGAGGAGAAGCAGATGGAAAAGAATATGAACCGTATGTATATTAACGGTGAATGGATGGAAAGTGCTTCAAAAGAAACGATTAAAGTGATAAATCCCAGTAATCTAGAAACCTTGTATTTTATTCCAAGGGGTTGTCAAGAAGATGTTGATTTAGCTGTCAAGGCAGCTCGAGATGCCTTTGAGTCACATGAATGGCAGCAGGTGAAGCCGTATGAACGGGGCGTTCTATTATACAATGTGGCGCAGGCTATTCGCAATGAAAAGGAAGCAATCGCTGAAATGGAGACACTTGATTGCGGAAAGCCGATTTCCCAAGCCAAAGCGGATGTCGAAGCAGCGGCACGTTATTTTGAATATTATGCGGGCGTCGCCGATAAAGTTTTAGGTGAGACGATACCGATTGAGCCTGGTATTCTTGATTATACTGTTCGTGAGCCTGTTGGTGTTACCGCGCATATCATTCCGTGGAATTATCCGCTGCAGGTTTTGTCACGAAGCACAGCGGCAGCGATTGCGACATGGAATGCAGTTGTTGTAAAACCGGCAGAGGATACACCGGCTACTGCCTTAAAGCTTGCAGCAATTTTTGATGAAACGAATTTACCGAAGGGCATTTTTAACGTTGTGACAGGGTACGGTCATGAAGCAGGTGCCGCACTTTCTGATCATCCGAATATTAATCATATGACATTTACCGGCTCTGTTGAGACTGGAATGGCTGTCATGACCGCAGCATCACGACACGTTACCCCAGTGACATTAGAACTTGGAGGAAAGTCGCCTAACATCGTTTTTGAGGATTGCAACCAGGATGAAGCATTAGATTGGGTTACACGTTCAATCATTCAAAATGCCGGTCAAACTTGTTCAGCCGGAGCGCGGTTGCTTGTTCAATCAACGATCCACGAAGAATTTGTCGGGAAGATATGTGAACGAATGAATGCCCTTGTTATTGGACCGGGAATCACTGATCCAGATATCGGCCCTATTTTATCAGAAAAACAGATAAATAGAATTGAATCGTTCATCGATCTTGCAAAAATTGAAAACGTTGACATTCTGGTTGGTGGAGAAAGAGCGTATATCTCTGATTCAGATCAAGGTTATTATTTTAAACCTACAGTATTGGATAATGTTGACCCTCTAAGCAAGCTGTCTCAGGAAGAAATTTTTGGACCTGTTCTCACTGTCTATTCTTTTGATAATGAAGAGGAAGCTTTAAAACTCGCAAATGGTACTCAATATGGGTTAGTAGCCGGAATATGGACAAAAGATATCGGACGAGCCCACCGGCTTGCTGATAAAATTAACGCCGGTCAAATTTTTATTAACAACTATGGGGCCGGAGGGGGCATTCAAATGCCGTTCGGCGGTTATAAGAAAAGCGGATTTGGACGGGAAAAAAGCTTAGAAGCACTTAGAAATTATACACAGGTTAAAAATATTGCTGTGAAAACATATTTGTAAACAAATTGAATCAATGAGGCGTAAAAAATTTTTAAGGGGGAAGCGTTCTATGGAAACTGCCAATCTAAATAAAGGCTATTTAAGGGATAAGGAAAGAGTCATAGAACTTACGCAAAAATTAGTTCAAATACCAAGTGTTTACCGTCCGAAGCAGCCAAATAATAATGAGGAGAAAGTAGCCCGTTTTATAGCTGATTATCTAAAAGGGATTGGATTAGAAGTTCATATCGAGGGAGTGGAGCCCGGAAGACCTAATGTCATCGGGATATTAGATTCAGATTTGCCCGGAAAAACGCTATTGTTTGAAGGACATACTGACGTTGTTACTGAAGGGGATAAATCATTATGGAACTACGATCCGTTCGGGGCGGAAATTGTTGACGGCTTAATGTACGGCAGGGGAACAAATGATACTAAAGGTAATCTGGCATGTGCGATAACTGCTGTACAATCATTAATAGAAGATAAAGAGACATTTACAGGGAAAATTATTCTCTGCATTCCATGTGATGAAGAGGGGATGATGATTGGCATTAAACATTTTATAAAAAGAGGCTGGGCCGATGATGTTGATGGGGCAATTATTTGTGAGCCGGAGGAAAATCAAATATGTATTTCACAAAAAGGAGCAATGCGTATTATTATTCGAACATATGGAAAAATGGCTCACGGTGCCATGCCTTTAAGCGGCATTAATCCCAATACACGCATGGCAAAAATCATCTGTGAGCTGGATGAATTGGAAAAGCGTGAAAAAGAACGGCTCGGAAAAGATCCGCAGTTAGGTTTTCCTAGTATTACACCGACGATCTTAAAGGCTCCTGTGGCAGGCGATGCACAAATTAATGTTATGCCTGATCAATGTATGACGACTCTTGATATACGTACGGTTCCCGGTCAGGATCATGAAAAGCTTCAAAATGACATTCACAGCATCTTTAGCAAACTGGCTAAGGATGACCCTGATTTCAAAGCGGAATTTGAGGTCATTGAAGATAGACCTTGGACAAAAACAGATAAGAATGATCCAGTTGTTAAGGCGATTGCACAAGCTTATTCAGAAGTCACTGGAAAGGAGCCCGTCTATAATGGCGTTCCTGGAGCGACAGACGGAACTTTCCTGCACATAGCGGGCGTACCAATTATTACAACAGGTGCAGGCAATCGTGAGGTCCCTCACCATATCGATGAGTATGTTGAAGTTGAAGAACTTGCTTTGACGACGCAAATATACCGGAAAGCTGCATTGAATTTTTTAAATGGTTAAATAACCATTGGGAGCATTTTGGTGTTACCTATTAATAGATACAAAGGAACACCATAACTAGGAAGTACAATTTGATTAACGGGCTGATATGATTTTAAAGAAGTTTGGTTGAGGAAAGTATAGTCAGCCATTTACAAGGGAGGATATTTAATGAAGACCATTAAGCTCCTGCTTTTGATCCCTTTTATAGGGGTATTATGTTTCTTGCCAATGGCAAACAGGGTCGAACCTTATGTTCTGGGATTACCTTTTTTGCTCTTTTGGATCACATCATGGATGGTATTATCATCTGTCATTTTAGCAGTTGTATATAAATTTGATCCGGATAATAAAAGGAGTGATACAAAATGAATATAGCTCTATTAATTATCCTTGTATTTCTGCTTATCGCTCTTTATTTAGGGGTAAATGCCCGAAAAGGAAAAGACATGAATATGGAACAATGGGCTGTAGGCGGCCGGGGATTCGGAGGAATATTCGTATTCTTACTGTTAGCCGGCGAGATTTATACGACATTCACTTTCCTTGGCGGGAGCGGTTGGGCCTATTCGAAAGGCGCTGCCGCTTACTATGTTCCTACTTATATCTTTTTGGCTTATGTTTTATCTTACTGGTTAGCGCCAAAGATTTGGAAATATGGCAAAGAGAATAATATAGTTTCACAGCCTGACTTTTTTGTTGCTAAGTATCGCAGCCCTTATTTGGGGGTTTTGGTTGCCATTGTAGGAGGGATAGCTCTAGTCCCGTATATTGTTATTCAATTTAAAGGGTTGGGAATTATTGTTTCTGAAGCATCATACGGTGCTATTTCTCCCGCGGTTGCAAGTTTATTAGGGGCGGTTGTTGTCACAATTTATGTGATGATTTCCGGTATCCATGGATCCGCCTGGACGGCAATCATTAAAGATTTTATGATTTTAATTGTTGTTGTATGTATAGGTTTATATATTCCATATCATTACTTTGGCGGTATTCACCCGATGTTTGAAGCCGTTCAGAAAGCCAAGCCGGAATTACTTACTCTGCAGGATAAAGGTTTGAGCAGCTCTTGGTTTATATCGACGGTTCTATTAAATGCAATTGGTTTTTACATCATGCCGACCTCGTTTATGGTTATTTTATCGGCAAAGGGAGAAAGAACGATTCGTAAAAATGCCATTGCGCTGCCTATTTACACCCTATTATTACTGTTCGTCTTTTTCGTAGGTTATGCAGCGATCATTCAAATTCCAGGTTTAAAAGATGGAGATCTCTCACTATTAAGCCTTGCCATTCATACTTTTAATCCATGGATCATAGGTTTTATTGGTGCTGCAGGGCTATTGACAGCTTTGGTTCCTACCTCAGTCATGATCTTATCCTCTGCAACGGGATTAACGAGAAACCTTTACAAAACTTTTGTACCAAAAGCGACTGACAAGCAGCAATCGATCATCTTAAAAGTTTTCATTCTTGTTATAGTGGCTGTTTCTTTATATTTTTCAATCAACGGCGGGAGTGCTCTCGCAATTCTTAACATTATGTCCTATGGTTTGGTTATTCAATTGGCGCCCACATTATTTTGCAGTTTTATAAAAAACAATTTTGTAAATAAATATGGTGCATTCTCAGGGATAATAGTCGGTGAACTTGTTGTTTTATATATAACGATATCTGGTGAAACAATAGGTTCTCTTCTGCCATTTGTACCGCAGACAATAAAGGATATTAATTCAGGATTTATTGCTTTGTTAATCAATGTAATCGTGACGATCATAGTAAGCTTGGCTACGAAAAATATTCCTGTTAGAAAAACAAATCAAATTGAAAATCCCCAAAGTCCAATTGTTTAAGGTTTGTTAAAAACAGGAACCCGGAAAAATAAGAAGCTTCCAGGGTGCCTTCATAAATGTTTAGAAAAATGACATGGAAAATAAATTTTTAAAGTAAGTCACTTAAGATTAAATTTGTTCGCGGGTGGGCGGAGCCATAAAATCCGGCGGACCGGCCTGGTTATTAACGGTTTCATTAATGATCCGGTCAATTTCTTTTAAATCTTGTCTCGTTAACGCCCAGCCAAAAGCTTCATCTACCGGGTCAAGCTGGTCCGGGCGTCTTGCTCCCCATAAGGCGATCTCCGCTCCCGGCTGATCAAGAATCCAGCGAATAGCAAGATGAATGATCCGTTTGCCGTAATGTTTACGAGCCCAATTATCTAATTTGTCTACTGCCTCTAAGTATTGAGAATAGCAGGGTTCTTGAAATTTAGGGTCAGTATTGCGCAAATCATCCCCTTGAAAAACTCTCTCTTTTGACATTTTTCCTGATAACATGCCCCGGCATAGACTCCCGTACAATAATGTCGTTATGTTATTTTGTTTGCAATAGGGAAGGATATCCTTTTCGATCTCGCGCTCAAATAAGTTGTAAGGAGGCTGATCAGTATGCAGAGGTGCTGCTTTCCGAAACGCATCCATTTGTTCCGTGGAAAAGTTGCTGACACCTGCAGCCCGGATTTTACCCTCTTCGTAAAGCTTATTCATCGCTTCAGCTGTCTCCTCAATATCAACGAGCGGATCCGGCCAATGAACTTGATATAGATCAATATAGTCGGTGTTAAGGCGCCGCAGCGAATCGTCTATTTCTTTAAAAATCCGTTCTTTAGATCCATTTCGATAAGGGCCGTTATCATTCCAATCTATCGCAACTTTTGTCGCTATTATGACATTGTCCCGCTTGCCATATTGTTTAACCGCCTTGCCGACAATCTCCTCCGAATGTCCGAAACCGTAAGCAGGCGCTGTATCGATCAAATTAATTCCGCGATCCAGAGCAGAATGAATGGTTCGAATCGAGTCTTCTTCATCTGTTCCGCCCCACATCCAACCGCCGATTGCCCATGTGCCAAGGCCGATTCGGGAGGCTTGAATATCAGATTCACCAATACTTATATAATCCACAATAATCATCCTTTCCAATAGTCAATTGCTATTCAGAAAATATAAAAGTACTTTCCGAACAAATGTATACGATGAAATATTATTATATTACCTAATAATTACCCTAGTAAAACAAAAACGTAGCAAATAAAAAATTCAGGCGATGAAAGAAACGGCAGTTAATAAAATTAGGAATTTCAAAAGGTAAAATTATTAGATCAAGATGAAGAAAAGTTTACACAATCTAATAATCCTTAAGGTAATTACTATAATTCAATCTCAATTAATAAATAAAATTTTTTTATATAAATAAATAAAAAACATGTATTTTATTTATCGAGCCCCTTGCATTATTCTGAATATACAACCAAATCAATAAATCTATTGCAACCGTCATTAGGGGGTTAGGTTATGTATTATCTAGGAAACCATTATCGTGTATTTTGTACTTTAATGCGTGGCGGAACCAGCAAGGGGGCTATTCTTCGAAAAATAGATCTTCCTTCTCAACCAAATAAGCGTGACCGTATGATTTTAAGAATATTTGGCAGTCCCGACCAAGACCAAATTGATGGATTAGGAGGCGGCACCTCTTTGACAAGTAAATTGGCTCTTGTTGGACCGCCAACCTTTCCAGATTCAGACATTACATATACATTTGGTCAAGTCAGTCTTGATAAGGAAGTGATAGATTATGAACCAACTTGTGGAAATATGGCAACAGCGGTAGGACTCTATGCAGTGGAAGAGGGATATATTGAACTAACGGAGCCTATTACGAGAGTCCGGATTTTCAATACTAATATTCAAAAGGTTATCATCGCTGAGATTCCAGTATTTAACGGGCAGGTACAATATGAAGGAGATTTTTCAATTGACGGTGTTCCGGGTTCATCTGCAAGGATTATGCTCAACTTCCCGCATTCAGAAGGAGCATTAACAGGTAAGTTACTCCCTACAGGCCATCCTGAAGATTTGATAAAGCTTAATGATGGCCGTACATTCCATGTCAGCATCATTGATGCGGCAAATGTTGTTGTCTTTGTTGATGCTAGGGAATTAGGCTTATTAGGAAATGAATTAAAAGAGGATATTGATTCTGCAACAGAGATATTGGAAACATTAGAACAAATAAGAGTAAAGGCTGGCAGACGAATTGGTATCATCCAAAACGAAAATGGCATTTCACCATCTACTCATGCTCTTCCCAAGATTGCGTTTGTCTCTCCTCCCAAGAGCTATAGAACCATGAGTAATCAAACGATTGATCAAAGTGATATAGATATTCTAGCCCGTTATATAAGTATGGGATCACTCCATAAAGCATTCGCAGTTAGCGGAGCAGTTGCCTTAGCCGCATCAGCAAAAATTGAAGGAACCATTCCAAATCAAGTTTTACCAGCTAATATATCACAAGACCGTCTTCGGATCGGTCATCCATCAGGGCAATTATACCTCGAGTCGGAATTAGAAATGACAGGTTCAGATTATCAAGTAATACGCTGTGCCATTGGACGAACAGCAAGGCGCTTAATGGATGGCTATGCTTATATTCCTGCATCTGTACTAACTGAGAGTGACATCCACAATGAGAATACTATTATTTCTAAGAAAGGTACCAATTCTGTTACTGGATAAGGCCAATAAGTAAAATAATTAAGTTTACAAGGGAGGTGATGGTCAATTATTAAAAATATCAGGTAAATTTAATAGTTTTTATTAGAAATTAACAACGAAAAGCATAAGGGGGAAAGTAAATGACTATTCAACAAAATGTAAGCGATGTCAATCCGTCGTTCTTGAATATACCAAATCGAATTGACCGTTTACCGATTTTTTCTTTCCATCGGAAAGCATTGTTTGCACTTGCATTTATATATTTTTTCGAGTTCGCTGACTTAAATACATTTTCATTTGCGGCGCCGGCCTTAATTAAATCATGGGGGCTTTCTGTCAGTACAGTGGCAGTTATTACTTCAACCACTTTTTTGGGGATGTTTATTGGAGCAACCTTTGGAGGATGGTTCGCAGATCGGCTTGGACGAAAAAAAGCTTTAATCTATTCCGGTGTCTTCTTCTCACTGTTCTCTATGTTAAATGCGCTAGCTTGGGATCCTCTATCATTAGGTATTTTTCGCTGCTTAACAGGTGTTGGGTTATCAGCCTTGACGATAGTAGCTAATACCTACATTAGTGAGGTTTTTCCTTCTATTGTTCGTGGTAAATATCAAGGACTTTGTATAACTGTCGGTTTAGTTGGAATTCCAATCACATCATTTATTTCTAGTCAGGTTGTCCCGATCGCTTCTTGGGGATGGCGATTGGTATTTGTATGGGGGGCCCTAGGCGTAATCTTTCTTTTCTTTATGCCGAAATTTAAAGAATCACCTAGATGGCTTGAGAAACATGGTCGACATGATGAGGCTGAAAATATTATGTGCGAAATTGAAGAGTTAGCTCAAAAGAAAAAGGGAGCCTTAAGCAACCCTTCAAAACCAAGGGAAATAACGAGTGTCAAGTCAGCGACGTTCTCGGAATTGTTTAAAGGCAAAAATCTTAAAGTAACCATTCTACTTATTTTAGTATGGATATTCCAGACGCTGGGATTTTATGGTTTTGGTTCTTGGGTACCGACCCTTCTATCAAAACAAGGTATCGACTTAAGTCATACGTTGATTTTTTCAACGCTTATAACAGTAGGTGCACCTCTAGGAGCTTTAGCTGGATCAATGATTTCTGATAAAATTGATCGAAAATGGATTATTACGATTTCATCAACTATTATTGCAATATGCGGTCTATTATACGGTTTGACGTTTATTCCTGTTTTAATCATTTTGTTTGGTTTTTTGGTTAACTTTATAGAAAGAATTTTTTCATCTAATCTGTATGCCTACAATGCTGAATTGTTTTCTACAGAAGCGCGCGCTTCAGGCAGCGGTCTGAGTTATGGAGTTGGAAGATTATCTAATACTGTAGGGCCGTTATTGATCGGAGCAATTTACACAGGATTTGGTTATATCAGCGTTTTTATTTTTATTGCTTTATGCTGGTTTGCTACAACTGTTGCCATCGGGTTCTTTGGTGCCCGGACAAAACAGCGGCATTTAGAAGATATCCATGCATCATAAAATTGAATAGCCATTATTTTAATACACGAGATTCCCAAATATTTTATAAAAATATTTGGGAATATTTTTAATATTGGTTCGTTAAGGTGATAGACTTAGTTTATAATTAAAGTATTGGATTTAAGAGAAAGAGGGTAGAAACTATATGAATGACAAAGATTGGGTACTATTGACAATTTTGAATGAGGAAAGAAATATTACTAAAACTGCGGAAAGACTTTATATTTCTCAGCCTGCTCTTTCTTATCGGATTCAACAATTGGAAAGTTATTTTCAAAGTCAGCTTTTTATACGTAATCGTTCCGGACTTCATCTGACTCCACAAGGAGAAATTGCTGTTCAATATGCTCAAAACATGGTAAAACAATTAGAAGAAACAAAGGAAAAGCTTCAATCAATGGAAGTTAAAGTGAAGGGAACGTTAAAGCTCGGTGTTTCCTCCATTATTGCTCGCTATATGCTGCCGGAAATGCTCCAAGATTTTCTTAATGAATATCCAGAAGTTGATATTAATGTAATTACTGGTTTTAGTTCAGAAATTGAACAAATTTTAGTAGAAGGTGATATTCACATTGCCATTATGAGGGGGGAAAGGCATTGGCATGAGAAGAAATGGCTGCTTTCAAATGAACCCATACTGGCCGCCTCCAAAGAACCCCTCGAAATTGAAAACCTGCCAGCACTGGCACGTATTTATTATAAAACAGATTCTTCCTTAAAAGCTTTAGTTGACAGTTGGTGGAAAGAGAGCTTTCAAGAACCCCCAAAAATTACTATGGCTGTTGACAATCTAGAAACATGCAAAGAAATGGTAAAAAAGGGGCTGGGTTATGCTATTCTTCCTGGGACTTGCTTAAAAAATGAAAGAGAATTGTTTACGTATCCTCTTTATAATAAACAAGGCAGACCTGTGGAAAGACAAACATGGGTTTATTGTTGGGATAGTTCAATGAAGTTTGCTGCTGTAGCGGCCTTTTTTGATTTCTTTAAGGATTATAATAATGATTACCTTCAAAACATTAAAATAAAGCAGTGAGCCTAATTATTAAGAATTAGGCTCACTGTTTTACTTTTATTCATTAAGCGCTAGTTTATTTTTAAGCATTTTTTCTCTTGAGAATAGCGAGCTGCAGAAGCACCGGCCAATTTACCAAAAACAGCGCCAGACATTAAACCGGATCCTCCCGGATAATTATGATAGAAAATACCGCCAATCATTTCACCTGCGGCAAAGAGTCCATTAATAGGATCGCCTTTAGTATTTAATACTTCTCCATCTGTGTTAACACGCAATCCGCCAAAGGAGAAGGTAATTCCGCAAGTAACCGGGAATGCGTAAAATGGTGCTTTTTCAATTCGCAATGCCCAATTTGTCTTTGGAGGATTAATGCCGATGGTTCCTTTGCCATCTTTAACTGTAGGGTTGTATTCTCCCTCTTGCACGGCATTATTGTATTCCTTAATTGTTTTCAGGAACTTTACTTTATTAACTGGAATTAAGTCGGCCAGTTCTTCAAGGCTGTTAGCATTATAGCAAGTGGCTTCCTCAAGATCATACTCTTTGCGAAGCATTGGGCGTACCTGTGAATCGTAGATTTGATAAGCAATATGGCCAGGTTGTTTTAAAATTTCACGTCCATACTTAGCATAAGTGTAATTACGTAAATCAGCTCCTTCATCAACAAACCGGTCCCCTTCCTTATTAATCATGATACTATAAGGGTAGGAATGTTTTTTATAAATATCTCCGGGTTTTGTAAAATCCCCAACTCTTGGCGCTTGATAGTCAGTCCCAATGGAGTGGCACCCAGACCAATCACCGAATGTCCCGGCACCTATTGCTAAAGCCATTGAAAGCCCGTCCCCGGTATTATATTCAGTACCCCTGACAATAGCCGTATCCCATTCAGAACCAAGGTGCTTATTCCGCATAGTTTTATTAGCCTCAAAACCGCCGCAAGCTAAGACGATGCTGTTTGTATTGACTGTTAATTTTTCTCCTTCTTGTTGAACAACAATTCCCGTAATTTGATTATTATCAGCCACAATTTCTACCGCACGGGATTCATACCAAACATCAATCCCAAGTTCTTCAACACGTTTGTTTAATTGTTTAATAAGCCCGACGCCCTTGTCTTTTGTTTTGACTGGAAGACCGCCCCAAAAGTGATGCTTTCCCTCTTGTTCAAAGGATTGATTCTCGTAATTTAGTTCAAAAATGATGCCATTATCTTTCATCCATTTAATAGTTTCATAAGATTTAGAAACTAATTGTTTTGCTAATTCAGGATCGCTTTTGCCTTCGGTCACTCTCATAAGATCATCATAGTATTCGGTTTCACTATATACGGGCAGGTGAATTTTCTCAGCTTCTTCATCACTAATATCAGGGATGATTTTCCTTATGTCTTTTATACCTTGATAAGCAAATCGAATGGCCCCATCTGTAAAAAATGAATTTCCGCCTCTTTTATGTTTAGGGCCGCGCTCAAGTACAAGTACGCTGACTCCTTTCTCCCGTGCCGATATTGCTGCACATAAAGCAGCGTTTCCAGCTCCTGCAACAATTACATCGTAATGAAGTTGTTTCATAGATCTGCCTCCTTAAAGTTAGCGGAATGAAATAAATAAAAATTAAGGATGGTTAATAAGATATTAACTGTTTATTTCATATCCTTTTGCTTTTCTTGAAACTCATTTTAATTCATTCACAAGGATAAATAAAATACATATTTTTATGGGAAATATATAAAAATTTTTTATAATAAATATTTTTTTAGAAGTTATTTATGGAGCTTTAAGGAGGAAGTCAACAAACTGATAAATATTTTAAAAGGTATTAAGGAAAAGGCTTGAGGCTTGCCGGTTGGCAAGTTTACTTTATTGTTCAACGCCGCGACTTTGTTCCCAATCTGAATATAAACCGCTACCATCGCAGCCTTGGCAATTAAATGGTGCAGCATATTCATAATCGAATATCGTCATATAACCTTTTCCGTTACAATCAGGACATTTACCTAATGCCTGCATCTTGGATACATGCTTTTTATATTTTTCAGATCTCCAATTGGATATGGCATTAAAAAGGCTCATTTTTATCACCTCGTTTACAGTTTGTGAAACCTTTATATTTTTTATACCTTCCTTTTGTTTGAATTTTCCGAAATAAATTATCAAGGGATATTTATATAGTATATTCTAAGCAAAAAAACCCTTTTGCGTTCGTGCAAAAGGGTTGTACTTTATTTATTTTCAACGACACTTTCATGGTTTTGTTCATTGCCTCTTTTAAGGGCATCTGTAACCCAGCCGCTGCGTACACCCCAAATATAAAAGATGATGGCGGAGACAGCGATGACTAAGAAGTCCCATCCGAAAGGGATGATATTTAAGCCGCCGAATTTCTCGCTTCCAATATAAGATATAAAGATCATCCATATGAGGAAGATAATAAACCAAATACCTGCTTTAAAGTCTTTTTTAAAGCCTTCAAAATTGTTTTTATATTGGTAGTAGAAGTATATAGGCAATCCAATAATAATAATTAATGTTACTTTACCGGTGAGCGGCCATGCCCCCCAATAAAAGATCATTGCTGATGCAATAAAACCGAGCGGTGCAATGATTGGCATCCCTTTAATTTTAAGCGGAGATTTAATATATTCTCTATGCCTGCGGAATACCATCACTGAGATTGGACCTGTCATATAAGAGATTAAAGTTGCAATTGAAATAATTGAAGACAATTGCCCCCAGCCCCGGAAAAGGTACAGGAATATAAAGGATACGACAAGGTTAAACCACATCGCTGGCCGGGGTATACCTGACTTTTTATTTACTCTCCCAAAAATACCAGGGAAATAACCATTTTGGTTCATACCGTAAATCATTCTTGCAGTCGTTGCGGTATATGTAACACCAGTACCAGAAGGGGATACAACTGCGTCAGCAAAAAGTAAAATGACTAACCAGTTTAAACCCCATGCCATTGCCAGATCAGCAAATGGAGAGTTTAAATTAATATTTGCCCAGCCGTGTTTGGCCATGCTTGGCGTAACACCGCCTGTAAATGTAATTTGTAATAAAACATAAATGACGCCTGCCAATAAAATTGATAATACTACAGCCAGGGGAACGTTGCGGTTAGGATTCTTTGCTTCTCCGGCCATATTAATTGGACTTTGAAAGCCGTTAAAGGCAAAAACAATCCCTGAAATAGATACGGCAGTTAAGACGCCTGACCAGCCGTTTGGCATAAAACCGCCATATTGTGTAAAGTTGTGGCTGTTAAAGCTAGTAACAATTAAACCGATAATAACACATGCCGGGATGATAAACTTAAATATTGTTATAACAGTATTGACACGTGCAAACAGAGAAACTGTAAAGTAATTTAAAAAGAAATAAACAATGATAAGAAACGCTGATATTAATAACCCGGCCGTTGACAGTTCTTTTCCGTTATAGAGCGTATGAGCCCAAGCAAAAGGCCATGAACTGATATATTGTGCAGATGCTTCGGCTTCTACCGGAATAACCGAAACAATCGCAATCCAGTTTGCCCAGCCGGACAAATAGCCGACAAGTGAACCGTGTGAGAATTGACCGTATCTGACCATACCGCCTGCTTCAGGAAACATTCCGCCAAGCTCGGCAAATGATAAGCCTATAAATAAAATTAAAATTGTTCCAATAATCCACGCATAAATAGCTGCAGGACCAGCAATCTTTGCAGCCTTCCATGCACCGAATAACCAGCCGGACCCGATAATTGAACCAACTCCGGTCATGGTAAGAGCGAAAGCGCCAATATTTCGCTTCATATTGTTCTGCATGTCATCACCTCTAAGATGTCGAAAATTGTCCACGGTTAATTATTGTATCACGTTATGTAAACGCTGTCCCCAAAAATGCATAATGTTGGAAGATTAAAAGCTGTCTGAATTGGCCCTTTTCACGAGCTTTCAAATTTGTTTATTCAAATATAGGTATAAAGGATCATGAAAAAACTAACAAGACTTTGGTTTATATTATCGGCAAGTTTCCTTTATATTTCCAATTAATAATATGGTAAAATACAAAGCGGATATAATAACAATATGTCATATTATGTTTTAATGGGTCGGTCTTTATACCTGTTCAGGAGGTTAAAATAATGATTTACATAGATAATCAGGATATACATGATCCAAGGATTAACCTGGCAATAGAGGAATATATTTTGCGTTATTTGGACCAAAATGAGATGTATCTGTTGTTTTATATTAATGATCCCTCAATTATTATTGGCAAAAATCAAAATACCATTGAAGAAATTAATACAGATGTTGTAGAACGTGAACAAATCTATGTTGTGAGAAGACTTTCAGGCGGCGGTGCTGTGTATCACGACCGGGGAAATTTGAACTTTAGTTTTATTACTAAAGATGACGGCAACAGCTTTCATAACTTTAAGAAATTTACCGAGCCGGTTGTTCAGGCCTTAAAGGACATGGGTGTTAATGCTGAATTATCAGGGCGCAATGATCTCATGGTTGATGGAAAGAAAATCAGCGGTAATGCGCAATTTGCCACTAAAGGAAGGATGTTCAGCCATGGAACGTTAATGTTTGATTCTAACATTGAAGATGTTGTTCGGGCATTAAACGTTAAAATGGAGAAAATAAAATCAAAGGGTATTAAGTCCATCCGCAACCGTGTTGCAAATATTAAAGATTATATGGATGAACCGATGGCCATAGAGGGGTTTAAACAAAAAATTCTTGAAGGTATTTATGCCGGACAAGAAGTTCGTGAATATCTTTTAACTGGAAAAGATTGGGAGAACATTCGCGACATATCAAATAAACGTTATAAAAATTGGGAGTGGAATTATGGTAAGTCTCCATCCTCTAATATTCAACACTCACACCGTTTTCCAATTGGACAAATAGATATTCGTCTGAATGTTGAAAGAGGCATGATCCGCAGCTGCAAAATCTACGGTGATTTTTTTGGCGTTGGAGACGTTAATGATATAGAAAAACGGTTAACAGGGATTAAATATGCCAAGGCTGATATAGAAGAAGCGCTTAATGATGTGGATATAAAGCATTATTTCGGCGAGGTGGCAAAAGAGGATTTTATTCAATTGGTTTATTAATGGAGAATGTCAAGTGTTGATAGGAGGTCTGTTTTTTGAAATACATCAATAACCAAGACATTATGGATATTACGATAAATTTTGCAATAGAAGAATACGCGTTAACAGAGCTGGATATTAATGAAACCTATCTTTTATTTTACAGTATGAATCCAACAGTCATTGTCGGAAAAAACCAGAATACTGTTGAAGAAATCAATATGGATTATGTAAGAGAAAATAATGTTCAAGTGGCCCGGAGATTGTCCGGCGGCGGTGCGGTTTACAATGATGAGGGCGACTTAAGTTTTAGCTTTATTACGAAAGATGACGGCAACAGCTTTAATAATTATAAAAAATTTACGGAACCGGTTATTCAAGCCCTTCACCATATGGGGGTTAATGCGGAACTGTTGGGACGCAATGATTTATTAGTTGATGGCAAGAAAATATCCGGCAATGCACAGTTTTCAACAAGAGGACGGATGTACAGCCATGGGACGCTGATGTTCGATGTTAACTTGGATAATGTCGCCAAAGCGTTAAATCCCGATCCGGAAAAATATCTCTCAAAAGGGATTAAATCAGTCAGAAGCCGGGTAACTAATATAAGAGAACATTTAAAAGAAGACATGGACATCCATCAGTTTAAGCAAACGCTTTTAAAATATATTTTTAAAGATGAAGATGACATTCCCGAGTATCATTTGACTGAACAGGATTGGAAAAGGATTATGGAAATCGCTGAAACGCGTTACCGGAACTGGGATTGGGTGTACGGCAAATCGCCTAAATTTAATGTAAAGCAAACAAAACGATTTCCATCCGGTAAAGTAGACGTTCGTTTGGAAGTAAAAAAAGGCGTCATTGAAGAAGCAACCATCTATGGGGACTTTTTTGCCGTCGGCGATATTAATGATATTGAAAAACGGCTCGTCGGAAGTAAATATAAACACGAAGATATGATGAACGCGTTAAAAGATATAGATGCCTCACATTATCTTGGAAAAATAAGCAAAGAAGAATTTGTCAATATGCTGTTTTGAATAATTCGCCTATGGCGGATTATTTTTTTACCCTCTGCAATATTCAGAACTTCTTGACAACTATTAGACAGAAATTTATGATTAATATAGATATTACATTTAGTTAAACCATCGGTTATTTCACGTCATATTGTTAATTAGTACTGTAATTGAATTGAAAGAGGTGGAAAGCGTGATCTTTAATAAAGAAAAGGAAACAATGGCTCAAGAAAAAATGAAAGCGCTTCAACTGCGCAGGCTAAAAGAAACTATTCGTACGGTTTTTGAAAAAGTACCCTTTTATCGTGAATCCTTTAAAAAGCATCATGTTATTCCAGATGATATCCAGTCATTAGAAGATATATCCCGCCTGCCTTTTACAGTTAAAAAAGATTTACGTGATCATTACCCTTTTGGATTATTTGCGGTCCAGCAAAAGGATATTATTCGGATTCATGCGTCATCTGGCACAAGCGGGAAACCGACTGTTGCCGGTTATACACGGCGCGATATTGATAACTGGGCGGAGGCTGCAGCCAGAGCGATTGCGGCGGCTGGCGGCAAACCCGGTGAAGTCCTTCATAATGCTTACGGATATGGTTTGTTTACCGGCGGTCTTGGTCTGCATTATGGTTCAGAAAAGCTGGGAATGGCAACAGTTCCTGTTTCTGGAGGCAATACCGAAAGACAGATCATGCTGATTGAAGATTTTAAGCCGACAATCATTACCGGTACGCCATCTTATATTTTAAATATCATTGATAAGATGGAAATAATGGGGAAAAACCCGAAAGAAACAAGCTTAAAGTACGGGATTTTTGGTGCGGAACCCTGGTCTGAAGAAATGCGTAAAGAGTTGGAAGCAAGGCTAGATATTAAAGCAGTCGATATTTATGGACTAAGTGAGGTTATGGGGCCGGGGGTTGCTGTTGAATGCCATGAAATACAGGATGGTCTCCATATTATGGATGATCTTTTTTACGTTGAAGTGATCGATCCGGAAACCCTTGAACCCGTTCCTGACGGCCAGATTGGAGAACTTGTGTTTACAAGTTTAACAAAAGAAGCCATGCCGGTGATCCGTTACCGTACCGGAGATATTGCGTCTATTACAAGAGAAACTTGCGGATGCGGAAGAACAACAACTAAGATGTCGAGGATCAAAGGCCGCATCGACGATATGTTAATTATTAGAGGGGTTAATGTTTTTCCATCTGAGATTGAAAATGTCCTCTTACAAGTTGAAGAATTACAGCCGCATTATCAATTAGCTTTATCAAAAAAAGGACGGTTGGATGAAGTAGCGCTTAATGTTGAAATTCATCCTTCGATTTATGGCGAGATTGAACAAAATTTAAATCATGATTCAATCCTTCAGCTGAAAGGCAGAATTTCGCATTTGCTAAAAAGCAAGTGCCTTGTATCTATCAATGTGAATGTATTAGAACCGGGTTCAATACCAAGATCTGAAGGAAAGGCAGTCAGGGTTGTTGATCTGCGAAAAAAAGAATTGTCAGACGGACCGGTTGTACAGTAAGTACGTAAAAAATTTTAAAATGGGTAAATATTGAAATTAACATAACGATATATTATAATAACGTTAAATTAACGTCATATAATGGGTGGTGTACTAATTGATAGGACAAATGACTTTTGACGAATTGAATGATGAGCAAAAGTATGAGCATTTTATGGAGCGGATTAATAGAGGGGAAAAAATTGAAGCGGATGACTGGATGCCGGATGATTATCGGCAGGCGCTGATTCGGTTGATTTCGATGCACGGTATTAGCGAAATAATGGGAGCGCTTCCAGAGAAGGAGTGGGTACCTAAAGCGCCGACATTGAACCGTAAGCTTGCGATTATGGCGAAAGTTCAAGATGAAATGGGGCATGGCCAGCTGCTGCTAAGGGTTGCAGAAGATCTTATGAAGCCGCTTGGGAAAAATCGCGAAGATATTATGCAAGATCTGTTCAGCAAGCGTTTGAAGTTTCATAACGTTTTTCACATGCCTTCCCCGACATGGGCTGATGCTGCAGTTATAGCTTGGCTGGTTGATGGCGCGGCTATCCTGTCACAAACAATGATGCTTGATACTTCATACGGTCCTTACGGAAGAGCGTTAAAAAGGATTTGTCAAGAGGAATCATTTCATGCTAAGCACGGCGAAAGCCTTGTGCTGTCGTTAGCTGAAGGTACTAAGGAGCAAAAGAAAATGCTTCAAGAATCAGTTGACCGCTGGTGGGATGCCTTGTTAATGTTTTTTGGCCCTAAATCGAAAAAAGATACCGGTCATTCCAATGTTGATAAAAATATTAAATATAAGCTGAGAACGAAGACCAATGAACAGCTTAGACAAGAGTTCCTAACAAAATATGTGCCTAAAATGAAACTGATCGGTTTAAATATTCCTGATCAAACCATTCGCTTTGATGAAGAAAAACAAGAGTGGATATATCAAGAGCCTGACTGGAATGAATTTAAGGAAATCGTTTCGGGCAATGGTCCAAAGTCAAATGAACGGCTGCATTTAAGACAAATTTCCTACGAACAAAATGAATGGGTGAGAGAAGCGCTTGGACACACAAACAAAATGACAAAAACGGGAAGCTAGAAGTCAATTCTTCAAAGGAAAGCTTATCATCCAACTTCTAACTTCTTACCTCCAACATCTAAAACGGAAGGTGGTTACTTTGAATATGGCTCATCATGAATCAGAAGCATTTTATGAAGAATATGAAGTGTTCAGTAAGAAAAAGGACGGATCACCTGTTCAATATCAATTTAGTCTGCTCGCGCCTAATGAAGAAATGGCTTTAATTATGGCCAAAGAAAACTTTTTCCGCCGTGAACCGGCCGTTGATATATGGGTTGTCAAACGATCAAACATCAGAAAACTCACACAATCAGAAAAAGAAGCACTGAAAAAGCTTGATAAACCTTATCGGGAAACGAAAGGTTATGCCGATCTGAATAAAAGATGGCGGGCATTCAAAGAAAATGATAAAGAAACTTTGACAAAGGGGGAGAAGGAGGCATGACTGTTTCAGAAAAAAATAAAGCAGTGATTGAACTTTTATATCAATTGGCGGATGACGATTTTATTCATGCTCATCGCGGATCGGAATGGCTTGGCCTTGCACCGCATATTGAGGAAGATGTCGCCTTTTCTTCGATTAATCAGGATACAATGGGCCATGCCGTCATGTACTATCAACTGCTTGAAGAATTGGGAGAAGGCAAAGCAGATGAACTTTCACACATGAGACCGCCGGAAAAATTCAGAAACGCTATTATTTTAGAAGAAAAAAACGGCTCCGGTGAATATTTAGACTCGCCTCATTACGATTGGGCTTTCACGGTTATCAGGCACTTTTTCTATGACGTTGCGAAGAAGGTCCGCTTAGAATCTTTGAAACAATCATCTTATGAACCATTAGCTCAAGCAGCACGCAAAATTTTAACTGAACAATATTATCATTTAATGCACTGGGAAGTCTGGTTCAATCAGTTAATGACAAGTACGGATCAAGCGAGAAAGAAGATGGAAGCCGCTATTTTCAAAGTTTGGGATGATTTTGGCGGGGTGTTGACGCTTGGACCTTACGGTGATGAGATTGTGCATTCCGGATTAATCGAAAACGAAGAATTATTAAAAACACGATTTACAGAGCGTATTCAAAAACATTTTAAATCAGTTAATTTTAAACTTGATACAGAACCGCAAATGAAACGCGGTGACGGAAGGGCCGGCGTCCATACTTATGACCTTGAACATGCACTAAAAACATTAAGTGAAGTGTATATTTCTGATCCAAAAGCTATAGCCTGGTAAAAAAGAAAGAAGGTGACATCGTGACACCAGCACAAAATGACAATAGCTTAAGGGAAGCAATTCGTCATGTCTTAGAAAGTGTCAAGGATCCCGAACTTCCATCGATCAGTATTGTCGAGCTGGGAATGTTGGAAGCGGTTACGGTAACCGGAGACCATACATCGATTAATCTGTTGCCTACCTTCAGCGGTTGTCCGGCTTTGGATATGATCGAAAAGGAAGTTAAGACCGCTGTGTCGAAGATTGATAGTATTCAGACAGTAGACGTTCAGTTTACTTTTAATCCGCCGTGGACAACAGACAGAATCAGTCCGGAGGGACGCGAAAAGCTCAAAGCATACGGTATTTCGCCTCCGCCGGCTCACCATAGGGAAGGTGATCCATGGGAAATTGATTGCCCTTATTGCGGTTCCACTTATGTAACGATGGAAAATATTTTCGGTCCGACAGCATGCCGCAGCATCTTATATTGCCGTAGCTGCAAGAATCCATTTGAAGCGATGAAGCCTGTCGCGCAAGACATGAGTTCTTAAGTTTGTTTTACGTTTGGAAAGTATAAATTGGCAACCGCGTTGCTTACTCGACGCAGGGTCCAATTTTAAGTTCCAAGTATAAGTGCAACGAAGCGAGACTTCGAACAAAGTGAGTTAGCGAGACTTGTGCTCTGGAGTACTAGGCAGTTGCCTACGCCTTAAGGCTTGGAACCAGCCAAGTTTTCTTTAAAATTAACGTTCAATCCAAACAGAAGGGAATTGGTGGAAGATGGTAAAATTGATCGCACTATATAAACAACCGAAGGATAAAGAAGCATTTGATGAGCACTATAAAAATGTCCATACTCCGATTACGAAGAAAATTCCTGGATTACAAAAAATGGAGGTCACAAAAATTACGGGTTCTCCAATGGGAGACAGCGAATATTATTTACTTTGTGAAATGTATTATGAAAGCCATGAAGCTATGAAAAAGGCCTTGAAAACTGATGAAGCTAAGGCTTCCGGCAAAGATGTTATGTCATTTGCCGGAGATATCGTTACAATGATGATTGGTGAGGAAGTTGATGGGTAAACCGGAGTTTATTAAGTCTTGGCAACAAAACGGGATTGGGTTTATTGAACTTAACCGGCCTAAACTTTTAAATGCTCTGAACAGGCAAATGGTTTCCGAAATTGTCTCAGCGCTTACTGAATTTGACCGTGACCATGATACAAGGGTAATTTTAATCAAAGGAAGCGGGCGGGCTTTTGCAGCCGGGGCAGATATTGATGAAATGGCTCATGATACGCCAATAAAACTTGAATTATTAAATCAATTCGCTGAGTGGGACCGAATAAGCCAGATAAAAAAACCGGTAATCGCTGCAGTTCACGGTTTTGCATTAGGCGGCGGCTTCGAACTTGCTTTAAGCTGTGATTTTATTTTCGCGGCTGAAAATGCCCGATTTGGTTTTCCTGAAGTGAATCTTGGCGTTATGCCCGGCGCCGGCGGTACCGTTCGTTTAACAAAAGCAATGGGAAGGACGAAGGCGCTTGAATGGCTGTGTACCGGGGAACAAATGGAAGCCTCTGTTGCCTTCCATTACGGGCTGATTACCAGGCTTGTTCCTGAAGAAGTGCTCTTTAATGAAGCTGAACGCTTTGCAGCCAAGCTTGCCCAAAAACCGCCGCTGTCACTGAGACTTATTAAAGACACGGTTAATAAAGCCGTTGATGTCAATGTTTATGAAGCTATGCAGTACGAACGGAAGAACTTTTACTTATTATTTTCTTCCGAGGATCAAAAAGAAGGCATGAAGGCTTTTGTTGAAAAAAGACCTGCGAATTTTCGCGGACAATGAAAGAGGGATATGATTGGAAACAATTTTATTTGAAGTTAACAATCAGATTGGATGGTTAACTTTAAATCGTCCAGATAAGCTTAACGCTTTTAATGAGCAAATGAACAAAGAGATTGTTCAAATAATAAAACAAATTGAAAAGGACAACGAAGTCAGAGCAGTTGTTATTCAAGGAGCGGGAAGAGCCTTTTGTTCCGGAGAAGATTTAAGCGGTATTGATTCAGAGACAGATTTTGGAGATGTACTGCGGGACAGATACAATCCGATGGTCAAACGCCTGGCATACCTTGAAAAGCCGGTCATTGCTGCTATAGACGGCGCAGCAGCAGGAGCGGGATTAAGTCTGGCTTTGGCGTGTGATTTCCGTATTGCTTCTGATAAGGCTTCCTTCCTTGAGGCTTTTATCCATGTCGGGTTGGTTCCGGATTCAGGAAACCTTTACTACTTACCGCGAATCATCGGGTATGCCAAGGCAATGGAGCTGGCAATTTTAGGAGAAAAAATAAATGCCGATCAAGCAAAAGAGCTTGGGCTTGTGACGAAGGTTTATTCGCAAGATGAATTTGAACAAGGTGTCCAAGCATTTGCCGAACGGTTGGCTAAAATGCCTACGAAAGCTGTTGGTTTAATCAAGCGGTATATGCAGCAAAGCTATGAAACAAATCTTAGCCAAATGCTTGAATATGAAGCCTATGCCCAGGCCACAGCCGGAATGACTGAAGATCATAAAGCGGGCGTACAGGCATTTTTAAATAAACAAAAACCCGAATTTAAAGGTAAATAAATTAAAACTTCCATCAGCGGGGGTTTCTTCATCCACCGCTGATGGTTAGTGAAGGCACTGCTTGAATAGACAACTTTTGCCCTTTGCACCGGGATAAAGTAAAAAATCTTCTAATAGTTGAAGGAGCGGTTTAACATGAGCCAAACATTAAAAGAAGCAGCAACTTTTCCAACTGATATGAAAAGATCAGAATATAAAATGGTCATTAACGGGGAAACGGTCGGCGCTTTATCTAATGAAACTTTTACGGTTTACAATCCGGCTACAGGCGAGGCTGTTGCCGAGGTACCTAAAGGCGGCAAAGAAGATGTTGACCGCGCTGTTGAAGCCGCCCGCCAGTCTTTTGATCACGGTAAATGGAAACGGTATCCGGCAGGCAAGCGGGCACGTGTTTTGAATAAAATTGCGTCGATAATGAGAAAAAGATTTAATGAATTAGTAGAAATTGAGATTATAAACAGCGGTAAAACGTTGATGGCTGCGCAGGGGCAAGTTATGCAGGCTATCGAAGATTTTGAGTTTTATGCCGGAGCAATTGTCGGCCACCGGGGAACAGTGAACAATATGCCGGGACCATTTTTTAACTATACGCAAAAAGAACCGATCGGTGTTGCCGGTCAAATTATTCCATGGAATTATCCGATCATGATGGCTGCGTGGAAGATTGCTCCGGCTATTGCCGCCGGCTGTTCTGTTGTTTTAAAACCGGCCAGTCTTACGCCGATTACTGCGATTATTCTTACAGAAATTTGCCATGAAGCAGGTGTACCTGCCGGTGTCGTCAATGTCATTACAGGTCCCGGCGCTTCAATCGGTTCCTATTTAGTAGAACATAAAGGCGTTGACAAAGTCGCATTTACGGGTGAAACCGCGACAGGAAAGGATATTATGGCGAAAGCTTCAGAAACATTGAAGCGGGTAACCTTGGAGCTTGGCGGTAAATCTCCTAATCTTGTTTTTCCGGATGCCGATATTGATGGGGCAGTTGACGGCTCTCTGTTTGGTATTTTCTATAATACAGGACAATCTTGTGAAGCGCGGTCACGCCTGTTTATTCACGAAAGCATCTATGATGAATTCATGGAGAAATTTATAGATAAAACGAAGAAATTAAAGCTTGGCGATCCAATGTCCCAAGATACTCACATTGGTGCAATTATTAACCAAGGGCAATTAGATAAAATTCATCAATATGTTGAAACAGCGAAGAAAGAAGGCGCAACGGTGGTAACCGGCGGTGAATCTGTTAAAGTTGACGGTTACGAAAATGGTTATTGGTATGCCCCGACTGTTATTACAAACGTCACCAATGACATGACTGTTGCCCAAGAAGAAATCTTTGGGCCAGTTGTTGTTGTCATGACCTTTAAGGATGAAAAAGAAGCTGTTAAGCTTGCTAACGATACAAAATATGGCCTTGCTGCTGCTATTTGGGCAAAAGACCAGGGATTAATTAAGCGGGTATCTGATGGGATCCAGGCTGGCATTATTATGGTTAATTCTCCTTTCTCAGCCTTTCCTGGAACACCGTTTGGAGGATATAAACAATCCGGATTCGGCCGTGAGTTAAGTATAGAAAGTCTTGATCTCTATACGGAAACAAAAAGTGTTCTGTCTTATACAGGGGCTAAGCCGCTGAATCCTTTTAATCTTTAATAGGATGTTTAAAAGTCAGGGAAAAAGAGTTATTAACGTGTGTGCTCCTTTGCCGCAGTGTACTTAAGGAAGCATCACCACTTCTCGTAGCAAAGCAACAGGGAAGGTATTCAGGCAGCAGCTTGGCTCTTTTTGTCCTCCTTTTTAACTTGTATTTTAAGTCTAATTTTAGAGGGGCGAACTTTAGGGTTCGCCTTTTAAAACATCGTTATTTTCTAAATTGATAGTTTTATGAATGGAGAGAGTGAACATGAGCGAAAAACTAGTTGTTGTCGGTTCAGGTGTTATGGGGCGCGGCATTGCTTACGCAGGAGCACTGGGCGGCTGCATCGTAAGCCTTGTTGATGTTTCAAAGGATGTTCTTGCCAACGCTAAATCGGAAATAGAAACACTGTTTGAAAAAGGCATACAGCGTCATAAGATAAGCGAGTATGATGCAGCTTGCGCAAAAGAAAAAATGACTTATGTCACTGACTTGGCAGCTGCTGTTAAAGATGCAAATCTTGTCATTGAAGCTGTTCCCGAAAAAATTGATATTAAGAAATCTGTTTTTGAAACGGTTGATGCTCATGCGCCCGAACACTGTATTTTAGCAACGAATACATCAACAATGAGTCCGACAGAAATTGGTTCTTTTACGAAAAGGCCGGCCTCTGTGATTGCCATGCATTTTTTTAACCCGGTACATAAAATGCCGCTGGTTGAGATTATTAGAGGGTTGGAGACAAGCGATGAGACGGCTGCATATGTCGAAAAGGCAGCTAAGAAAATGGGAAAAGAAACGGTTGTTGTCAATGAATTTCCGGGTTTTGTAACAAGCAGGATGAGCGCCATGATCGGCAACGAAGCATTTTATATGCTGCAAGAGGGTGTTGGAACAGCTGAAGATATTGATAAGGCGATTAAGCTGGGACTCAATTTTCCGATGGGGCCATTGGAATTAGCTGATCTTGTCGGCTTAGATGCAAGACTAAATAATTTACGCTATTTACATGAAAAATTAGGAGAAAAGTTCCGCCCGGCACCTTTACTTGAGAAATATGTTAAAGCAGGGCGGCTTGGCCGGAAAACGGGTATAGGTGTTTACGACTATTCGAAAAAGGAAGGGGTTAGAAGCTGATGGAAGAAGTTGTGATTGTTGATGCTGTCAGAACGCCGATTGGCCGTTACCGGGGAGCGCTTAAATCGGTCAGACCTGATGATTTAGCTGCCATTGTGATAAAGGCCCTAATTGAAAGACAGCCTAAGCTGCCTCCTCAAGACATTGAGGAAGTGATTTTTGGAAATGCCAACGGAGCAGGTGAAGAGAACCGGAACGTTGCAAGAATGGCTGCCTTGTTGGCCGATCTGCCTGTTCATGTGTCAGGTTCAACGGTTAATCGGCTGTGCGGTTCCGGACTTGACGCTGTTAATACTGCAGCACGGGCGATTATGGTCGGCGACGGTGATATTTATATTGCCGGGGGAACTGAAAGCATGACCCGTGCACCGTTTGTTATGGCAAAGCCCGAAGCGGATTTTCCAAGAGGGAACCAAGAATTATTTGATACAACCATTGGCTGGCGGTTTATCAATCATAAGCTTGAAGAAAAGTTTGGAACAGACAGTATGCCGCAAACGGCAGAGAACGTTGCCAAGAGGTTCGGGATTACCCGTGAAGAACAGGACGAATTTGCTTATACAAGCCAAATGCGAACGAAAAAGGCGATGGAGTCCAACCGTTTTGCCGAAGAGCTCGTACCGGTCACTATTTATGACAGAAAAGGTCAGCCGACGACAATTGATCAAGATGAGCATCCGCGTCCAAATACGACGATTGAAAAGCTAAGTCAATTAAAACCTATTTTTCAAGAGGGCACGATCACTGCCGGGAATGCTTCAGGTATTAATGACGGAGCGGCAGCTGTTCTGTTAATGAGCGCGAGAAAAGCGGAACAATTAGGCATTAAACCGATGGCGCGCTTTGTATCTTGCGGAACCGCAGGCTTGGAACCGGCAATTATGGGATTGGGACCTATCGAAGCTTCAAGAAAAGCATTAATGAGAGCTGGGCTTAACGTCAACGATATTGACCTTGTTGAATTGAATGAAGCGTTTGCTTCACAATCGCTGGAATGCATGAAACAGCTTGAGCTTAACCCTGAGCGCGTGAATGTCAATGGCGGGGCAATTGCCCTAGGTCATCCATTAGGAGCAAGCGGGGCAAGAATTCTGACAACATTGCTTCATGAAATGAAAAAACGCAAATCAAAACGCGGATTAGCGACGATGTGTATTGGCGTTGGTCAAGGAATTGCTACAGTTGTTGAAAATATCGAATCTTAAGTCCGGTTGGAGAGGGCACGAAAACATTAATTGTCAAAATTAAGGGGGATTTTTCATGTCAACAGTAGACTTTGTAACAAAAGATCATATCGCTTACGTGACGATTAACCGCCCGGAAGTATTAAATTGCTTTAATTATCAAACATTATTATCATTAGAGGAAGTTGTGCAAAGTCTCTATACAAGTAAGGATGCCAGAGTTATTATTTTTACTGGAGCAGGCGAAAAGGCTTTTAGCGCCGGAGCCGATTTAAAGGAAAGAAAACATTTAAATGCCCAGGAAGTTAAACGGAATGTTAAAAAAATCCGAGATGTTTTTTCACAGGTTGCCGGGCTGCCGCAACCGACAATCGCAGCCATTAATGGATACGCTCTGGGCGGAGGATTTGAACTTGCGCTTGCCTGTGATTTTCGTATCGCAGTCAAAACTGCAAAAATGGGCTTAACCGAAACAAGTATGGCGATTATTCCGGGCGCCGGCGGGACGCAGCGTTTGCCGAGGTTGATCGGGCAGGCAAAAGCAATGGAAATGGTATTGACCGCCAAGAGACTCTCAGCTGAAGATGCGGAACGTTATGGTATTCTTAATGATGTTGTTGAAGGCGATAATTTAATGGCGGCCTGTGAAAGTTTTGCCCAGGAAATGCTGAAAAACGGCCCTATCGCGCTTCAGCAAGCAAAATATGCTATTAAAAACGGCATGAATGTCGATTTAGAGACCGGTTTAGAAATTGAATCAAAGGCTTACGAAATAACAATCCCTACAGAAGATCGGGTTGAAGCATTGGCCGCTTTTAATGAAAAGCGTAAACCGAGGTTTAAGGGAGAGTAGCGATTAAGAGATGTTCAAAACTGTCCGGGCCGCACTTTTGAACTCGCATTAAAAGGATGAAGGCTAATGAGAAACAGTTTAAATACACGCTCAATGATTTTTACTTTATATGGTGATTATATTAGGCATTACGACAGCGAAATTTGGATAGGCAGCCTTATTCGTTTGCTTGAACCATTTGGTCATAATGAACAATCGGTTCGGGCCGCGATTTCCCGGATGAATAAGCAAGGCTGGATCACAAACCGCCGGGAGAAGAATAAAAGCTTTTATTCATTGACAGAACGCGGTATTAAAAGAATGGATGAAGCAGCCAACCGGATATTTAAACTCACTCCTTCGAGTTGGGACGGCCGTTGGCGGATGTTTATGTATACCATACCTGAGGAAAAGCGTAACATACGTGATGAACTGCGAAGGGAATTAGTTTGGAGCGGTTTTGGGATGCTTTCAAACAGCTGCTGGATAACACCGAATGATCTGGAGAAGCAAGTAGATGAAATTGTTCAAAAATACGATATCTCTCCGTACGTTAACTTATTTCTTGCTGAAAATAAAGGTCCTCAGTCGAATCATAAGTTAGTCTATGACTCTTGGGATATAGACGATATTAATAAACGTTATGATCAGTTTATCAAGTATTACAGCGAGAAATATGTTGTAGATAAAAGCAAGATTGAAAAAGGGGTTATGAGCGATAAGGAATGCTTTGTTGAAAGAACGAAGCTGGTTCATGAATACCGGAAGTTTTTATTTGTTGATCCGGGGCTTCCTCAGGAATTGCTTCCGGAAAAATGGCTTGGCGAGTATGCTGCTTCATTGTTCGGCGATTATTATCGGGCGCTGGCCAAACCGGCGAATCAGTTTTTTGAACAAGTATTTTTTGATGATAATGATAACGCGCAAAAAAGTGAAGCTTATAATGTACTTGATCACCCATTAATAATAGATTAAGTTAATGCCTTTTCATTGGAAAAGGCATTAACGCTTTAGTCTTGATTTGCTTTAAATATCTTTCCCTTATTAACGTAGATTTGAACGCCTTCCTTCATTCCTTTTAAATCGTCATCTGTCAGCTCGCGGACTATTTTGCATGGTGCACCCATGGCCATTGTACGCGGAGGAATCTTTTTTCCCGGAGGAACGAGGGCGTTAGCGGCGACGAATGCTTCTTCGCCGATTTCCGCACCGTCAAGAACAGTGGCGCCCATACCGACTAAGGCACCCTTGCGAACCGTACAGCCATGGAGAATGACGTTATGTCCGACGGTTACGTCATCCTCGATAACCAGCGGTATGTCTTCGTATAAATGCAGGGTAGAATTGTCTTGGATACTGCAGCGCTTACCGATTGTAATCGGTCCTTCATCACCGCGGATAACCGCATTAAACCATATGCTGGTTTCCTCGCCGATGGTGACATCACCGATAACTTTAGCTCCTTCAGCTATGTATACGCTT
Organism: Scopulibacillus cellulosilyticus; assembly: GCF_042665295.1. NCBI lineage: Bacteria > Bacillati > Bacillota > Bacilli > Caryophanales > Sporolactobacillaceae > Scopulibacillus > Scopulibacillus cellulosilyticus. The sequence continues at coordinate 160,945 of NZ_JBHTCO010000002.1, forward strand.
TCGTCAACATTAGGGAAATGTGTTTGATAACGAATCAGCATAATAAGTAACTCCTTTTTCTGAAATTTAAGATCGATATTATATATGTGTTCAAAAAGGAAGACAGAAAGAGCCGATATTTTTCCCGGACTTTTTGAACATCCTCTATTAGTATAACATGACGGGAAGTGTTTAATATGACCAACCAAATAACAAATATATTAGGTATTCAATATCCAATATTTCAGGGGGGAATGGGCAACATCAGTGACGGCTGTTTAGCAGCGGCTGTTTCAAATGCAGGCGCTTTAGGAACGATTGGCGCCGGTACATTGTTTGTCAAAGAATTTACGGAAAAAGTGAAACAAATGAAGTCGAATACCGACTTGCCATGTTGCGTCAATATACCGATTTCTGTTCATCCTGAAGTTAAAGATATTATTAAAACAGTGATAGAATATCAAATTCCTGTCGTTTCCTTGTCTGCCGGCAACCCAAAACCATATATACCGATCTTTCATGAGCATGGCATTAAAGTGATTTGTGTTACCGCATCCGTTCATCAAGCGAAAAAGGCGGAAGCCGCAGGAGCGGATATTATTGTTTGTGAAGGTTATGAGGCTGCCGGCCTTAATTCCAATCTGGAAACGACGACAATGACACTGGTCCCGCAAATTGTTGATGCCGTAGATATTCCGGTTGCGGCTGCCGGCGGGATTGCGGATGGCAGGGGGCTTGCGGCCGCACTTGCACTTGGCGCTCAAGGCGTTCAAATGGGGACGAGATTTATCGCTACCAAGGAGGCGCCGTACCATCAAGTTTATAAACAAAAAATACTTGATGCTAATGATGAAGCGACAACAATTGTCGGGCGTAAATTTAACCGTATTCGCCGGATTATGAAAGGCGGTTATGCGGACGAACTTTTAAAATTAGAACAGCATGATAAAGGTTTAACAGAATATCTCAAACAGACAAATGAAGACCATCATATCATTGGTGCTGTTAAGGGAAATCTGGAAAAAGGGTATATAAACAGCGGACAAATCGCAGGGCTGATTCAAGATTTGCCGACAGTTGAAGAATTAATATCAAAAATGGTGGCAGATGCTAAATTCATATTAAGTAAAAACATCAAGAAATTGTAATCTTAGGGGGAACAAAAAGACTTAGAGTGATTATAAAGTTTCTGGTGTGCTATTAGGTTATTCAAGGAAATATATATGCTTTTTGTTTTCCGAACAGAGAAACACAATTCAAAATGTTTCTCTGTTCAATTATTGCCCCCGTTAGTTTTAATATATTTACCTGTAACATTTGGAATATTCGGTCATTTATTCTCTGATACAGATCCTTTTTTTGATACGGGAGCATTTTTGCCTAATATAACAGAAAAGACAACAATCACTGCTGTTACAAGAGTGAAAAATGTGATGGATTCATCTAGAAATACTGTTGCAAATAGAATCATTAAAAATGGTTGTAAGTATTGAATCTGACTGACTCTTGCTATTCCGCCCATAGCCATTCCGCTATACCAGGCAACATATGCTAGAAATTGACTAACCACTGCGAGGTAAATAAAACTAACCCAAGCTTGTATAGGTGCATGGATCATTTCAGTTGTAAGGTTTAGTCCAACTGGAATAATGAAAAATGGCGCACCGATCATAATTGCCCAAGCAATCACTTGCCAGCTGCCTAATTCTTTCGCTAATCTTCCGCCTTCTGCGTAACTAAGTCCAAGTATAAGCACTGCTGCTAGTAAAGCTAAATCGGCAAATTGTAATTGACCGAATCCAAGATGAAGTGCATACATAATAACAGCTAAAGAGCCCGTTACACTTGAAATCCAGAATTTGAAAGAAGGGATTTCACCCGCTTTAAACATAGCAAATCCGGCTGTTGCTAATGGTAATAAGGCTAATTCCACAGCTCCATGAGAGACAGGCAAGGATTCCATTGCCCAAGAAGTGAGGAGAGGAAATCCTAAAACTGCACCAACAGCAACAATAAATAGACTTTTGAATTGGTGAGGAGAAGGAAGTTTTTCTTTTCGAACAATAAATATTACTGCTACTAAAATAGCAGCAACAACTGTTCTTCCTAAACCGACGACCGCAGTTCCAAAATACTCTACCGCAATACTTGTAGAAGGGAGTGTTAAGCTAAAACAAATGACCCCTACTAATCCCAACAATAATCCAATTTTCTCTCTGCTTGCTCTCTGCATACTTATCCTGCCCCTCACTTTTTATTTTGTATCAGATCTGTACTATTTACTGCTTCTCAAAAAACAGTTCTGATATAATTTAAATAATAATAGGTACACACATTAAAAATAAACCATTTTTTTACCTTTCTGTACCGGTACAGTTAAGGAGGATAAATGTATGAGCTCAAAATATATCGAGATAATGGAAGAAATTAAGCTTCGGCTGGCAGATGGGGCGCTTATTGCTGGGAGTAAACTCCCTTCTATTCGTCAGCTGTCTGAGCATTTTTCATGCAGCAAAAATACAGTCATTAAAGCATACGAAGAACTAGAAAAAGAGCATTTAATTTATTCTGTCCCTAAAAGTGGCTACTTTGTTGTGAATGAATTTCAAAATACGATGAATGAAAATGACGTGATTGATTTCTTGTCTGCTGGTCCAGATAAAAACGTTATGCCTTATCTTGAATTTCAACATTGTATAAATAAAGCAATTGAACAATATAAAGAAGAGCTTTTTACATACTCTGATCAACAAGGGTCTTACTCATTAAGAGTACAGTTGGTGAAATATTTGCAGAATTTACAGGTGTTCACCCAACCTGAAAGATTAGTCGTTGTATCTGGCTCTCAGCAAGCCCTTAATTTATTAATTTCTATGCCATTTCCAAATGGGAAAAACAATATTTTAATTGAACAGCCTACATATTTCGGATTTATCGATTCTATCAATCTGCACAAAGCGACTACTTTTGGAATTGAGTTATCGATGGAAGGGATTGATCTTGATCGTCTGGAATACATTTTTCGAAATAATGATATAAAATTTTTCTATATTATTCCGAGGTTTCACAATCCTCTTGGACATTGTTATACGAATAGTGAAAAGAAAAAAATCGTTGAGTTAGCTGAAAAATACGATGTATATATAGTGGAAGATGATTTTTTAGGAGACCTTGATCCAAACGCAAAATCAGATCCTTTATTTTCTTTTGATCCTTCTGGGAGAGTGATTTATATTAAAAGCTTTTCGAAAATTTTCCTGCCAGGGTTAAGGATAGCTGCCGTCGTTCTTCCTGCATTAATGATTAACAATTTTTTACGATATAAATTTAGTTCGGATTTTAATAGTTCAGCACTTTCTCAAGGTGCCCTGGAAATCTTTTTAAAAAGTGGTATGTTTAACAGCCATCTCAAAAAAATAAAAGATGTATACCGTACCAAAATGCAAATCCTTCAAGAAGCATGTGAATTATTACTGCCGGCTAATACTTATTTTTCTAAACCGACTTCAGGTTTCTATCTATCCATCAGTTTGCCTGAGAATGTGACAGCAAAACAGCTGGTTCCTATGCTGAACGAGCAGCATATATATGTTGATGATGCATCTAGAATGTTTTTACCAGAATATAAAAAGGAAAATCTCCTTCGATTATGCATCTCACAAGTGAACGAGAGTCAAATTAAACTAGGGGTAGAGCGATTGGCCCACTATATTGCTTTAATTGGCAGCAGAAAAAATCATATTACTCCAAATAGCCTTTTACTCTTTTAGTGCGGGAGGTCAATATGAAGAGTAGAGTTGGATTATGCGGATTTCCAACTTCTGGCGGCCTTTTAAAGACATGCACAATGAAAATTCAAACAAAAGCAGGTGATAATTTATTATATAGAATTTTATCTAAGAGCGTTCAAATAGACTGTTTTCTTGATTAATTAGGTGAGAAAAGCCTCTTTTGATAATATTGGGCCTATGCGAACCCCTACAAAACTTTGGACCTATTACTGATTCCCTGCAATTATCCTTGATTTAGTAACTGCTGTGCGATTGTTAAACCAATAAGGTACGCTGAAGCGACTAAAAAGCAGCTATTAAATGCCTAGCGACTGGGCAAAGTTATAATGAACAATTCTGTTGCGAAATCTTCCTTGCTTAAAATCCACTATTACCTTAATTCATTTAGTCCTTTCAGTTGGAAAAATAAATCATATTTTAGTAATAAGTAAATATAGCTTTCTGAAAGGAATGTTAATATGAGTTGGGAAGAGAAAAAAAGACTATGTCGGGAATTTGCTAGAATCCTTGGGGGAACGGGAAGTTTAGATGAAAACGGTGTTTGTCTTGTGCAAAAGTTTCGGACAAATCTCCATTTTACTATCCTCAGACGTCCAACTGAATCTCCATTAGTCATCCCTCAATTTTTTTCCTTTGAGGATTTAGACAGTCGAGGAAGGGCATTAAATTTAGGAGAAACAGTTCTTTTACAAGAGGAAGTTAACCCATTATTGACTGAATTGAGAAAAAGAGATATTATCGTTACTGCACTTCATAACCACTGGTTATTTGAAGAGCCTCGTGCAATGTACATGCATTTTGAATCAGTTGAAAATCCTCTCACTTTTGCAAGGAAAATTAGGGAAGCCTTCAGAGTTTTAGAAGGCAACGACTCCTAACTTTATGAGGTATAACTAAGAGCCTAAAGATATAGGCTCTTTTTTTGTTTAAATTATTAGTCGATCTCCTTTTTATCAGGGGTGATTCATAGATTAAAAAGAGTCCGGCAAAAGCAAGAATAACTGCCACAACAGCCGATGCAATATCCTCCACTTTACCGTGGCCATAGGGGTGCTCTTTATCTGCAGGTTGCTTTGATAATTTTAGAGAAGTTAATGTAGCGATAGAAGCAATAAAATCTCCACCATTATGGACTCCATCTGAAACAAGGGCTGTACTATTAAAAATAATACCTATAACAACCTTCACCAAGAAAAAGATACCTGGGAATAAGGATATAAAATTTTTGAAGGAGTATAATTTTAAATACTCTTTAAAAATTTAATTTCAAAATTATAAATAAGATAACAAGGAGAAACCCTATTGTTTACAATATTTAAAATCATTATACTTGTTCTATCCCTAGGTCTTGACACATTTTTTGTTTCAATATCTTTAGGTGTTCTAAAAACAAAAGGTCGAATTAAAATTGCTATTGTATTTGCCTGTGCAGAAGCTATTATGCCTCTTATTGGATTATTGATTGGGCAAACAGCAGGAATAATTATTGGAATATGGACTTCAATCATCAGTGGTATTATCCTTATTTTTGTTTCTATTTGGTTAATTTTCTTTGAAGATGAAGATGATGAAGAAGAAAAGTTAGGCCGTAACCTTGTGGGGTGGACTCTTATTACTACTGCTATTAGTATAAGTTTAGATGAACTAGCAGTAGGTTTTTCTATAGGGCTTATTGGAGTCCCTATATTTTTAACCATTATCTTGATAGCATCGCAGGCATTTATCTTTACATTTATAGGTCTTACATTTGGGCGTAAAATTAAACCTTGGATGGGGGAATGGACTGAAAAAATTGCAGGTGCTATTTTGGGATTATTAGGATTATGGATACTTATTGAGGCATTGGTAAACGTACATCATTAATTTATTCAAGAATAAAAACCGATCCTCTTTTAACTTACTTAAAGGGGTACCGTCAGGAAAGCGCGTAAACATACGCTAAGCAAACCAAGCCATTTTGGCACAAGCGGTCTCACCAACTTCATATCACGAAACCTAACACCGGCATAGAGCATAGTCATTAAATAAAAAGTCCCAAAGGACCTTAAAGTTGAAATTTTTTGAGTATTTAAACCAACGAAGAATTTTATGATAATTACGTCTTATTACCCTTGCGTTGTAATAAATTTCCTCGTAAAATTAAACCAATTTTTATCAAAGGGAGGAATTTAAATGAAAAAGGTTTTAACTATAGGGGTATCCTTATTCATCGCTTTTGCCATGTTTTTTGCAGTTCAACCAACAGATAAAGCATCCGCACTATCTTATGATGGTTCAAACCCTGTTTCAACAGGTTGTGCTAATGATGCTGTCACCAAATCCTATAGTTATATTACTGACAGTCACGATAATGTTTATGGAAAAGTAGAGCTGAAATGGAGTGCGAAGTGTCGAACATCTTGGGGCAAAATAACGCTTTATCATGCCGCTCCGTATGATAAAGGTGCTTACTATGCGAATGCAAGAGTGTATAGTTACACAAGCAGCGGTACTTACAGAACGACATATAGTTGTGGTGATCGTGGTGGTAATGGGGCGATAATGAAAGGCCAAACATCCTGTTATACCGCTCAAGTGTATAATGGTGCTGGGTATATAGCTAAGGCTAAAGGGTATATCAATTGGGATATAGCCTCAGGAACGACTGGCTGGTACTAATCTGAGAAGAAATTTTGCATGACCGTGTAAGAGATTAAAAGTCTGCATAAAAGCCTGTTTGTACTTCCTTAACGTAGAAAAAGTTCCTATAATAATTATTACAAAATAAAAAATAAAAACTGAAGAAAAAGTTTCAGAATAACAGTATTAAACCGAAAGATATTATTTTCCTCTTAATCCCTTCATGTTTATCAATTGAAGGGATTTTGCTTCCAATAATAACGATTATTTAAACCACTAAAAAACCGACCTAACCTAGTAGATTGTTAGCTCGGTAAATAACATTCAAAAAAGGGTTTATCTATTCATTGTATTATTTTCATCATTAACATCTGAGTCAAACGTGTTTGTTTGTGAATATATACTATTTTCAATATGGAAATCTCCAGTTCGGTTACCTCCTGAGCCGTTAAAAAATTTTATTTCCTGCTTAGGTGCCAAATTGAGGGTGTCTCCAAAATTAACTGATCCACTTACATAATTGCATTTAAAAGCTTTAGCAATTGAAGGCAATATTTCCCACTCCTTAATTAAAAATAACCTGTATTTACAATGATAATAGGTATTATATGATGAAAAATTCTTAGGTGTTCAGCTCATTTTTAACAAAAATATTGGTGAAATGACCAAAAAAGAAACTCCGATAAGAACGGTTATGATTTTGTTCAACAATCGGGCCATTTTTGCGGAATAACTAAGATCATTTACTGAGTTCAGTTAGGATGGAAGAGGGACTGGAGTGTCTACATTAACCATTTCACTTAAACTTGTAACCAGAAATATTCTTTAGGAGGCTATCAAGATGGCAATAAAATATGTTCACACAAATATTATCGCTAATAATTGGGAAAAGCTGGCTAATTTTTATATAGAGGTTTTTAACTGTAAACCTTTATATCCTGAGAGAAATCTTTCGGGTGGATGGATAGAAAAAGTGACGAATATTGATAAGGTTAGAATTAAAGGTATTCACCTCGGCTTGCCGGGATATGACGAGGGGCCAACTTTAGAGATTTTTCAATATGATCCAGAGAATCTTAGGGTTAATTCTTCTTATGTAAATCAGCAGGGATATGGACATATTGCTTTTCATGTGGATGATGTTGAAAAGGTATTGAAGAAGTTGATAAAATATGGCGGAGAGAAATACGGAGAGTTAGTAAACCAACAGTATGAATCACTTGGTTTATTGACGGTTGTTTATGCAAAAGACCCTGAAGGTAACATTATTGAAATCCAAAACTGGAAGAGTTGAGGCTCTTCGTTTTCTACGTGTCTAGGAGTCGGGATGTTATGAGAATCTTAATGCAGTTTTTCGTCAAAGAAAATCCTTGAGAATAAATAGGAAAAAACAAGTTAATAACAAGCCGATGATTCCTTAGCGTAGGAAAAATCGGCTTTCTTCATGTCAAAATTGGCTAGCGTATGTTATCAAGACCTAAATTGTAGAAAGTCATAAAAAATAAAGGGCAATACATATTAGTTATGTATAATATGTATCGCCCATTTACTTCTTGCTCAAGAATCGCGCCCTATAATAGAATAATGTAAAGCTAATGCAGCTTTTTAAAAGCTGCGTTTCTCTGGCCAAGCTCCTTGCATTTTACTTAGGAATACAATTTGCCCAATATGATATGCGTCGTGCAATGCTAAACTCTTCAGTTCAAGCACTAATGAATTATCTTCTCCTGGGATCTGTCTATACAAATCTTCATGTTCTGATTTTGCTAGTATTTTTCCAAGTTCACGATGAACATAAAAGTATTCTTGTTTTGTTTCCTTCCAATTTTCTAACGTCTTAGTTGGTAATCGAAATGTAGATTCATTATTTTCTGCTTGTGGTTCATTCGCTGTTTCACCAAGAAATCGCATCAGAAATCTCTTTTCATAGAAAAGTAAATGACAAACTAATTCCCAAATGGAATTCATTGCCCCATCAGCTGGTTTCCAAATTGCCTGTTCAAAAGTAATATCCTCTAGCACTTTTTCAAGTGGTGGAAACCAGTCTTCTTCATCTAAGCAGCTTGCCCATTGTTGTAACAAAAGTGTCTTTACATCCATTTTCTATTCCCTCCAATTTAATCGCTTTAATAGATAATCCCTTTGGTCAAAATTCATTTGCGGCGTGTTGTTCTGGTATAACTTACAATTTCAAGATGAACCATCTAATTACCTTCCTTACTCCACAATCTGGCCCGATTGTTGAGCAAGCAGGTAACGGTGTTCCCTTAGATTTTTTTATAAACTTCTGCATAAGCGAATTTTAACTGCTCACGTAGTGCTTTATTTTCTAGATCTAACTTCTTAATTTTACGTTTTAAAGATTCTATAATTGCATCTTTATTATTCTCGTCGATCTCACGTTTTACCTGTTTTGAAGTTGGAACTTGAGTTTGATGATCTCGTAATAATACGGGGACATCCCCGATTGAAGCAAAAAGAGGTGAACTAGGATTCCTTTACTTTCTCATTTTCTTCTGAAAACTGCTGCTTTGCCGCTTAAAAGCGTTACATTAATTAAACGCCAGTGGTAATTTTGTAATATCGTAATTTATTTAATAAAGAAGGATAACCCTTATGATATAAGTATTTTTCAAATTAATTTGACGTTTATTTAACGAAATGGTATGATATCGTTAAATAAACGTTATATTTTTTAGATTCTAAATATAGTCATTCTTTGAAAAGGGGGAATTTAATGAAACCCGGAATGAAAATAGGCCAGACCGCAACAGTCAAAGCTGTTGTAACACCCGATATGTTTGCACAATTTGAAGGGCAAGTTGTTCACCCGGCACTTTCAACCGTTTCTATGGTTTATTATATGGAGTGGGCAGCAAGACAAATTATTTTACCCTTTCTTGAGGAGCATGAAGAAGGTATTGGAGGAGCAGTTTCTGTAAAACATATAGCGCCGACAACCGAAGGCGATAAGATTTCGGCAACTGCGACGTTGACGGAGTTAAAAGGGAATGCCGTCATCACAAGTGTAGAGGTATATAATACGAAAAGATTAATAGGTAAGGGTGAAGTTACCCAATTTATTTTAGATAAAGCTGATATAGCGTCTAAATTAGCATAATATTTCACTAAATGTAAGCGTTTACTTAAAAGTCATAAAAACAGTGAATTTGTTTATAAGAAAGGAGAATTTTATGGATTTGACATTTCCTATAAAGCAAATTGTTGATGGAAAAGGCCAGCTTGTTGATGAAACATATAAAGACCGGCTAACAAAAGATTTTGTCCATCAAGTTTATCAAAAAATGCTGTTTGCCAGAATGTTTGATAAAAAGTGTGTGAATCTTCAACGTCAAGGACGTATTGGTACTTATGTGCCGTTTGAAGGTCAAGAAGCATCCCAAGTTGGAAGCGCTCTTGCTTTATCTGAGGATGACTGGATGTTTCCAACCTATAGGGATCACGGCGCCACTTTAACGTTTGGCGCTTCGATGCGCAATATCCTTTTGTACTGGCAGGGCAGATATGAAGGCGTCCTTCCCCCGGAAGGCAAAAAGATCTTTCCTCCTGCCGTACCTATTGCTTCCCAGCTTCTTCATGCGACAGGAGCGGCATGGGCGGAAAAGAAAAAAGGTACAGACAGGGTTTCAATTGTCTATTTTGGCGATGGGGCGACATCAGAAGGCGATTTTCATGAAGGGCTGAATTTTGCGAGCGTTTTCCAAGCGCCTGTTATCTTTTTTAATCAAAATAACGGATTTGCCATTAGTGTGCCGATATCACGGCAAATGCACAGCAAAACCATCGCCCAGAAGGCATTGGCTTATGACATTGAAGGGGTCCGGATTGACGGCAATGATATTTTTGCCGTCTACTTTACAACGCTGAATGCGATTGAAAAAGCCCGGCGCGGCCACGGTCCTACTTTAATTGAAGCGGTTACATGGCGATACGGTGCGCATACGACATCTGATGATCCTTCTAAATACCGCGACCAATCAGAAAATGAATTACGGCGGGAGAATTATGATCCAGTTACCCGCGTTGAAAAATTTATGAAGAATAACGGCATGTGGGATGAATCCATGGAAACATTAGAACAAAAAGCATCTGAAGAAATTGAAGCGGCTGTTAAAGAAATGGAAGGTGCACCTCCCGCTGACCGCAATCACTTATTTGACCATGTTTTTGAGCGGACACCATGGCCGATTGCAGAGCAGAAGGAACAATTCTTACAACTAAGGGGAGGGAATGTCTAATGGCGACGGTTACTTCCGCTAAACAATTAACACTGATTCAATCGATTAATGACGCACTCCGGGTGATGTTGGAAGAAAATGATGATGTACTTATTCTTGGTCAAGATGTTGGAAAAAACGGCGGTGTGTTTCGGGCAACAGAGGGATTATATGAAAAGTTTGGCGAAGATCGCGTCATTGATACACCGCTTGCAGAATCAGGGATTATCGGTACTTCAATCGGCATGGCAATTAACGGCTTCAGACCAATCGCGGAAATCCAATTTTTCGGTTTTATCTATCCCGGCTTCAACCAAATTATGACCCATGCTTCCCGGATAAGAAACCGGACGCTTGGCCGTTTTACAGTGCCGATGGTCATTCGTACGCCATATGGCGCTGGTGTTCGGGCGCCGGAAATTCATTCTGACAGCATGGAAGCTTTATTTACACATATGCCCGGAATTAAAGTCGTTGTTCCGTCCAATCCCCATGATGCCAAAGGATTGTTGATATCGAGTATCGAGGATCCAGATCCCGTTCTATTTCTTGAACCAATGAAGATATACCGTGCGGGACGTAAAGACGTTCCGGAAGGTAAATACACTGTTCCGCTTGGAAAAGGAAATGTCTTAAAAGAGGGAGAAGATGTAACGATATTCACTTGGGGTGCGATGGTTCCGCCCGCACTAAAAGCGGCAGAGGAGATAGAAAAAGAGAAAGATATTCATTGTGAGGTCATTGATCTAAGAACGCTCTATCCGCTGGATAAAACATTAATTAAGGCTTCTGTAGAAAAGACAGGACGCGTCGTGATTGTTCATGAAGCTCATCAAACCGGCGGGGTCAGCGGAGATATTATATCTCTCATTAATGATACGGAAACAGCCTTTTTATCACTGAGAGCACCGATTGAAAGAGTGACAGGCTATGATGTCCCGGTACCAATGTCATCTCTTGAAGATGATTATCTGCCAAATGTTCAAGAAATGAAACATAAAATTGAACGAGTGTTCCGTTATTAGAGAGGAGGCCCGCTATGGTTGATGTGAAATTACATGATATCGGCGAAGGTATGACAGAGGGGGAAGTCATTCATTTATTTGTTAAAGTTGGTGATCAAGTTAAGGTCGATCAGCCTCTCGTTGAGGTGCAAACAGATAAAGTAACAGCAGAACTTCCTTCCCCTGCGGAAGGAACAGTTAAAGATATACTGGTTAACCGCGGTGACGTCATCGAAGTAGGTTCAACGATGGTGATCATTGATAATGGCCAGGAAGAAAATAGCCAAAGCCAAAAAACTGAAAAAGAACTATCCAATGATCAATCGTGGAAAGCAACGGAAAAGAAAGTAAATTTCAGTATGGAGCGTTTTGATTCAAAGGGACCAAAACGTATTTTAGCTGCGCCCCATACAAGAAAATTAGCCAGAATGCTTAATGTTAATCTTGAAGACATTAAAGGAACAGGTAGAATTGGCCGGATTACTGATGAAGATGTTGAGCGCTTCGCAAATAGTAAGACTAATCAAGAATCAGCATTGGATAGAACAGACCAGGAAGTGCCGGTACTTGCTTCCGGTTATGAAGATATACCATTTACCGGACGCCGCAAGGCAATAGCTGCTAAAATGACCCAATCGCTATTTACAATCCCGCACGTGACACATTTTGATGAGGCCGACATTACTAATCTATTGGAATTAAAAGCAACGTTGAAAAAATTAGATGAAAAACAGCAAAAAGGCTACAATGTTTCCCTTGCCGCTTTTTTTATAAAAGCGATTGCCATAGCATTAGGAGACTTTCCAATCTTTAATGCCAAGCTTGATGAAGAAAAGCAAATCATTCGCATGGAAAAGGCCGTTCATATTGGTCTCGCAACAGATACAGAAGAAGGACTTATAGTACCGGTTATTAAACATGTTGATGATAAATCAATACTGGCTATTCATAGAGAAATGAAAGAACTTATTCAAAAAGCAAGAGATAACAAGCTGAGACACGATGATATAACTGGAAGTACATTCACTATAAGTAATGTCGGACCGCTCGGAAGTACGGGTGCGACACCGATCATTAACTATCCGGAAGTGGGCTTAATGGCTTTTCATAAAACGAAAAAAATGCCGGTTGTTAATGATCAAGATGAGATCGTCATTCGCTCAATGATGAATCTTTCGATGACTTTTGACCACCGGGTGGCTGACGGAGGCAAAGCCGTTGCCTTTACGAATCGAATTATCGAACAGCTTGAAAATCCGGAGATTATGCTTGTTAATTTAAAGTAAGAAAACTCTCCGGATGGGGCTGATTCTAGTAAAAGTCATTTGTTTCAGCGATATTCTAAAAAAAGGTACTCTAAATAGGGTACCTTTTTAATCCATTTATGTTTTTACGACAAAATCTATAAAGAGTTTTAAATCATTTGGGCAATCGTAATCATTAAATGGCCGCGTATAACCTTTTACATTATTTTTGGCCAGGCTGATAATCCCCTGGTACACTGTTCATGGATATGGACAATCGGTTCCAGCTATTAATAGTGTTGATTATGATAATTAAGTCAACATATTGTTTTTCATCAAAATGCTGCCGGACCCGGTGATATAACTCATCTGGAACTCGTTTGTCTGCCACTAAGGTAACGGCCTCAGTCAATTCTAGAGCTGCGCGTTCAGCGTCACTATAAAACGGAGACTCTCGCCAAGCATTTAGGCAATATATTCTTTGTTCCGTTTCGCCATTGGCACGAGCATCTTTTGTATGCATATCCAAACAAAAGGCGCAGCCGTTAATTTGTGATGCACGAATCTTAATTAACTCAATCAAACTCTGGTCAAACCCGGTTGTTTTTGCATATTTTTCAAATTGGTGCATGATTTTATAAGCTTCAGGGGCTGCCTTTGCAGCGTTTATACGTTCCATCATTTTAAATCCTCCTCTTAAATACATAAAGACTTAGTAAGTACAGGAAAAATTAAACGGAATGTTATATTTTCTTGAATTGATCATAAAAAATAATAGATTCTTTTGGCGGCACCTGCTTAGGCTTGGGGGTCTCCTGTGGATAGCCTAATCCGAGAATAGCAACAATGCGCCGATCCTCAGGAATATTTAGCTTTTCACGAACATAACTCTCCCGCCGCTCCGACTCCTCTGCATCATCAGCATGATAAATAGCGCCAAAGGCAGTGCCAAGTTCAAGGTGGGTTGCTAATAACCAAATGAATCCGCACGCTATAGAAGCATCTTGCAGCCAATATTTACTGACTTCGTGGCATCCTGTTACAACAATAGCTGCCTCAGCCTTGCCAAGCCAAGGAACATAAGGTGTCGCATGCGACAGATGTTCTAATGTTTCATTTTCGCGAACTAATATAAATTCTCTTGACGGCAAGTTATTTCCGGATGGAGCAAGATATCCGGCATTCAGCAGTTGCTCTAAATGTTCTTCAGGAATAGGTTTGTCCTGAAAATTTGTTATTTCCCGCCTGTTTTTTATCGCTTTAAATACATCCATTTTGATGACCTCCTGTCTTTGAAATTTTGCCGGTATAAAGTCTGAAAATTCATCAAACATTTATTCGATTATATCATGATTAAACTAGCAAAGCTTTACCTTTCAAAAAATCTACCAAACAGGAGTTTAAATCAATGTCTAAAGCATATAAAACTCGCCGGCAAAGGGCGAGTTTATAAGGATTGAAACTTGTTTCTATAATGGGCTAAAGCCAAAAGGGGCCAGACGTGTTCATAACTATGGTAATTAATATAAAATGCTCCGGCCATACCCCTTCCTTTCGGATAAGTTGCCGTCCAATCCTTTTCTTTATGATTGACCAGAAACTTTACCCCGCGATTAATTGCAGGTGTTGGTTCGTTTGCTGCTTTAATCAAAGTATCAAGCGCCCAAGCGGTGTGTGTTCGGGTACTTGTCTTTAACGGAACATATTGATTTACGATATCACTTCTGCAGGATTCTCCCCATCCGCCGTCTATATTTTGGATGTCATGCAGCCACTTTAAACCTTTTCGAATGGTAGGATGCTTTTGGGAAATACCGACAGCCAGCATGCCTGTAATTGCTGTCCATGTTCCGTAAATATAGACCCCCCACCGTCCAACCCAAGAGCCGTCTTTTCTCTGATTATGTAAGAGCCAATTGACCCCGCGTCTGATCAATGGATGATTATTTTTTAAATGTGTATAGTTACCGAAAAATTCCAATGTCCTGCCGGTTAAATCGACTGTTGACGGATCATTGATGATGTCTATGCCGCCTTCAATAGGCAATAAGTTCAATATGCTTTTATTGACATTTTTTTCAAAGGCTGCCCATCCGCCGTCACTATTTTGCATAGAAATTATCCAATCAGTTCCCCGGTCCCAGGCCTTACGATAAGTACTTTCCTCGATTGCAAAAGTTCGAATCGCCCTTAGAGCAGCCGTTGTATCGTCAACATCCGGATTGAGTGTGTTAATGTTAGAAAACCCCCATCCGCCCGGTAATACATTCGGATTATGAAGGGCCCAATCCCCATATTTAGTATGTTGGCGGGAGAGCAGGTATTGGTTAGCCTTTCGAATAACATCGGATGAATGAGGCACGCCGGCCTCTTGCAATGCATCACTGATTAACGTCGTGTTCCAAACAGATTCCGTTGTATACTGGCAGTGAATATGGCCATCAATACGGCAAATCATCGATTTTAATCCTTGGATAGCATGAGTGATAAGCGGATCATTTTTCGAATACCCTCTCGATAATAAAGCAAATATCATCAGAAAGGTTGCACTGAAATAACTTAAAAAGGTGCCATCCGGTTCGATCCTTTCAATCATATACTGCTCTGCACGGTCCAAAGCAGCTGAATGAAGTTTTTCAGGAAGGCCTTTAAGTGTTTGAATGCCTTTATTGATCATGGTCAAAATTGAACGGACATCTTCCCGATCTTCTGTAAAAAAGCGATCCTTTAAAAAGCGATTTTCTCTTTTTAAGAAAAGGTCTGATAGATTAGGAGATTGTTTTGTTCTTATGCTAAATTCAGAATCAGCAAGAATGAGAACAGGGACAATATTTGCTCTGCCGTGCGGAGCGAAATCAAAGAGATTGATTGGAAATGAACTCGGCAGAAGCATCACTTCAACCGAAATGGGAAAATGCGGCCAAGTGTATTGCCCGGTCAACGCTAACATGATTTTCGCAAACATGTGTATTTTCGTTAACCCGCCCTTAAACAGAATAAACTGTTTTGCCTTTTGCATCGCCGGATGATGTTTATCAAGATAACCCGAGTAAAGGAGGGCATAATAGGCTTCGGCTGTGGCAGTAATATTTCCGTCTCCTTCGTCATAGAACAGTTTCCATGATCCATTTTGATCCTGTTTGCTGATAATACGCTCTACCAGCCCTTTAATCAATTCCTCATCATTTAATTCCAATGTTCGCAATAAGATAATCATATAACAGTCTGTAGAGATGCCCGTTTCAAAAGGATATTGCCACGATCCGTCGTGTGCTTGATCTTTAAAGAATTGATTTATGATCCGGTTGATTTCAGTATTTAGTCCGTGTATCACATGATCAACCCTTTCTCTAAAAATGCATCTTTGTATTTATATTCCTGTGAAATGACAAATATTCACCATTAATAGAAAGATAATGTTGATGATAATAACAAAGATTGAATAAAAAAAGGATGATGCCGTTTTTGCTGTATTCTCTTTCAGACGTTAAAAAGGAGTTAAAGAAGAAAAGCAGAGCAAAGGCTTTTCAAGACAAGCAAATAGCCTTAACAGAAGAGGAACAAAGATTGATTCATATCATTAATAAGAGTACCAGGAAACTTAATAAAAATAATGTGACCAGAACACAAGCTTATTTTCAGTTCTATCTTCAGTACCCGGAAATTCACTGGGCGTTCCTCGGACATATGGTATCGCGTAATGGCGGCTGGAATATGACGGATTTGAAAGGCGAATTATTTACTAAACTATTGTCGGAGAAAGAACAGCGTGTCTTTTTTTCCTTTTTGGAGCGCGGAAACTGGTTAATATTTCAAGACGTTTACCCGCAATTTTTACTATATGAACAAAGTATCAAAAGAAATAAAAAGATGTTCTACCTTCTCCCTTTTTTTGGTGTTTCAACTTTTATGGAAACGATGTGGAATTTTTTTTGGGTAAACGGCGACCCTTATCCTCTAGCCATTGCCACCATTATTAATGAGCAAAATTATTTAGAAAAAAGGGTCATCCAAAATAACTATTTTAAAAAAGCTGTTTTAGGGACTGTTGGATTTAAGCTTTATGATTTTTTCCGTTTTAATCATATTCTTTTTCCTTACTATGAAAAAGGTCATCAAAAAACAAGTCTTGCCGGTGAAACATCAAGGCATTTTACTTCTGTCCATGAACGGATTTTATTAGGAAAAAGGTTATATGCACTGCTTTTTTACCATGAGGATATTTTACGGGGGGCCTTTAATTGGGCCAAGGATCATCCGCATACCGGTTCAAGAAAAGATTACTGGCCGCATTTGTTTAATAATGTCAATGAGTCATTTCCCAGGGGGCTTTATAAGAGACGCATTAAAAATTGTGAATTAAGAAAAGGAATGGAGCGGTTATACAGTCCGCCATTAATATATGCTTGGGCGGATGTCGATCATCAGAAAGCGGAAGAAGGGGACTGGTTTGATGATTGGCATGTGATTGATTACCTGACAGAGAAGGATGTAGATACGGATGGAAAGATTTATAATGAATACTGTAAAACGCTTGAAAAAATCGAACTTACAATCATGGCAAAAAAAGCGCTGCTTCGGGAAGAAGAATAATAATAACCGCCGTGCAATGATCATAACCATTCTTCTCGTTTCATTAATTGGGACTTATTTGGATTTGATATTCGTCGGCAAACAAATGTATACCTTCCCGATAAGACCTTTCCCGGATGTGTTTACTATCAATATTGCTTTTACTTTAATTATTTTGCCGATCTTTACCGCTGTTTTTTTGCAAATTGCCAAACGTTTGCGTCCACTTTTAAAGGTTATCTTTATTTTATTGATCGGACTAGTTGCAAGCTTGGTTGAGCAGGTTGCAGAAAAATGGGGGTATTTTACCCATAGTGCTTCATGGGACCATAGCTATTCTTTTTTCGGATACAGCATTTTTCTGTTCTTGATATACCAATTTTATCGATGGCTTCTGTAACATGACTTGATTTTATAGTGAAAAAGGTAAAAACCATAAAACTCGCCAAGGTGGCGAGTTTCTTTATCTTGTTTGGATTGATGCTCCTTGGCCGGATGGAGAAGATAAATATGGCGTTACAATACCGTGTTTACTAAAAAGTGTCTCCTCTCCGCACCGGGCACAATAGGCAGCTTCAGGATCATTGACATACCTGCATCCTTTAGAGACTAACCCCGGCTCATCAGAACAGCGGTTAACAAGAGGGGCACCGCATTTAATGCAATATCTGTCCTTAGCATTACAAACGTTACCGCACCTTACGCAACTCTTATATTCATCATTATTGGCCAATGGATTCACTCCTTTAATATTATTACTATATGACTCAATGATGTCTTGGGTTACAGTTGTTATAAAAAAGAAGAAATCCGGTATTTTCTAATTAGAAGATGTATATGCTTAAATTGCAAAAGCTATGGAGCTAGGCCATTTTTCTTTTTCGAAAGACAGCAATAATAAATAATAAAAGCGGAATAAGCGTTTGGACCAAAAGGGAAAAGAAAGGGAATATAGTACTATTGTAACGGGCGTTTATAATTTCATTAGGTGTCCCCAAAATTCCAAGTACCAAAGTCAAAAAACCTAATGGACCAACGAGAGGCCGGTAATCAGACAGTCCCAGCCATTGGGCAGTAGACAGTACAAGAGCATAATGTACGACTGAAAACTTAACAAAAGTACCCGTGATCCAAATCGCCATGACAATTGATTCAAGATGCTGTAAGAAATCAGCAATACTAATATATTGAACCGCTGTTAAAAAGGGATATAAAAAATTTTGAAGTAAGTTCTCCAAATATAAATAGACAAACAAGATTCGTCGTAATAAACGTAACCATAACGGCAAAAACCGAAATCATCCCCCACTTCTTTCCTTTTTTAACATCAGTTAAGTACGGCAAAAGGAAAGAAATCAACAGAAATTCAGCAAACCAACTCTGCGGTGTAATCGCCCCTTTAATTGAGGGCATAAGCCCATTCTCCATAATGGGGAGGATATTCTTTGGATCTAATTCGGGTAAAAGTAATATGATGATAATTAACAGGGACAAGACATAAAATGGTATGAATACTTGAGCAACTCTTCCTATTGTTTCTATTCCCCCGAATACAGCAAAAATACAGACCAAGATTATCGTTGACATGATGACAATGATCGGTGTTTTGCTGTAAAAAACCCCAGTCATAAATTCAGCGTAAATGCGTATACCTCCCGCATTCATTTGAATATAAAAGTATAAAATAAGCAAATTAAGAACCTTTCCCGGAATTTTTCCAATAATATTTTCAATATATTGAATCATTGTCATTCCAGGATACATTTTATGGAGCTGAATGGCTAAAAAAACTCCGAAAAAACCGCAAGAACATGCCCATATTGGGGATAACCAAAGGTCATTCCCGGCATATTTCGCTGTTATAGACGGAATAAAAATAATCCCCGTACCAACAATTACTGGATACATCATGATCGCCATTTGAAAAGCAGTTATTTTCCCATTTTCAATCATAATCTATCTCCCAATTAAAAAAGGTTATAGGGAATATTTTCCCCAAAAATCAAACTGTTATTTACCTTTTTATTTACAGCGTAAATAAATGAAATGAACAGGGTTAAGACGCACAGGACAATGGCTTGCATACATATATTAATTTAAGGGAATAGAGGCGGGAGGTCTCATTATGGCTGTAAATATAAATTTTGGGGCTATCAATGTCAATGCACAGACACGTGACGGCACTGTATCTGTAGGGGAGAATAACCAAACAGGATGGTCAAACCACGGTAAAAATAATTATGGCAATGGGTTGCTTTTGGGTATAAACTTTTTTGCAAATAACTTGAGTAATATTATAGATAATGATGTTGTTGACGTTCCTGTAAATGATCAGGACGGCATTCCAAGTAATCAGAATCAAACGCTGTAAGGAGGCATAGCATGAGCCCGTCCAAATCTGTAGATGTAAATTTTGAACAGTTATCCATAAATAATATAGATAGTAATTCAGGCATTTTTATCGGAAATAATCACGCCAATGGCTGGTCTTACTCACATAAAAGCAATAACGGCTTTGGAACTATAAGCGGGCAGGTCAAGGATGCAATTCAAATTATATTTGATAATGATCATGTAGATATGCCTGTTAACGAAAGACAATATTATTTTCATGAAGAACCAGACGATGAACCGAATACGGAGGATAATAATTATTCGATATTCTCTGAGCAAAACATTGCCTTTGATGAAGTCAATGTTAATAGTCTTAGCAGTAACGCAACGGTTACTATGGGCAACAACCGCCAAAATGAATGGCATGCATATAGTAAGACAAATTCAGGTTTAGGCCGTTTAGTTGGGGAAAATCATGCATATCAAACGTCTACAAAAATCATTGACAACGATTTTATCGATGCTCCTATTCAACATAAAGTTCAAACTAAAGGATTAAAACCTAAAAATAAGACGGAAGAAAAATAATTATTAAAAAATAAATTAATACCTTGAATTTTCGGAAAACATGACATACAATAGGATAACACAACAGCTAACCGAAGTAACGAGAATGCGGCTGCTTTTACTCAATTATTCTAAATAAACTGGCGATTTTGAATTTATTATTGGTGCTTTTATGGTTGGACCAGGTATGGTTTCCTTTTGAAGACAGTTGATTTGTACAGGCTTTCGTTTTACGCTTGGCAGCCATGTCCCATAACGTAAAGAAAGTATAAGCATGTAAGCCAGATTTAAAGAATGGTAAGGTAAGGATATCAATTAGGTTTAAATGATGATTGAAAGGGGTATAGTTACTCATATTCCGTTAGTTGAATTAAAAAGCGGCGCATTATTTTTACAAAGTGTTTTAACGAAGTTTCTTAATATTAGTCTTACTGCACTGATTTTTAATCATATTTTTTATTTCACTTGTTTAACAAAAGTAACAGTCATTTTTGCCATAACAAGAAATAAATATATTTTTATACCTTAAGATAAAGGGTGATGATTATGTGGATACGTTGGATAGGCTATATTATTTCAGTTTTCTTTTCAGCAACAGCAGCGATGCTGGTTATTTTTCAAGGATATAATATGGGTGACGCGTTCATGGACTTTATAAGAGAATTCTTTCAAAATAAATCTTAAAATGAAAGCCTCCAATTTTGGGGGCTTTAATTAATGGGGCTTGTTCTAAAAACCTCGTCCGAGGACTAAACTATAATAGATGTCCAAGAGGAGGGGGTAACTTGAAAAAAGTTGCATGGTGGTTTTTAGGCATATACATTGTTTATCTCATTGTTATGGCACTGTATTTTTTTGTTTGGACGTCTCCGGGGGTTCCGGCGGAATTCAAGGGTACAGCAGCTGATCCCCATATTTTCATGACACATAAGCAGGTTATCTTGAGCCAAGATTATACAAGAATTCAAGATTGGATCGGTTTTGCAACTATTCCCTTAGACTGGGGTATCTATGTCTTTGTTCTTGTTTTTGGTTTTTCGACATGGTTAAGGAACCGCTCAACAGAAGTGACGCGATTTTCATTTTTTCATATGGCTGTTTACTTTTTAACTTTATCGATTGTGGCCTGGTTGATTTCATTTCCTGCTGACTATTTGGCCCACATGGTGTCCATTCATTATGGTATATCCGTCCAAGGGTTTTCCAGTTGGTTAAAAGATAACGTGACAAGCTTTTGGGTGAATTGGATTATCACATTTGTGTCAATTATTGTGATGTACTATTTTATCAGGAAATTTCCTAAAAAATGGTGGTTTCCTGTATGGCTGTTATCCATTCCGTTTGTTATTTTTTTAATGTATATTCAACCGGTTGTTATTGACCCCTTGTATAATAATATTCATCCTCTGCCGGATGGGAATTTGAAAAGAGAAATTTTACATCTTGCTGATAAAGCAAATATTCCGGCTCACAATGTCTATGAAGTTGATATGTCAAAGAAAACAAATGGCTTAAATGCTTATGTAAACGGCATTGGTTCAAACTTGCGGATTGTCCTTTGGGATACGACTGTTCACCGGCTGGATAATCGTGAAGTGTTGTTTATCATGGCGCATGAAATGGGACATTATGTCATGCACCATCTGTTTCTAAGTATGATCGGAACGATTTTCTTATCGCTTATAGGCCTTTACTTGACGTCAAAACTGTTTAGGGGAGCTGTTTCCCGTTGGGGTCAGAAACTCGGCATCAAACATCCCGGGGACATTGCTTCCTTACCAATATTACTGTTGATTTTCTCTCTTCTTAATTTTATCGGAACCCCGATGGAGGCGGCGGTTTCCAGGCATTATGAACATCAAGCTGACAAATATGCGATTAAGATGACTCAGGACAAACAGGCGGGTATCGATGCTTTTCAAAAATTAACTGTTGCTGGTCTTAGTGATGTAAATCCTCCGGCATTGGTTAAATTCTTCGATTATGACCATCCTACAACATTGGAGAGAATAGTATTTCTTGAACATTACCCGGTTAAACAGTCAAAGACTAATCATCATGGTGACTAATTCTCAGAAAAGGTCAGATGCCAATGGGTATCTGGCTTTTCATTTAAAAAATATTAGGTATTTTTGACTAGTTTGGTTCATAAAATTTTTATAGTAATAAATGATTGTTTAAATTCATTAAGATTGGTCATATTATCGAAAAATGTTAGGATTTGTTTCTTTTTTGTTACCCTTTTTACCAAATTATACATTATAATTAAATTAATGATATCGAGAAAAGGAGATTTTTATGGGAAAAGGGAGAAAAATATTCAAATTGCGCGAAGTATCCATTTTAGTTGCGGCAGCGCTTGTTATTTTTATTGTTGGTTTCTCGAACTTCGGAGATGAGGATGTTTCCGCTGCTTCTAAACAAACTCCCCCTAAAAAGGCTATGGCTCTTTCACAAACTGTTGAACCAAAAAAACAAATAGAAGGTTCCAAACTGGGTCAATCTATTGATAAAGAAGCCCGTCAACAATCGAAAGAAAAAATTGTTTACTTGACGTTTGACGACGGCCCGTCTCCGGATGTTAATAAATTAATGGATACTTTAAATAAGTATAATGCTAAAGCGACGTTTTTTATGTTAGCGCCTAATATCAAAAAGCACCCTGGTGCTGTTAAGCGAATGGCTGAAGAAGGATTCGGTCTCGGACTTCATGGTGTCACACATGATCCAACTAAATTTTATCATTCCGGGAAAAGCGCCTTACACGAGATGCAAAAAGATCAGTCCGTTGTTGAAAAAATTACCGGTGAAAAAACGCATATGGTTCGGACGCCTTACGGCAGTTTCCCTTATTTACTTGATTCTGACCGCAGTTTAATGGAATCACATGGTTTTAAAATTTGGGATTGGGATATTGATAGTAAAGACTGGCAGTTAAAAAGCCGGCAATATGTTCCAAAAGTGATTAATGATTTGAATAAAATTGAAAATACCGGAGAAACACCTGTCATATTAATGCATGATCATGAAAACAGCGCAACGCTGAAATATTTACCGGAACTATTAAGCTATCTGAAAGAACATCATTATATTATGAAAAGTCTTGATGATTCTATGAAGCCAGTAACCTTTCATTGTCATAATCGCTGCTTTGCATTTGGTTCTAAAACATAATTATATAAACAATACATAAATTATTAACAACACTTTGAAAGGAAGTTTTCTGTGAGAAAAGCAGCGACAATTGGAGCTGTCATCTTAATCTTATTATTTTTTGGGACAACAGGTTACGCTTATTATGTATATCACTCTGTACATAATACCTTCCAAAAGATAAATAAACCATTAAAAAATAAGGCTGATAAGGCTGACATTGCAAAAGATATTCAGACAGTTAAGCCGATTTCATTTTTATTGCTTGGGGTTGATGAACGTCCGGGTGATTCAGGCAGATCTGACACAATGTTAGTAGTCACGGTTAATCCGAAACAAAAATCTGCTAAAATACTGAGCATCCCCCGGGATACGCTCACGGCCATTCCCGGGCATGGCAAACAAAATAAGATTAATGCCGCTTATGCTTACGGGGGTCCTGACTTATCCGTTCATACCGTTGAACATTTGTTTCATATACCGATAGATTACTATATTAAGATCAATATGGACGGTTTAAAAGATCTGATTAATGCTGTTGGGGGTGTCACTGTCCAGAACGATTTTGCGTTTAATTTTAACGGTTATACATTCCCAAAGGGGAAAGTACAGCTTAATGGGGACAAAGCGCTTGCTTATGTAAAAATGAGGAAACAAGATCCGAATGGCGATTTGGGCAGGGAAAATCGCCAGCAGAAAGTTATTGAAGCAGTAATGAAGAAAGAAATGAATTTGTCAGGGCTTAAGAGTCTTCCGGATGTTTTACAAGCTTTACAAAACAATGTAAAAACAAACTTAACCCTTAACGACATGGAAACAATTTTTCAAAATGATAAAAGCGCCATGAACCAAATTCAAACGCTTCATTTAAGAGGGGAAGGAAAAACCATTGATGGCGTATGGTACTACGATATCCCTGATGAAGAACTTAATAATGTTTCAGACCAGCTAAAGAATCATCTTGGTATTGCCAAACGGGATAATCAGTCAGAAGACCAAATGAGTACAATCAGTCCTTAATTAATCAGTAAGGGTTCAAAAGGATTGTTTCCCGGACTGTTAACGTCCTTTTAAAGGAGCTCTATTCATGAAAAGATACACAGTACCAATTTTATTTATTATTTCATGCGTTTTTATTCTGACAAGCTGCGGATTCGCTAATAAAGATGTGAAGAAGATATATGCTTATTTGGAAAAGAGCGCAAATGTTGAACAGAACCTAAGTGATATGCAAAAATCACTTATCAATAACCAAAAGCAAGAAAATGATATTTATGATAAGATACTCGACCTTAAACTGAATGATGGCAGTAAAATCGAATCACTTTCAGATAAAGCTAATAAGCTGACTGAAAGGCGAAAAGACATTCTTAAACAAGAGAAAAAAATGATCGATGGATCTTATAAACAGTATGAAAAAGCCAAACCAATCTTAAATGATTTGCAGGATAAAGATGATTTAAAATCAAAAGCTGAAAAGGTAATTCATTCAGCTTCCGAGCGGTATAAAACGTTTAATCAGCTGTATAAGGATTATATAGATGATATTGAACTTAATAAAAACCTTTATACACTTCTGCATGAAAAAAATTTAGATCAAACCGCATATAAAAAGCAAATTGATAATATTAACAGAAAATCAAAAGAGATCACTAATCTAAGAAATAAATTTAATGATTATACAAAGGCATACAATAAAGCAAAACTATCATTATATAATGCGGGTCATCTTAATGTCGATTATGATGATAAATAATAGCTGTTGAAAAAGGAAGTATCGCTTGTTAGAATAATAATAAAGTGATTATTTAAATGAATATCGGAAATTCAGGAGGAGTCTGTCACAAGCAGGCTCCTTTTTTGTCTTTTTTATATTCCAATATTATCCTTTTTTTGCTAAAGGGGTGGATTATCTTCTAATCTTTTTGTCACCGCGAATGAAATAAAACGGCTGAACAGACACTAATTTTTTAGGAGGGGGATTATTTTGACAAACGAATCCATCATAGCTATTGGCATTTTCCTTTTAACTTATGCTTTTATTATCTCGGAAAAAATTCACCGTACAATTGTTGCAATGATTGGCGGAATATTGATGGTTCTATTCGGAATCGTTGATCAAGAAACTGCATTGCATCACATTGATTTTAATACACTCGGCTTACTCACAGGCATGATGATTATCGTTTCGATTACAGCTGAAACCGGATTATTCAAATATATTGCCATCTGGTCAGCAAAAAAAGTAAAGGGAAGACCCATTGCAATCCTAGTTGTTTTATCGGTTATTACCGCAGTCGGCTCAGCATTTTTGGATAATGTCACAACGGTTCTGCTTATGGTGCCGGTGACATTCAGTATTACCCGTCAGCTTAATATCTCACCGATTCCATTTCTCATAACCGAAGTCCTGATGTCCAACATTGGAGGAACAGCAACGATGATTGGGGATCCCCCGAATATTATGATTGGCAGTGCGGTTAAAGAGCTGTCCTTTATGGATTTTATTACGAATTTAGCTCCGGTTATCTTGATTATTACTATTCTGATTATCGCAATTTTGGTTTTTAATTACCGTAAAAATATTCATACAACCGAAGAAGCGCGAAAAAGGATAATGGCGCTGAACGAAAAAGATGAAATTACAAATAAACCGCTCATGATCAAATCTATTATCGTCATGGTTTTAACGATTGCAGGCTTTTTCCTCCATCAAATGGCCGGCGTTGAGTCAGCAACAGTTGCCTTGGCAGGAGCTTTTTTATTACTGCTATTAACAGGAGAGAACTATCTTGAAAGATCATTAAGCAAAGTTGAATGGACAACAATTTTCTTTTTCATCGGTTTGTTCGTTCTGGTCTCAGGTTTGGTAGAAACTGGCGTGATTAAAAAACTGGCGGAAGAAGCCATCAAATTAACCGGAGGAAACCTTACCGCCAGTTCATTTCTAATATTGTGGCTTAGTGCTATAGCCTCAGCATTTGTTGATAATATTCCTTTTGTTGCAACGATGATTCCGCTCATTCAACAAATGGGCGAGATGGGAATTAACAATTTAGAACCATTGTGGTGGAGCCTGGCCCTCGGCGCTTGCCTTGGCGGGAATGGAACACTGATTGGAGCAAGTGCAAATGTCATTGTTGCGGGATTGGCCGGAAAAGAAGGATACAAAATTTCCTTTTTAAAATTCATGGCTATCGGTCTGCCAATCATGCTGCTCAGTACAGCTATCTCAATGTTCTATATTTATTTGCGCTATCTTCTTTAGAAGGGTCAGACGCCGAAAAAGGGTGGATTGATTGTATGGATTATGTTATTAAGCAGAAGGAGAGGATTTTTTTGCGGATCAATTATAAAGTTAATGAATCACTGATTACTGCAGAAGAGAAAGTGAATCACGAAGATATTGAATTTATTATTAAAATAAAAAATGATGAAGCCCTTAAAAAGCTGCACGACGTTAGGGAGTTTTTTGAAAGTGACAAAATATATACCGATGTATTATTTTACACACATGGGAATCACACTTATCAAGTGATTGTCCGTCAAGATTCTTATGTAGCGTTTATCCTGGGATTGTTTAAATTCCAATTGATAGAACAGGTTGAATGGAAGTAAATAAATTGAAATTTACAAGGTGTCTTTCCTGATTAAGGATTGACACCTATTTTAAATTTTTTCATTCATTCTCGAGTGCCTGGTTTTTTCTTTTAACCTCTTCAACATTTGTATCACTGAAGATTTCTGTATGATGACCGCCGGTTGTTTTAGCAATATAGGCTTTAGCTTCGTTATAGGTCATGCCCGATTGAGCATTAAGCTGTTTAACTTCTTCAATATTAGTACCCGCTGCTGTGAATTTGCCTTTTTGATCACTTCTATTCAATAAAATCACCTCTTTATTTTTTAGAATGACCGAATATCAATCCTTCATTCAAAAGTGATAATTCCTCATTAAGTTCAAATAATTTATAAGCTTTCCATTTCATGATTATGATAAACTAAAGGTATAAACAAAATTAATAGTAACTTACATATAAAACAGAATCTAACACGTTTAATACTGACAATAACTTTTAAAAGGAGAGCAAAGAAATGGATCAACAATCATATGAAAAAAAAATCGTTGGAGAAAAAGCAGCTGAATATATTGAAGATGGAATGACTGTCGGGTTGGGAACAGGTTCGACTGTTGCTTTCACCACAAAAAAGCTTGCTGAACGAATTAAAACAGAGGGATTATCTATACAAGCCGTGTCGACTTCACATGCAACCTCTGAATTAGCAAAATCATTAGGAATTCCGCTGAAAGACCTTAATGATGTTAAAAAAATTGACTTGACTATTGACGGCTGTGATGAGTTTGACCCCGATTTAAACGGCATTAAAGGCGGAGGAGGCGCACTTTTATTTGAAAAGATTGTTGCCGTGTCCTCTGATAAGAATATTTGGGTGGCAGATGCGAGTAAATCTGTCAGGCGTTTAGGAGCTTTCCCATTACCAGTAGAAGTGCTGCCTTTTGGCTGGAAGCATATGTTCGGTGCCATGGAAGACAAGGGGCTTCAACCAAAGCTTCGTATGAGCGGCAAGGATCCTTTTTTAACAGACAGCAGGAATTTTATTCTTGATTGCCATGTTAAAGAAATTGAAGATGCTAAGTCGCTTGCCAAATGGCTTAACGCATTGCCGGGTGTTGTTGAAAATGGCCTTTTTATTAATATTGCCGACCAAGTGTTATTAGCAAATAATGATAAAGTCGATGTTATTACGCGTTAAGAAAGCTGCATATAATCATATAGATATTTGAAAAGGGGGCATTATAGTGCCAAAGAAACCATCTGTAGCTATCATTTATGGCGGGAAATCTGCAGAATATGATGTATCATTACAAACGGCCTTTTCAGTTATTAATGCGATTAATAAGGATCATTATAAAATTATCCCGGTACATATTACGAATAGCGGACGCTGGATCGAGGGTCATGAAGTGACCCAGCAGCTTGATTATAAGGAACAATTACTCTTGGACGAAAACAGCCACCAATCATATTCTAATAAATGGCTGACACCAATGAGCATAAATCCGGCAAATCAAAAGCCTGACATTGCTTTCCCTTTATTACACGGCCCCAATGGCGAAGATGGGACCGTTCAAGGTTTGCTGGAACTTCTAGATATTGCTTATGTTGGTTCCGGTGTTTTAGGTTCAGCAGCCGGTATGGATAAAGTGATTATGAAAGATATTTTTAAATCCCACGGTCTCAAACAGCCAAAGTATTTATCGGTCACAAAATATGAATGGACACATAACAAACAACAAATGATTGAAAAAATTAAAGCAGACATTGGGATCCCTTGTTTTATAAAACCGGCTAATAATGGCTCCAGTATCGGAATCAATCAGTGTAAAG
Organism: Scopulibacillus cellulosilyticus; assembly: GCF_042665295.1. Classification (NCBI taxonomy): domain Bacteria; kingdom Bacillati; phylum Bacillota; class Bacilli; order Caryophanales; family Sporolactobacillaceae; genus Scopulibacillus; species Scopulibacillus cellulosilyticus. The sequence goes on from NZ_JBHTCO010000002.1 coordinate 189,857, forward strand.
CAGGGGATGACATTGAAAAAGCTGCAGATGAGGCATTTTATTACGATGAAAAAGTGATTGTTGAAGAAAAGATTACCGGACGCGAAATTGAAATAGGTGTTATTGGAAATGACGAACTATCAGTATCGGTTCCCGGTGAAATAAAAACAAGCAGTGATTATTATGATTATCAATCTAAATACAATGACGGTGATACATCGTTAATGATACCTGCGGATCTAAGTGAACAAAAAGTAAATGAAATTGAAGAATTGGCGAAAAAAGCCTTTAAATGTTTGGATTGTAAAGGGTTATCCAGGGTTGATTTCTTTATAAGAGATTCAGATCAAGCGGTTTTGATCAATGAGGTAAATACTATGCCTGGGTTTACGCCATACAGCATGTTTCCGCTTTTATGGAAGCATACAGGCCTTGATTATGCAGATCTTATTGATAAGCTGATCAGATTAGGTATAGAACGGCATCAAGGACGGAAAGCCATTAGATATAGACTTGATTAACTTAGGTAAAAAGTATAATTTAACGGAATTCCACCAATGTCTTTTACACGAAATTGTGTTTTGAATATATTAGTATTGGACATGACGAACAGGTCATGCCAAACAACCCATACCTCCTCGCTGTTTATGGTCATCGTTAGCCATGTCATGCCTCCTCAAATGGACAGCCCGCGCCCTAGGCTGTCCATTAATATTGTCAAATTTCTTTTATGCGATAACGCATGAAAGAATCAGTCCTTTCTTAGATTGCCAATCGGCAAGTTTTCTTTACACTTTAAGTGTATAAATTGCCAGCATAGATGGTAATTCGACGCAGGAGCAATTTTAGGTTTAAAGTATAAGTTCAACTAAGCCTCTGCCTTCACCTTCGGCTTGCCAATCGGCAAGTTTTCTTTATATTTTATCTGAAAAATAGACAAACTATCACTGAATAAGGAGGATGAGTCATGGAATCGGTGAATCAGCTTAGACAGGAATTGAAAAAAATTAATCGATGGGAAAGAGATCAAGAACGTATGCATATTTGGGAGAAGATCGGCCGGTTACCATTTTGGATTTTAGATCGCATGACACCTGCTTTTATACAAAGAAGATTAAATCAGTTAATTGGTGAAATTTCACGTTTCGTTGATTACGGAGGCAGATATTTGGTAAAGGAAAAAAATATTTATAATTTATACCATGTACAAGGGTTGAAAGATATTCAAAGCCATCCAATTAGTGAAATGGATGAAAAGGCCCGTATACTATTGCAGAAACGGGCACGGTTTGCTCAGATTCAAGGAGCAACTACGGGCTTTGGCGGTTTTTTTACGCTTGTGGCTGATATTCCGATTCTTCTTGGTACTTCATTGAAAGTTCTTCAAGAAATGGCTTTAATTTATGGATACGATCCAAAAAATCACACAGAACGTATTTTTATTATTAAATGTCTGCAATTTGCCTTTTCAGAGGCCATTGGCAAACGGGCGGTTTTAAGGGAATTAAAAGATTTTCAATTAGAAAAGTCTAATGAACAAGCCATGTCACAGCTTCAAGGTTGGCGGGAAGTGTTTAATACATATCGTGAGCATATAAGTTGGAAAAAGTTATTTCAGACACTGCCATTAGCAGGTGCCATTATAGGTTCAACAATGAACAAAGGAATGATAACTAACGTTGCTGAGACAGGGCAAATGATGTATAAAAAACGGAGGATTATTGAACGCTTAAAAGAAATTGAAGCGAAGTAAAAAAGAAGAGTGATTCATTATATAAATTCTGACAGGTTATAAAAACGTTTCTAGTATTTTTTTCGCCCTTTAAACAAAACTAAAGGTGTAAGGCCAAATTTAATCAGGTGGTGAAGGATATGAAAGCAGGAAGAATGATGGGAGTTATTGCAGGCGTTGGTCTTGGTGCTGCTGCACTTGGCATGATGAATAGAAACCGTACTCAAAATCAAAGCGTCGGACAATACAATAGGCCGACAAACAGCCATGAAAAAGAGGTATTGAGTAATATGGCTGAAGAAAGTAAGAACGAATTATACTAAAGTCTGTTTGTCAATTTTTTTGATCAAAAATAATAAAAAAATAAAAAAGGCAGGTTTTATTCTGCCTTTTTTTGGGGTATATATTTAATAAACACAGCAAGCTGCCACTTGCTGTGTTCAATAACAATTATTTTATAACTTTAACTTGAATATTTTTACGTCCAAAGTTTTTAGCTTGGCTATCGTTAGGAATGTAGACGTCGATGCGGTTACCTTTAATAGCGCCGCCTGTATCAGCAGCAATAGCTGTACCATAACCAGGGACATAAACTTTAGATCCTAAAGGAATAACGCTTGGGTCAACAGCAATGACTTTAGAGCCTGAATTTAATTGAGTGCCGTTAGCAGTTGTACCGCTTAAGCTGTATGCTGTTGCTTCAACGTTTACAGTTGTTCCGGAAGAAGCATTGCTGCTGTCACTGCCGGCGTTATTGTTGTCAGCACTTGCATTGCTGTCTTGATTAGCTTCAGCTTTTACATTTTCAGTTTGAGCATTGTCGTTATTATTGACTTGAGTTTTATTTGAATCAGAATCTGCCTTTGCAGTTTCTGATTGATTATTATCAGTATTTACAGAAGCTGCTTGATTGTTGTTTTGTTCAACAGCTTTATTTTGGTTTTCATTTTGTTGTTTAGCTGGTGCAGCACTTTGAGCAGGTTTTGCCGGTTCAGCCGGTTTTACAGGTTGAGCTGGTTTTTCAGCTTCAGCTTTAGTGTTGTCAACAGCTTTCTTTGTGTTTTCAGCAGCTTCAGCTGCTTCTGTATTTGTGTTGCTGCTTACTGTTTTAGGCGCAGGCGTGCTTGCTTTTGGCTGCGGAGCAGCTGCGTGGCCATTAAGTAATGCAGCTCTAGTATTTGGACCTACCATGCCATCGACGCTAAGGCCATTGGCACTTTGGAATGCTTTTACAGCAGTTTCAGTTAATGTGCCGAAGATTCCGTCAACATTGCCTTTATAATAGCCAAGGCGCTGCAACTTATCTTGAAGCAATGAAACATGTTGTCCTCTGCTGCCGTTAACAAGCAGATCTTTACCTAAGTTGTTGCTTTCATTGTTAGAATCTAATGCTTTGTAAGTATTTGGTCCGGCAATGCCGTCAACGCTTATGTGATGGTCTTTCTGAAATGCTTTTACAGCATTTTCGGTTATTGTTCCATAATAACCTGTTACATCAGAGTTTTTGAAGTAGCCATTGTCTTTTAGTGTATGTTGAAGTTCTGCGACGTTCTTATTGTTCGTTCCTGGGTATAGAGTATGATTTGGTTCTGCTGCGTGACTGATGCTTGGAGCTACAATGCCTACACATGCTGCAAACGATGTTACAGCTGCTAGTTGCTTGAATAGTTTCATAAAAATTACCTCCTTGAGTTCCAAGACTCACTATATCGTACAAGTGCATTGTAAAGGGTGAACATCACACGAATGTTTTAGGAAGGTTACAGTTTTGTAACAATCTATGAGTTTTTGGTATTTTCAGAAAATAACAGTAGAAAAATGTCTTATTCTTACATCTTCTTACATCAAGTTAATTGATCATAGTATGGTGATTTGAGTATACTAAAATAGTACTTTAAAAGGTGGAACTCGCAATTTTAAGGAGTGTCAGTCATGGAAGCAAAATATGTTAACGAGTCTAGATCTGTTAAATCGGCGCATGTTTTACCGCCTGATACAAATCATCATGGAACAATGTTCGGCGGTAAATTAATGTCATATATTGATGATATAGCGGCAATTGCGGCTAACCGCCATGCCAGAAAACCTTGTGTAACAGCTTCAACGGATTCCGTAGACTTTTTAATCCCGATTAAAGAAGGTTCATCTGTTTGTTTGGAAGCTTTTGTTACATATGCGCATAATACGTCAATGGAGGTCTTTGTAAAAGTTATTACTGAAGACTTAATAACCGGTAAACGCGAGCTTTGCACAACTTCATTTCTGACTTTTGTTGCACTAGATGAAAATGGTAAACCCAGTAAAGTGCCGAATGTCATTCCGCAATCAGAAGAAGAGAAAATGCTTCATGAAAGTGCACCGGACAGAAGAGAAGCTCGCCGGTTAAGAAGAGTAGACAGCAAACGCTTTGCGGAAATTTTTACAGTTAAAAAGCCTTGGGAATAAAAGCGATGAAAAAAGTCAATAAAAGAATAGCAGCGGTGAACTGTCGAATATCGTCGGTTCACCGCTGTTTTGTGGATAACTATCATTTTTGGGGTCTGACCCTGTGAACTGTGGATAACTGGGATCAGCTGGTTTCAAGCCCAACTCTCTTAATTGAAACATGGTATCTAACTGTAATATCAGCCTGTTTAAAGGCCGTTTTCCAATCTATTTTGTTATACATTGACGGATAATAGGATCTCACCATGGTACGAATATCAAGAATGTCAGAATTGAATCTTTGCAGCTTATGAACCATTCTATCCGACCTTTTTTCCATAACATATTCCACTCTTTTTTCCGCGGCATTTCTTTTTTTAATGTTTTTTAAATCAATTTTAGGCGTAGTTTCAATCACTTCGCCATCTACATAAATATCAATCACATCTTTTAATTGATGGTCGTGAAAAGAAATATGATGTTTTCTTTTTATTTTAGATGGCAGCAATGTCATTTGCTTCCCTTTAGCCAAAGGGACGAACATTTCTCCAGCATCTTCTTCTAAGGCAGCTCTTTGCCATTGAGCCATGTCGTATATATTTAAAAATCCGGCGAGATGGGTATTACTTCCCCCTTTAAATGCCCCGATTCCGACAATTTTTACATTAGATTTATTTACTTGCTTAATAACAAGCATAAAAGGCTCTTTTGTCGAATTTATTCGGTCCATGACAACATTTGCGAGTGTGTTTTTCGGGATGTATTGAATGTTTTCGTCGCTTAATATCATTCCTCTTAAATAAATCTTGGGAATTTGCTCTTCAGGCGGCGTAAAGGTTTTTAAAAATTTTTCAGCTGATTCGCCTTTAATAATCATTGGCCAAATTTGGCTTTTTCTAATCACAGCCATTCTGGAAAAAGCATCAAACAAGGACGGAAATGGTTTTTTTACTAACGGTTCACTTAAAATTAACTCTCTAAGATCTCCGAAAAACAGGGTTTGTTCCGCTTTCCATTGTAAATCAACAAGGGCTTGAGCTAATGAATTGGCTTCAGTGGAAATGACTTTATAAGATTTTCCCCCGCCTTGTGATTGATTGCTGCCGCTGCCGTTTCCAAGGTTTTTTGGCAGCGGAATTTCAACAGATACTTTTAAAGGGTACTTTTTGCCTTTGTCAATACCGATGGCCACGACCATCGCCCGCTTTTCAAGATCCCTTTCATCCCAGCACCCGCTTATTATAACGAGACATAATAATAATAAAAGGCTAAAAAAAAGTGGTTTTGCTTTAATAGAGCGGCAGCGCCGTTGCCGATTCGATGCAGCGGTCAATTTTAAATTCCGAGTTTTAGGTGCTCCTGCGCGAAGTTTTTCAGGGGAGTTTTTCAAAGCTCGTCGCAAAGCTGCAAAGATGTTATTCAAAGTTGCGGCTTTGCAACTAGGCCTTTGTCTACGCCTTTTCAGGCTTGCCAGTCGGCAAGTTTTCTTTACCATTCTTAGTTCCTCCCTTCCGTTTGGTCAGAATGGCAAGGAGCAGAAGAATAATAGGAATAATGATTTCTGTAAATAAGCCAATAATGCCGGTAATTGTTTCCCATTTATTAAATGTGAAAATATTTTCCGAGATCAAAGTGACATAAATGATGATAGGAAAAGCGCATAGCCCCAACCACCTGCGAGCTTTATTTTTATCCTTAAAATCAATCAATTGAACGATTGAAAAGCAAGTAAAGTAATAACTGTTGCTGATCGTTGTAAAAACAGCTGCTACCCATATACTGATAAAGGCGGGATCTAACCTTTCGATAACAGCACCGGGCAACGTGGCAGTTTTGGCTAAATCATAGGTGGGCCACATCTCAACTTGCAGGACCTCATACCCAAAAACGGCAACGGTTACAGTAACTAGGCTAGTGTAAAGCAGCCCAGTGATAGCTGCACCTGACAGATTGGCAGAATAAAGTTTAGACTTTTTGTCTTTTCGTGTGTAAGCCATTGTTACGAATATAATTGAGAACCCTTCAAAGGAATAAAAGATATCAAAGCAGCTCGTTTTCAAAACTTCTTTCCAATTAAAATGAAATAAAGGAAGCAGGTTAGTTAATTCAGCATTTTGCAATGATACCGCTATAATAATGACTAATGGAATTAATATAATTGGAAAGACAGTTTCATTAAAACGGGCAATGACCTCAAGCTCAAACCATACAACACATAGGGCGGCGATCATTAAAGTAATTAAAACAACGAGAACGGGTGTATGCGGAAATATGGCGATTCTGACAAGTTCGGAAAATATACGCGAAGAAATAACGACAAACCCAAGCCACATAGCGAGATAGGGCAATATAAAGATTAAAGCCAAAATTTTATATAAACGTTTTTTGTTTGATCCAAATAAAATGGTTGGAATAAATTCAATAAATGTTTGATTAGGGAAACGCAAAGCAAGCTTCGTTATAATAAACACGGCTGCTAATGAAATGAGTGTAGAGATTAAAACTGGAAGCCAGGCTGTTTCATGGGCCGTTGCCGATGCAAGCCGCGGTATGCTTAGCAAGCCGGTTGCAATTTGTGTACTGGCAATTAAAATCATTGATTGATATGGGGAAACAACTGTTTTATCAGTTGACTTATTTTTTAGTTTTCGATTTTGTGTTACTTGACTGGTTTGATTTTGATTCTGATTTTGATTTGTCATTAGTTTTCACATCTTTCTGATCCCTATGTTTATCTAACGGCTTCATAAAAATCGGGCGCTTGACCATCCATGTTAATGGCGCGCGGAATATGACGTCCTTAAGCCCTGATAAATGCAAAGGACTAAAAGGCGCAAAATAAGGGACGCCGAATGATTTTAGTGATGAAAGGTGCAGAATGATAAGCAAAGTAAACAGCATAATGCCGTACAGCCCGAGAAAAGCAGCGATTAGCATCATTGGAAAACGAATTAAACGAATGGCTATAGCACCGCCGTAGCTCGGCGACGTAAAGGAACATATCGCGGTGATTGAGACAACAATAACCATTAGAGGACTGACAAGCCCTGCTGTGACTGATGCTTCACCGACGACAAGAGCACCGACAATGCCGATGGTTGACCCGACTTTTCCCGGCAGCCGAATACTTGCTTCTCTTAGAATTTCAATGGTAATTTCCATAATCATAGCTTCAATAATGGTCGGGAACGGCACCGCTGACCGTCCAGCTGCCATTGCATACAACAGATTCGGCGGAATCATTTCAGGATGAAATGTTGAAAAAGCAATATACAGTGACGGCGCGAACAGCGAGAAAAACACGCTGATTAGTCGAATAAACCGCAAAAATGATGTTATCCAAACTCTTTCATAATAATCTTCAGGCGTTTGGAAAAATGATGCGAAAATTGTCGGTGCAATTAAAGCAAAAGGCGATCCATCTGTGAGAATAATGGCTTTTCCCTCAAGAAGATGCCCAATCGTCTTATCGGGACGTTCTGTACTTTGTATTTGCGGAAAGGGTGACCACGTTGAATCTTCAATAAACTGCTCTATATATCCGCTTTCTAATATGCCGTCTGTTTTTATTTCATCAATGCGATGATTAATCTCCTCTAATATTTCTTCATTGGCTATCCCCTCGATATAAACGACGGCAATATCTGTCTGCGTTCTTTCACCGAGTTGATGAAATCTAATTCTTAAATCCGGATCTCTTAACCTGCGTCGGATTAAGGAAGTGTTAACAACAAGAGTTTCAATAAATCCTTCTCTGGGTCCTCTGATGGTTGTTTCGTTTTCAGGGCTTTCGATGGCCCGCATTTGCCACATGCGTGTATCCATCATTAAAGCATAGTTTTGCCCTTCGACAAAGATGGCGGTTTGCCCTGACAAAACAGAATGCATCAGTGTTTTAAATTTTTTATCTTCGTTAATTTCGCCGACATTTAAATCATGTTTTTTTAGGACATTCAAAAAGTCTGCCATGTTTTCACTTTCAGGTAAGTCTACTTTACGGGTTTCAATCATTGTTGATTTTAAAATAAAGTTGTTGATGGTCTCGTCATTAACGAGCCCTTGAATATAGACAATGGCCGCCTTATGGGCAGATTGTTTGCCGATTGTAAATCTGCGGATAATAACATCGCTGCTTTTCCCGGTAATTTGTTCTATTAAAGAAAGATTTTTTTCAAGGTCTTTATCAACACTTTCTTTAATTTCATTGATTTTTATTCTTTCATATTCCTGTGTAATCTTTTTCTTCTTCATGTTACGGTGGATTTTAACCCCATTTGAAAATTCAACCACAACGAAACCCCTCAATTTCTTTAAGTTCAAAAAGGAGGACAAAAAGAGCCGAGAAGTTCAAGGAAGCGCCGTCTCCGAGCACCGGAGCGTATGCTTTTAATACGTGAGGAGCGGAGGAGCAAGCTGACGCGGAAATTCGACAGCTATTTTTCCCGGACTTTTTGAACATCCTCTATAATGTAATTGTTAGTTTTCGCCATGATTTGAATAAGTATACTAAAGAAAACTTGGCTGGTGCCAAGCCCTAAGGCGCAGGCAACTGCCTAGATGCACTTATACTTTCATCCTTTAGAAATTAAACTTTTTGAAAGTAAAAAGAAAACCCGCCGATTGGCGGGTTTAAAAAAGAGTTATATCAATAGTAAACTGAGGTACAGACCAATGAGGGTTAGAAGCAAAGTTGGAATAGTTAATATCATACCGACTTTAAAATAATAACCCCATGAAATTTTAATACCTTTTTTTGATAGGACATGCAGCCATAGTAAAGTTGCCAATGAGCCGATCGGCGTCATTTTAGGTCCTAAATCTGAACCAATAACATTCGCATAGATCAGCCCTTCTTTAATGGCACCGGTTGTATGAGTTTGGGCGATGGCTAAAGCATCTATCATAACTGTCGGCAAGTTGTTCATTAATGATGACATGATTGCTGCAATAAATCCCATTGAAACGGTGCCGATAAAAAGCCCGTGATGAGAAGCTGCTTGAATAACGCCCGCCAGCACATTGGTCAGTCCGACATTTCTTAGGCCGTAAACAACAACATACATGCCAATAGAAAAGAAAACGATATTCCAGGGAGCGCCCATTATCACTTGTCTAATCGAAACCGCAGGACTTTTCTTTGCCATGAATAAAAAGAAGACAGCAATAACTCCAGCGATCATAGAAACCGGAATATTATGAACCTCGCCGACAAAGTAACCTATTAATAATAAAGCTAAAACAAACCAAGAGAGGCGGAACATTTTAAGATCTTTAATAGCTTCAGCTGGATTTTTAAGTTGGCTTAGATCATATTGTTTAGGGATGCTTCTTCTGAAAAAGAGATATAAAAAGAAAATACTTGCGGCAATGGAGAATAGATCAGGTAAGATCATGCGTGAAACATATTCTCCAAAGCTTATATGAAAGAAATCGGCTGACACAATATTGACCAAGTTACTGACAATAAGCGGGAGTGACGATGTATCTGCAATAAAACCGCAGGCCATAATAAAAGGTAAAATCATTTTTTCTTTAAAATTCAAAGCGCGGACCATAGACAAAACAATAGGGGTTAAGATGAGAGCACCGCCATCATTAGCGAAAAAAGCGGAGACAAGCGCCCCTAATATGATCATATAAATAAACATCTTAACACCGCTGCCTCCGGCGACTTGCGCCATATGTAAAGCTGCCCATTCAAAGAAACCTATTTCATCAAGAATAAGCGAAATGATAATAATAGCTACAAAAGTCAGTGTGGCATCCCAAACAATCCCGGTTACAGCCGCTACATCATGAAAGTGAACAACGCCGGCAATAAGCGCAAGGATTGCTCCGCAGCAGGCTGTCCACCCGATGCCTAATTCTTTAGGCTGCCAAATAACTAGAATTAATGTTAAGAAAAAAATAAATAAAGCCAGAATGATTGATAACAAGAGTTTATCCTCCTAATGACAACAGCTCCGTAATAATTATATAGTATATTTTTATTTGCTCAATCTTTTTGCAAAAATTGAACCATATTGGACAATATATAACAGAAAAATTATCGCCTATCCCGTCTTGAAAAAATATCTGGCGTCATGTATGATTTGTAAATATGTAACCATAGGGCGGGTTGAGGGGTTATATTGAAAGAAGGCAGCTAAGGAAGGTGTTTAACAGACTATTTCGTTTAAAAGAAAATCATACCTCAATTAAAACCGAGTTGTTAGCAGGGCTTGTTTCTTTTTTTACGATCGTTTATATCATTGCTGTCAATGCGTCAATCCTTACAGACGCAGGCATTCCTATGGGGGCGGGTATTGTCGCGACAATACTTGTTGCTTTTGCTGGATCTCTGCTTATGGGATTTTGGGCGAATGCACCAATGCTTCTTGTTCCGGGGATGGGGATTAATGCATTGTTCACTTACACGGTCGTCCAGTCAATGGGACTTCATTGGCAAGAAGCATTAGCCGCTGTATTTGTGTCGGGGATTTTGTTTGTGATTATTACTTTTACGTCTTTGTCCGGAATCATTGCAAATGCTATTCCTGATTCCTTAAAGGAATCGATTGGTGTAGGGATCGGTCTGTTCCTGGCATTTATCGGATTGCAAAAGGGCGGTATTGTTGTTAAAAGCAAATCAACCTTTGTTCAATTAGGGCATTTTAGTGATGCTCACGTACTTTTAATGATTGCAACTTTGGTTATTACGCTTATCCTTTTCGCACGGAATGTACCAGGAAATTTGCTGATAGGGATTATAGCCGGCACAATCCTGTCTATTTTATTTGGTGAAACAGATCTTCATAAACTCGGACAATCAGGTTTTTCTTTAAACGACTATAAACCAGTATTTGTTGGCCTATCATTTAAGCATGTGCTGACTTTTCCATTTTGGATGGCTGTATTTTCATTAACCTTGGTCACATTATTTGAAAATATTGGCTTAACTCATGGTTTTGTTAAGATGATTCAAAGACCTGAGAAATATGATCGTTCCCTTCAAGCCACAGCATTATCAGTCATAACATGCGGATTGCTTGGGACAAGTCCATCTGTGGCAACGGTCGAAAGTGCATCTGGAATTACTGCGGGAGGAAGAACAGGATTAACTACTATAACAACTGGTGTGTTGTTTTTAATCTCTTTATTGTTCATACCCTTTATTAGAATCATTCCTGATACGGCAATTGCCCCTGTGCTTATTATTATTGGCGGACTGATGATCAGCGGTACGAGAAATATTAATTTTAATGATTTTACTGAAGGATTTCCGGCTTTTTTAATCATTGCGTGTATACCGCTGACATCCAGCATTGTCGATGGCATAGCATTAGGGTTTATTGCGTATCCGATTTTAAAAATAGCAAACGGAAAAGCAAAAAATGTTGCAGTTACGCTATATATTATAGCTGCGTTATTTCTTATATATTTTATATTTCAAGCTTTCAGTTAGAAAACTCGCCGACCGGGCGAGTTTTACTTTTGCACTTTAAGGGAATTTATCTGCTTCAAGGATTAAAGTATAAGAAAAACTAGGGCTTTCGCTATGAGAAATGGGCGATAAGCCAAGTTTTTCTAATAAAATGTTCCATGAATAATTGTAAAAAATCTATTTTCAAATTATGAAATTTGTACTATAATTTACTTGTTGTAAAGTTTATGTAAGCGGTTACGGTAAAATGTTAATCGGTCAAATGACTCAAAGACTTATATAGATTACAATTTTTTCGTAGACAATCCTTTAATATTTGTGGTTTAATTAAAAGCATGTAATTTTTACGATTAATGTGTAACCGATTACAGATTCAAACATGAATGGCTGATCATGTTGGGATGTCATTGAATATCGAGATCATAGTAAACATCCTGCCGGGAATATAATATTAAATTTTTTTAAGACAATCTAGGAGGCTTAATAGATGAAGATCGTCTATTTATTATTGAGTTTCTTGCTTGTTTTCATCATTGGTTTCATTTTCAGCAATGATAGAAAAAAAATAAAAGCAAGACCAATCATTGTCATGATCGTTTTGGAATTTATACTGTCTTGGATCTTGCTAAATACGAAAGTCGGTATTGGATTTATCCATGTTATTTCTGATTGGTTCGGAGCACTGATGGGGACGGCTGTTCAAGGTGTTAATTTTGTGTTCGGCGGTATGGAAAACAAACCTGGTGCAACCTTCTTCTTAAATGTTCTTTTGCCTATTATATTTATTTCAATCTTAATCGGTATACTGAATTATATTAAAGTGCTTCCTATCATCATTCGATTTATCGGATTTATATTGAGTAAAATTAATGGTATGGGCAAGCTGGAAAACTACTATGCGATATCCGCTGCTATCATTGGGCAGTCAGAAGTTTGGCTGACAACAAAGAAACAATTGGGCTATCTTCCCAAAAAGCGTTTGTATACGTTATGTACATCATCAATGAGTGCTGTCAGTATGACAATCGTTGGATCTTATATGCAAATTATCCAGCCGAAATACGTTGTTGTCGCTGTTGTTATTAATATTTTATCTGCTTTGGTCATTGCAAACATCATTAATCCGTATGATCTCGATAAAGAAGAGGACAAACTGATAACAGATGATACTGGTGAAAAACCAGCTTTCTTCCAAATGGTCAGTGACAGTATTATGGACGGCTTTAAAGTTGCCATTACTGTTGCGGCTATGCTCGTCGGCTTTATGGCCTTAATTTATTTTGTTAATGATATATTTACTTTTATTTTCCATATATCATTCCAAAAATTAATCGGTTATATCTTTGCGCCGGTTGCTTTTATTATGGGAGTGCCTAAGCAAGACATTGTCCAAGCCGGAAGCATTATGGCGACGAAATTAGTAACAAATGAATTTGTTGCAATGACAGACTTAAAAGGCATTGCTCATCACCTGACTCATAGAACAGTCGGTATTGTATCTATCTTCCTTGTCAGTTTTGCTAACTTTGGTTCCATCGGTATTATTACCGGCTGTGTTAAAGCGCTTAATCCAGAAAAAGGGGATGTCGTTGCAAAATTTGGCGGGAAATTACTATTAGGCTCAACACTTGCCTCGATTTTATCAGCTGCCATTTGCGGCGTTTTCCTTTAAGGAAATATGATAAGTCCGGTTTAATTTAAAAAGGAGAAGATCACAATGAAAAATATTATATTAGATGTCGATACTGGTATTGATGATGCGCTCGCAATCGCATACGCTGTAAATTCTCCGGAACTTAACATCTTAGGTATTACAACAACCTTTGGCAACACATCGGTTCCGGAAGCTACCCGGAATACACTGCAGCTTTTACAAGTTCTTGGCGCCGATGATATTCCTGTCTTTCCAGGTGTTGAAAAAACTTTCGCGGGCGAGGAACCAGCGGACAAAGCCACTTGGATTCACGGTGAAAACGGTATTGGAGAAGCTAAATTGCCTTCTGCTGAAAAACAAGCCGGGGACATGATAGCCCACGACTTTATTATTTCTGCTGTTCATGAACATCCAAACGATATTCTGATATTAACTACAGCAAATCAAGGAAATTTAGCAAGGGCTATTGAAAAAGATCCTGAAATCGTTAACTTAGTTGAAGATGTAATCCTTATGGGCGGCGCCGTAACAGTGCCGGGTAATATTACGCCTTATGCGGAAGCGAACATCTACCATGATGCGGAGGCGGCGCAATATACATTCCAATCCGGTATACCGATGACACTTGTCGGTTTGGATGTTACATTAAAAACTTTGCTTAGACGGTCAGTTTTAGATGAGTGGAAGGAAAAAGATACGCTTCTTTCACGTTCATTAGCTCACATGTGTGATTTTTATATGGATGCGTATGCCAAAGAGAATCCAAAATTGAATGGCTGTCCGCTTCATGATCCATTAACTGTTGGTGTGGCCATCGATCCTGCTTTTGTGAAAACTAAAACGATGACAGTTCATGTTAAAACGGAAGGTGCAGCAAAAGGTCAAACCGTCGGTGAAGAAAATTCAAATGGCAACATTAAAGTTTGCCTTGATGTTGATAGTGACCGCTTCGTTTCACATTTCTTAGACAGGGTTGTATCATAATGATTAAAAAGGATCTTCATGAAAAATGAAGGTTCTTTTTTATATGGGATGGGAATTTACCTTTCTTAATTTCTAAGATTAGGTAGAAATAAAATGGGTAAAAGTTAAAATTTCCGCCGATGTCCAAACAACTTTTTCGGGAAAGGCATAGTATGTATTGTGAGAAGCTTGAAGCTATCTCAAACTTCGATAAAGGAGCGATTGACGATATGGACGGATATGCAGGTGGATACGGCGGCGGCGCTGGCTTCGCGTTAATCGTTGTTTTGTTTATCTTATTAATTATTGTTGGTACTGCTTACGTCTGGTAAGCACCGCCTGAATGCTAAATAAAATAAGGCCTTCGCTCATTAGAGCGAAGGCCTTATTTGTTTATTTATACGTTGGGAAAGTATAAATTGGCTTAAGTGTAGATAATTCGACGCAGGAGCCAATTTTAAGTCCCAAGTATAAGGGCAACTAAGCCTCTGTCTAGCCTTTTAAGGCTTGCCAATCGGCAAGTTTTCTTTATTTTTCAGCAGGCACCATCGTCTTGATACGCGATTTAATTCTTGAATAAATGGGCACTGTGATAACTGTCAAAACAATACCTTTAAGTAAATTAAACGGCAGAACCGCAAAGATCACTAAGGTAAACAAACTGTGAATTTCATGGTTAATGCTTTGGCTCATAGCAATAGCCTGATCTGTCGTAAAACCAAGAAATAACGCATAGCTTGGGAAAATGATAAAATAGTTGGCAATCGTCATCACAACGGACATAAAAACTGTTCCAAAAATGAGACCGTACATTAAAGAAGACGCGGTTTTTTTCCTTTTATAAAACCAAGTCCCGGCTATAATAAACAGAGAACCTGCAATAAAGTTAGACATTTCACCAACTGGCACACCTGTTAGTGATCCCGAAATCAAATAGTGTAAAAAGTTTTTCAAAGCTTCGATTAATACACCTGCTGCCGGACCGAATAAAATGCCTCCGATAAGTGCAGGAATATCACTGAAATCCATTTGCAAAAATGCAGGAAAAATCGGCAATGGAAAAGAAATGGTTTGAATCAAAATAGCAATTGCCGACAATAAGGAAATTGTGACTGTTTTCTTTAAAGACGTTTTTTTCATCAGATCACCCCATTTTAATATTTTACCCAGAGTCTGATGATAACGCAGGTACCCGCCAAAAAATACCGCCCAAGGAATACATTCCTTGGGCGGTATTTTATATAGCATAGCTAAATAAATGAGCAAGTAAAAAAACTTAACTCATCATTAAACCATACGTATCATCCTTCTCCCATCCAGACTGTACTGTCGGTACTAGATTCTCACTAGATCCTGCCTTAACGGCTCGCGGACTTAGAGGCAAACCTCATCACCGCCGGTCGGGAATTTCACCCTGCCCTGAAGGAACGTCTTCATTATTTAATTCAATATTTATTATATATGATATTTCATCTTTTTTACAATCCTTTTGCACGATTTTTATTAATTCCTTAACCAATAACTTCAATTACTAAGAAAAAAGGATTTGGAGAAAATATTCATCAAAACAGTTGACTAATTTGCCATTTTTGAATACATTATTAGTGAGCATAGTTTTTCCCTAAGGAAACTTTTTTGTTAACGGGTTATTTTTAGGTGGGGAGGAAACTTTTTATGAGCAGTAAAACTTTATCGCAAAAATACGATATATCAAAAGAAGAAACAAATAAACATACAAATAGTCGTTCAGCGATGGCCGCATTAAGAGGGGATGTCAAAGGTATAAAAAGACTTTTGCCATTTCTTGGGCCGGCTTTTATAGCATCAGTTGCTTATATTGATCCCGGTAACTTTGCAACCAATATTACTGCTGGATCACAGTACGGTTACTTGCTTTTATGGGTCATTGTTGCGTCTAATTTAATGGCTGTCCTTATTCAATCATTATCGGCTAAACTAGGGATAGCAACGGGGAAGAATCTGCCGGAAATAGCGAGAGAGAGGTTCTCCAAAAAAACTTCAGTGTTTCTTTGGATACAAAGTGAACTCGTTATTATGGCCACAGACTTAGCCGAATTTATAGGTGCGGCGCTTGGCGTGTATTTATTGTTTCATATTTCGATGATTCCGGCTGCTGTCATTACCGCTATCGCTTCATTTGCGCTGCTTGAATTACAAAGAAAAGGTTACCGTCCTTTAGAAGCAGGTATAGCGGTAATGGTCTTTATCGTTGTATTAGCTTTCGTTTGCCAAGTTGTTCTGGCCAAACCTGATTCAATGTCTGTTCTCGAAGGGGCATTAATCCCTAGGTTTCACGGCGTACAAACTGTGCTGTTGGCAACGGGTATCCTTGGAGCGACGGTTATGCCGCACGCCATCTATCTTCATTCTCACCTTACGCAAAATCGTGTGGTCGGTCAAAATGAAAAAGAAAAGCGGCAAATATTCAGATTTGAATTTATTGATATTGTCATTGCAATGATCATTGCCGGCGCCATCAATATGAGCATGCTTATTGTTGGTGCAGCACTCTTTCATAAACATGGACTGCTTGTTGAAGATTTAGATGTTGCTTTTAATAAGTTTGGGCAATTGGTCGGTCCGACTTCCGCTATTTTATTTGGACTCGGTTTGTTAATAGCCGGGTTATCAAGTTCATCGGTTGGAACCATGTCGGGTGATGTGGTTATGCAAGGCTTTATTAAAAAACGCATTCCTATTTATTTAAGAAGATTTATTACCATGATTCCGCCGCTTGCCATTATCATATTCGGTGTTAATGCGACTTACGCCTTAGTCATGAGCCAAGTTGTGTTATCGTTTGGTATTGCTTTTGCACTTGTACCTTTGATTATGTTTACAAGTAATAAAAAGATAATGGGCGGACTGGTTAATCATAAATGGACGACAACTTTAGCTTGGATTGTCGCTGTGCTTGTTATCTTGTTAAATATATTTTTGCTGTATCAAACAATTTTTGGATAAAAGTAAAACTCGCCACCCAATTGGCGAGTTTTTTACATAAGGATATTGCTTATTCAGTTTGATCGGTATTTATTTGACAGATTGTTCAACGTCAACATATCCGGCGCCGTAAACATTTGGGTCATCGCCAAGTTTTTTTGCGCCTTTGATTAACATTTCTTTGACTTGATCCGGTGTTAAATCTTTTTGGCTCTCGAGTAAGAGGGCAACAGCACCGGCACATATAGGGGTTGCCATGGATGTTCCTGATAATGAAAGATAATTTTCATCAACTCTGCTTGACTTTTGCGTCTTATCAAGGAATGATGATGGCGAACGAAGAGAGATAATATTAACGCCTGGTGCAACGATATCAGGCTTTTCAACTCCGTAAATGGTTGGTCCGCGGCTTGAAAATTTGGCTATGATATCATCATTCGTATTATTAGTGTTTTTATCATCCATGGCGCCTACAGTAATGACTTTATTACTGAGTCCGGGGCTTGAGATGGTCTTAGGGTCAGGACCCTCGTTCCCTGCAGCGACACAGACAACAATACCGCTGTCCCAAGCTTTTTCCACTATACTTACCATAGGATCTGAATCCTCGCTATTCATCTTCTCAGGCGATCCGCCCAATGACATTGAAATAATATCAATTTTATGTTCATGATTATCATCTTCATTGTAATCAATACACCACTGGACGCCGTCGATGATAGTGGAAAGAGAGCCGGAACCCATTTTGTTTAATACTTTAACTCCTATGAGATTTGCTTCCGGCGCCGATCCGGCATATTTCCCTTCAGACAAAGCGCCATTTCCGGCGGCATCTCCTGCACAATGGGTACCATGTCCATTATCATCATACGGCTTTGTTTTATTGCCTACAAAGTCTTTAAAATGAATAATCCGGCCTTCTAAGTCTTTATGCGGGTAAATGCCAGTATCGACGATGGCGATGTTTATACCTTTACCAGTTAATGTTGTATTATTCTTTTTAACATTGTCAGCGTGAATAGTAGGAACGGCTACATTTAATAGTGCGTGAACCTCTCTATCAAAGTGGATTTTTTTGATGCAGTCACAAGTCGTCAGCAGTTTTTCGATAGACATTGGCGTTAATTCCGCGCTGCAACAGGAAATCCTTGAATAATGGCTCTTGACTTTGCTTTTTTTATGGCTTTGAACAATCTTGTTGACGCTGTCGATGCCTTTAAGAAAAACCTTTTCATTGTGAAACTCGATAATGACTGGGATCTTCTTAGTTTTTTTAAGGCGTGATTCCAAACTTTTATGCAAAAAACACGGGGTTAATTTAAATGGACGATACAAATTAACAAGCTGATGCCTTAACTCGCGGTCGAGACGATGTCCGTGCTGCCGGACAAGTTTTACCATAGAAAACCCAAACAACTATGACACTCCTTATATTTCATATTCACTTGTAATCTATGAAATAAAGGAGACAAGGGTAAGGGTGTTTTACTCTTAATAGAAAAGAAAAGGTGAATGGATAGCGCCTTTTCTGTGAAAATAGTTTTTTAAATTATAATAAAATGTAATATGTCTATTAATTAAAGTAAAAAGAAAAAGAAACCGGTCTTCCTGTATTTCAGAAAACCGGTTTCTTAATTAATATATGATTAGTGAACAGCCGCTTCTTTTTCAAGAGCTTTTTCAACTGTGACATATTCATAGCCAAGATCATTTGCAACGACTTCGAAAGTGATTTCACCATTGAGAACATTTACGCCGCATTTTAGAGCTGCATTTTCCGTAATCGCTTTAGTTACACCTTTATTTGCGATTTCTACTGCATATGGAATCGTTACATTCGTTAAGGCAATGGTTGATGTTCTTGGAACTGCACCAGGCATATTAGCAACAGAGTAATGAACAACCCCATGTTTTTTAAATGTCGGTTCATCATGAGTTGTGACATGGTCGCAAGTTTCAACAATGCCGCCTTGGTCGATGGCAACATCGACAATCACAGACCCAGGTTTCATTGAACTAACCATTTGTTCTGTTACAAGCTTAGGAGCCTTTGCGCCAGGTATTAAAACGGCACCGACTAAAAGATCAGCATTTGCTACGGCTTCAGCGATGTTGAATGGATTAGACATTAATGTTGTGATTTTATTGCCGAAAATATCATCTAATTGACGTAAGCGATCTGCGCTTAAATCAAGAATGGTTACATCAGCACCTAAACCGACTGCCATTTTTGCGGCATTTGTTCCGACCACACCGCCGCCGATAATCGTTACTTTTCCTCGGCTTACGCCTGGAACGCCTGAAAGCAGAATGCCCTGCCCGCCGTATGTTCTTTGTAAGAACTGTACGCCGACTTGAATAGACATTCTTCCGGCAACTTCACTCATTGGAGTAAGAAGCGGCAGAGTTCTGTTAACTGTAACCGTTTCATAACCAATTGCTGTAACACCGCTTTCTTTAAGGGCCTTTGCAAGTGATGGCGCTGCAGCCAAGTGTAAGTAAGTAAATAAAATTAACCCAGGACGGAAATATTTGTATTCGCTTTCAAGAGGCTCTTTTACTTTTAAAATCATTTCAGCGTCAGCCCAGACCTTTGCGGGACTTTCAATAATGATGGCACCTGCATTTACATATTGTTCATCTGTGAAACCGCTTCCTATTCCAGCGCCTTTTTCAACTAACACAGTATGCCCGGCATTTAAGAAAGATACAACTCCAGCCGGCGTAAGAGCAACACGATTTTCATTGTTTTTAATTTCTTTAGGTACACCAATAAACATCCCAATTTCCCCCTTTAGCATTGAATGACTTTGTTACGTTGTGCTTTTGGCTTTAGTATAGAATGTTTATTTAATAATTTCTTTGTTTTAAAAAGAGAAAGACGGGATTCGCTTTTGGTGAAATCCACAAAGTGTTTTGGCTTGCCAAACGCCAAGTTTTCTTTATCGCAGATATTTTTCCAGTTTTCCATCAAGGTATAGCATCATTTTTTGATTTGGATCCTTAAAATCAATGTCGCCGATTTCCGAAATTCTTTTTAGACGGTAAGTCAATGTATTGGGGTGAATAACTAATTCCTTCGTCGTTTCTGAAATATTAGTGTCATTGTCAAGGTATACTTTAAGTGTTTTAGCAAGGTTAGAATTATGCTTTTTGTCATATAAATGAAGTTTCTTCAGAGATTGATTTTCATATCCTTCGTTTTTGTATTTTTCCAAAATAACATCAAAAAGCTGATAGATGCCCAGTTTTTGATAATAAAAGATACTTTGCGTTTCAGCAGAGAATTTTTCTTTAATTGACAGGACGGTCAACGATTCCTGATAAGCCCTTTTCATTTGTTGATAATCCTCAAAAATGCTGCTTGCACCAACTTGGACTTCTGTTATTTTGTAGCGTTCAAGCAATTTCCCAGTGAAGGATGTAATAAAATGGTTCAGTTCATCTAAAGGTTTATCAACCTTTGGTACGGCAACAAGTAAAATAAGCTGGTTAAAGTCAACAGTATGAAGCATAGTTTTCAAATGTTGGCTCGTTTTTAACAGATAGTAGATTTGCTGCTCCTCTTTTCGGGTTATACCGTGTAGAAATTTGAAGACAATCACGGCGTAACAAGGCGATGGTGTGATTTTTAACGCTTGGAACTGTTCGTTTATCGTTTCTGGTACTTTTAAATGTCCTGTTAACAACTGCCAAAAAAATTCTTGCGAGCGATTTTCGTTTTTACGTTTCCGGACGTGCAGCTGTAAAAGCTCATTTTTGCCTGCCTCGGCAGCATTTTTTAATAAGCCCATTTCATTCTCACTTAAACATTTATCTATTTCTAATGCCCAAATAAACCCAATGACCTCATCTTGTTTCCATATGGAAATCGCTACTCTGTTGCCAAGCCCAATTTCATCCATACTTTTTATCCGAATGGGTTCTTTCGTTTTCAATAGTGCGGGTATGGTTCCTTCTTTCCATAATTGATTAATGACTTTTTCAGGTACCCTTCGGCCGATGATCGTGGCAATTCTTGCTGGATCGGTTCTTTCATCATGTGTGCTATAGGCAAGAAGCCGATGGTTTGCGTCTTCAATTGTTATTGGACATTGCAGCTGTTGACTAACAACGTCAACAAACTCTTCAAGACTTTCAAAAGATATCTTAAAAGGATTTTTCAATGTCATCCCTCCGTATGTTCTCTGTATGGTTTTAAGTTAGCCGTCTATTAAAATTCATCAAACTGACTGTCGTTTTATATAAGTTATCTGATGACGGCAGTTTATGTACATTCCTTTTATCTCTATTAAAATACTGATTGATTAATAAAATCCGCACAAGTTTTTTATAACATATTTTAGTAGAACCATCTTTAAAGATAAACTCATAAAAGCAATGTTATTAGTTACAGTATATATTATTATTTATTTAAAATGGTGTCTTGGAATTAATGGCAAGATTAACTAAATGAACGAGAAGGGGTTGGGGGTTGATGAAAAAAGGTAAAAAGAAACTATGGATGTCTATTAACTAATAATAGATTATTATTTATTCACACTTGAAGTATTTAGGAATATGATATACAAATTTTGCGAAAGGGGATGGGCGAGTGCCTATCGAAATTATTTATAACTCAACCAATATTAATGCTGCAGCTGATAACGCGGGAATTTTTAATGGACAGAATCAAGGCTTTGGTTGGGATAACCATTTTAAGCAAAACAACAGCAATTTCCCGGCCGGATTATTCATAACCTCACCAGCAAACGCCAATATTATCATTGATAATGACGGCATAGATGGAACCATTAATGATCAAGATTTTAATCCAGGTATAATTTTTCAAGGATTTTAAATTAATTGCGTTATTAAGGCGTCTTTATAATCTTATTTTTAGGGGTCCCGTCAAAGGTTTAAGTTGCACTTTTTACGCCGAGACCCCTGGTTTATGTTTTCGTTACACCCAGTGCTTTGTGCTGCCAAAGCACTCGTTCAACCAGTTCTGACTGATAATTTTCACATTCAACAATTAAAACAACCTCTGTTTTAGTCTTTTTTTGAAGCCAACTGGACTTCTTAATGATTAAAGATATAAAAATGCCAAGCATTGCTCCAAGCACGAGTCCTATAAATGCCCAAATAATAGGTCCCCAAACCAATACAAATCCATAAATGCTGCCAAGCAGCATAAAGATAGCACCGAAAATAAATGCCAGTTCATATTTACTGGTATCTTCCTTATGAGCCCTTTCAACATCCGGTATAGTTATTGAATTTTTGTCTAACGGTGCGGCAAAAATATTTCCCTTGTAAATACCCTTTTGTTCCAATTCGATAAGAGCGAGTTCTACATATGCACTATGCTGAAATGTTGAAATAAAGTACATAGCTTTCTCCTTCTTGTTATTGGGCATTATATAGTTTTTTGGTTGGTAGTTGTCAGTTAAATATCGTGATTGTTCGATTTTAAAGAGTTGATTTGTGGATCGTATATCATGATATCCACTACTAGCAGAAAAAAGCATCAATGACGGTAAATTCAAAAACCATTGATAATTAATTACGGAACCCGCTGATTCGGTTTTCCCTTCAAATGTGAGATGGATAGCAGGTAATACATTGGACTTATACACGGCAAGGATAAAAATAATAAGACTGAAAAATCCCATTGGCAGTCTATTGTTGTATATCGCTTCAAGACCGGGATTAACAAAGCCCCAAAAAGCTGCATTCCACGGTTTTCGAGGATCAAGAAAATTAAGTTCTATTGCCCCAATGTTAAATGGCTTAATCGGTGAGTCAGTTCGATCGGATAATTGAGAGTATTTATTTATATCGATTGCCAAGCTATAGGTGTCCCACATGGTGAAAATGTAAACGAATATATAAAGAAGGAACCATCGAGTATCAATAACGGTTTTAGCCATTTCAAAGTCACCGGTTAGGGTGTAAAAAATGCTTTCATTGACATGTGCTTTGAGGTTAACAAAGAATTCCCAAATCATCAGAAGCCCGCAAAGGAAAGAGGGTGCCCTATATATGTCAAAACCAACCTAAAATACAAAGGGTTGGGCTTTTTTATAAGAAGTAGTTTGTTCTTGCCGATATATTTCGATATTCATGTTTTAATTAGCTGGCTATCATATATAGTTATTTTTTTTATTTAAAAAACCTTTAATAATATAATGATCTTATAGGAACTTTAGTGTGGAAAGTAAGATTGCAGGAGGTAAATTCACAATGAGTACATGGGGAAAGCAAATCAAAATTCCAGCAATTTATATGCGGGGCGGAACAAGCAAGGGCGTCTTTTTTCTAAAAGAAGATTTGCCAACAGATCCATCTGTACGTGATAAAGTATTACAACGTGCTATTGGCAGCCCGGATCCTTATGGTCAGCAGATAGATGGTGTGGGCGGTGCCACTTCGAGTACGAGCAAGGTTGTCATTGTTAGCAAAAGCAATCGCCCGGGATGTGATGTAGACTATCTATTCGGACAAGTGGCCATAGGACAACCATTGGTTGACTGGAGTGGAAACTGCGGGAATCTTACGTCAGCTGTAGGGCCTTTTTCGATATATCAGGGTCTTGTAGATGCCCCGCAGGATGGTGTGGCTACAGTGAATATTTGGCAAGAGAATATTGGTAAGAAGATCATGGCGCATGTCCTGATGAAGGATGGAGAGGTGCAAGAGCTTGGAGATTTCGTTCTGGACGGGGTCACTTTCCCAGCAGCGGAAATAAAGCTGGAATTCCTTGACCCGGGTGCCGATGGAGGTGCCATGTTTCCAACTGGGAATCCGATCGATATCCTTAACGTTCCAGGTGTAGGGAAGGTGGAGGCTACCTTAATTAATGCTGGTAACCCTGCTATCTTTGTTTCGGCAATTTCCATGGGACTAACGGGAAAGGAACTGCAAAGAGATATCAACGATAATGTGGATTTGTTGAACCGTTTTGAAGCGATTCGGGCGCATGGTGCGGTGACTATGGGTCTAGCGGAAAGCGTGGAGTACGCAATGACGAAGCGTCAGCACACGCCTAAAATTGCATTTTTCGGAAAACCCGCAAGCTATACAACATCCGATGGAAAAGAAATAAATGGAGAGGATATCGATATCTTGGCACGCATTCTTTCCATGGGCAAGCTTCATCATGCCATGACTGGTACAGGTGCTGTAGCCATCGCAGCTGCAGCTGCAATACCGGGAACGATTGTCAGCAGAGTTTTAGGGGATACGAGGCCGGAGCTTCGCTTTGGTCATCCATCCGGCACTTTTAAAGTGGGTGCAGAAGCTGCTCATGAGCAAGCAGGATGGACCGTAAAGAAGATTGTCATGAGTCGCAGTGCCCGAAGATTAATGGAGGGTTCGATTCTGATACCGAATCAATTAAACGGTTAAAGAGATAATACGAGGGCTGAATAGGTGGCAGCCCTTGCGTTTTACACTCAGTTATTTGGAGATCAATGAATTAAAGTAACCCTTTTTTTATTCTAGATGCACCCGTTTAAACACGTTCAAGTTTTTTAAATGGTTTTGGCGGTAATTTAACTCTAATTGAATCACCCGGTTTTACTTCCCCGCTCTGTAATATTACTCCCATTATTCCTGCTTTCCTTATAAGATTACCTTCAGAGTCTTTATCTAAGACCGCCTTTAAAAGCCCAGGTTTAAAATGATCTATTTGAGCACAAGGATTGCGTAAACCTGTTACTTTTACTATTGCGGTTTTACCAATATACAATAGCGTGTCAGCAGGTAAATCAAGAAGATTAATTCCAGCGGTTGTAATGTTTTCACCCAATTGTCCGGGTTCAATAGTATAGTTGTTTTTTAACTCTTCGAATAATTCATTATGAATTAAATGCACTTGCCTTAGGTTGGGCTGATTAGGGTTTTGTGCCACTCTTGAACGATGTTTAACAGTAGAACCGAAATGAGCATCCCCTTCAACCCCTAATCCAGCAACTAATCTAATACTTTGCCGGTTTTCTTTACTAAATGTATGTTTACTGCTTAAACTTACCGCTGTCACTTTTCCCGAAACAGAACTTCCCTTTGGCTCATTCATCTTTTTCACTCCTCGAAATTTATCATAATTTTCTCATTTATAATAGATAGTCTTCAACTGAACTGCTCAGTAAGCATAACAAAAGATATAATCAAATTTGAGTTGATATAAGCTTTCTTAGGGGAACCCGGCAATATGAAAAATGATTGAGGCTAACCTCATAAATATATATAAAGTCAGCCTCAATCATATTACCATTCAATATCAATTTTATAAGGAACAGGATCCTTAGCACCTGCTTCTTTAAATCCTTTAATTCTTAATTGACAGCTGTCACAAACGCCGCAGGCTTCTTCCTCGCCGTTGTAACAAGAAGTAGTCAGTTCATAAGGAACATTGAGTCTTGTGCCGGTTTTTACGGTTTCCGCTTTCGTCAGATGCATAAGCGGCGCTTTAATTTCCATGCCATTATCCGTTACGCCCGCTTTGGTTGCCAGATTAATAGTTTCGTTCATGCTTTTTATAAATTCAGGGCGGCAATCAGGATAGCCGCTGTAATCGACAGAAGAGACGCCAATATAGATTGCTTCAGCACCAATTACTTCAGCATAGGCGCTCGCCAAAGATAAAAAGATCATGTTGCGGGCCGGAACATAAGTGACAGGAATGCCTCCTTCGTCATTTGCCTCAGGGACATCTATTGTGTCATCGGTTAGGGCGCTGCCGCCAATCTGATTAAAGAAATTGATATCAACAATCCGGTGATCTTTTACTTGATAATGTTCAGCTACTTTTTTCGCTTGTTCAACTTCGCGGTCATGGCGCTGTCCATAGCTGAAAGTGATCGGGTAAAGGTCATAGCCCTCATTTTTCGCTATTCCCATACATGTCGTGCTGTCTAATCCGCCGCTTAATACAACAACAGCTTTTTTCGTCATTTTAAACACCTCTTTGATTTGGATCCCAAATAATTTTGTGCAGCTGCATACTAAGTTTGGCATTAGGCATCGGTTCTTTTAGTATTTTTTCAACAAGCCGTTTGGGCGGCATCGTTTCCCAAACCGGACTTAGAAGCACTTGCCCTTCTTTGTGGTATTCATTGATAACCTTTTTTGCAAAGGCAAAATCTTCGTCGCTGCCAATGACAAATTTCACTTCATCTTGCGGTTTAAGACAATCAAAATTAGAATGGATCATTTTCTTTGTTTCTCCGGAATCCGGCAGCTTATAGTCCATCACATAACGGACTTTTTTCATCCAATCGGGATGATCTTGACGCAGTCTTTCAAAAGGTTCCAGATCAATTGCACCGTTTGTTTCAATATGAATATCAACTATTTTATCCATGTCAACCATTGCTTGGATAAGTGCAGCGGATTTTATTCTATGAATTAGCGGTTCACCGCCTGTAAAACAGATGCGCCGGCTTGAAAAAGTTGCTATTTTTTCAATGATGTCATTAATTGTTGCTTCAAAGGCCGGTTTATCAGGCGCGTAGCTGTAAGGTGTGTCACACCATGTGCATCTCAGGTTGCAATGGAAGACGCGAACAAAGACTGTCGGAAACCCTTGACCCATTCCTTCGCCTTCGACGGTTTCAAAGATTTCTACCATCGGCAATGTCCATTGGCCGTATTCTTCTCTTGCCGGCAGTGACCAGTTTGTTTTAGTCAACATCAGGCATCATCCAATCTCTCTTAATTGTTGCCGAACTTGTCGGTGTTTCGAACAATGTCAATTCTTCAAGACGGTGGGCGGCCTCTTTTAATCCCGAAATCTCCATTTCTTTATCAAGAGCTTCCCACATCCAAACCACCATGTTCTCAGCTGTTGTGTTCATCGGAGGCAAAACTTCATTAAGATAGCGGTGATCAAGCTTTTCTTCAATCGCTTTTTTAAAAAGTGATTTGATATCGCCAAAATCGACAGCAATACCGATGTCGTTTAAAAAACCGCTTATTGTGATGACCAATCTGTAAGTATGCCCATGCATACTTTTGCATTTGCCTTCATAACAGTGTAGATGATGGGCCGCATCAAAGGTAAACTGCTTTGTCACAGCAACACGCTTATGATGATATTTCAATTGATGACGTTTAATATCAACGTCTATTTTTTGCACCTTGTCAGGTATTTTGAACATAAAAAAATCCCCCTTTAAATGAATGATCAAGTATGCGGGGGAGAGTGAAAATATACAAGTTCTTCTTATTTCACGCTCCCTAGTTTTGTTTAATGAGGGGCGGGAATTTCGAACCCTCATAGTCTCAAAATAGTATTATACCAAATTCACTTGCTGAAGAATAGAAGGCAAATTTGTTTATTTTTGATCATCGCATCAGCCAGTTTCTCCGTTATCATGATATAATTTCGATAGTGACGAGCAAAGCATCCTGAACTGCTGCGAGCTGCGACGAGAAGTGGCAAAACTCCTTTGAGCCCTCTTCGGCGAAGGAGCACCAAGCAAAGTATCTCGAACTGCTTCGAGCTGCGACGAAAAGTGGCAAAACTCCTTTGAATCCTCTCCGGCGAAGGAGCCAAAAAACAAACATGACTTTTCGAAAAATATAGTATGAACATTGACAAATAAAGGACGGTGCAATATGACTTTACAAAATAAATGTATATCAATAGGCGATGCAACGCTGGAATTTATACCTATCCATGATGAAAATCAATTGAAAGATGCTTCGGAATACAGGCGGGAAGCTTCCGGTGTGGCCGCATTGGTTTCTGCGGCTGTAGCTACGCTTGGCGCAAAAAGCTTTTTAGTCGGAAAAACCGGTGATGACGCTTTCGGCTGTTTCCTTATAGATACTCTTAAATCATACGGCGTTGATGTTGATTATCTTTTACAAACATCAAAAGCAAATACGAGCGTCAGTTTTACAACTTCTGATAAAAAGGAAGCTATTTTTTATAAACAGCCGTCTGCGGATATGCTGTTAAGGTCTGAAGATATTAATGCAAGCTGGTTTGAGAAAGGTGATGTTCTTTTTTACAGTTCCATGCCTTTAATCCAAAATACATCCAGGGCAGCGGTTGAAACAGCCATCAATGCCGCAGTAAAAAAAGGTTGTATTGTGACTTTCGCGCCGCGTCTGTCAAAGCAGCATTGGCTTAATGAAACGATAACGAGAGAAACAGTTCTCCATTTTATTCCACATTCTCATATACTTATTTTAAACGAAGATGAATTGCAGTTTCTGACAGGGAAAACGGATGAATACGCTGCCGTTAAACAGCTGTTTGCCGGGAAAGCTAAATTATTAATTATTAAAAGAGGGAACAGAGGTTTAACTTATGTGACAAGAAGAGAACGCGGTCATGTTGACTATCTTTTAGAGAAGGTAAATCCTCTAGGCGCAGGAGAAGAAGCTTTTATCGGAAGCCTGATTTACGAATGTCTATATAAAGAAATGACCCCTGACACTTTGAATACCATTTTATATGACCGGATCGTATTGGAAGACTTACTGTTAAAGGCGCTGACTTCAAAATGTATCGTAAGTAAGGAAAAAGGAAAATTAAGCGCGCTTAAGGTTCTTAAGGGACTTGTAAAATGATCAAAAGAAGCTGTTGGTTTTAAATAACCGGCAGCCTTTTTGCAATGAGCACTTATTATTTTTTCTTTTAAATAAAATGTGATATTCTCAAGCTAAACGGGATAATTGAAAAAAGTTAAAGAAAAATATTAAATGTAAAGCGCTTCTGATAAAAGGAGAGATCTATATTGAATGAAACGATCAAAACTATTTTAAACCATCGATCAATCAGATCTTTTGAGGATAAGAAACTAACTGATGAACAAATCGAGACCATCGTAAAAAGCGCCCAAGCTGCCGCTACCTCAAGTTTTGTTCAAGCCTATACGATTATTGGGGTCACAGACCGTGACAAAAAAGAAAAACTGGCTGAAGCCGCCGGTCATCAACGTTATGTTGTGGAAAACGGCCACTTTTTTGTATTTTGCCTGGATCTTCACCGCCATGAGCTTGCAGCAGAAATGGAAGGTTTAGATAAAAAGGATATTATCGAGTCAATAGAATCTACAGAAATGTTTATGGTTGGATGCATTGATGCAGCGCTTGCTGCAGAAAATGCTGTGAATGCTGCAGAGTCAATGGGTCTTGGCATTTGTTTTATAGGAGCACTTCGTAATAATCTTAATGAAGTTACAAAAATTTTGAAGACGCCTGACCGGGTGATCCCGCTATTTGGTCTTTGTGTCGGTTACCCGGCAAAAATAACCGGTCAAAAGCAAAGACTGCCTTTTGAAAATATTTATCACAAGGAAGAATATATTCAAGATGACGAAGTTTTAAAAGACCAGCTGAAACAATACAACAATGATATTATCGATTACTATAAGGAACGTACTGGGGGCAGAAGGGCTGATCGCTGGACAGAACAAATGGCACAGAAAGTATCTCATCCGACCCGTATGTATATGAAAGATTTTCTGAAAAATAAAGGACTTCCATTGAATTAAAACGGAAAAGGGCGATTGTATATTTATAAGGGCTCTTGATTTAATTGATGATATTTGCTCATTTAGAGATCGGACGTGTATCACTTACAACTTTGAGTCAAGCACCCGGACAGGACCCCGATAAAACAAATCAATTGACTTGAAATTTAAATCTGGTCATAAGTTTTTCTTAAACTTATGACCAGATTTTTTTTATGCATTAAATAGGATTCAAGAGTCGAATAATACAGTTTTAAAGTGTCGGAAAATTAAATGTTAAACAAAAATACTTTGAATTTGGAATGATATATGCGAGAATGGTCACTGTGTAAAAAGGTAACATGATTTTAAGGAGGAAACAACATGCGTAAAAAGGTAATCGTCACATGTGCTTTAACAGGTGCCGGAGATACTGTTAAAAAAAGTACATACGTTCCAGTTACACCAAAGGAAATTGCAGAATCAGCTATTGAAGCTGCGAAAGCCGGAGCTGCAATAGCACATATTCATGTTCGCGACCCTGAAACCGGCGGTATCTCTCATGATCCGGCGCTGTTTCGCGAAGTGGTAGAACGTGTAAGAGAATCGGATACAGATGTTATCTTAAATCTTACTGCAGGCGGCGGAGGGGATTGGGTGCCAAATCCGGATGATCCAACCGCCGGAGGGCCTGGGACGGATATTCAAACGCCTGAAGAACGCCATCAGCCGGTAGGTGAGTTGCTTCCTGAAATCTGTACGCTTGATTGCGGTACCTATAATTTCAGTGACATGGTTTATCTGAATCCTGCGAACTGGCTTCGCCGTCACGCTCAATTGATTCAAGAAAGCGGTGTTAAGCCGGAGATAGAATGCTTTGATCTTGGGCAAATTCGATTTGCACGCCAGCTGATTGATGAAGGATTGATCGATGATGATCCAATGTTCCAGCTCTGTCTCGGTATACCTTGGGGTGCTGATGCTGATACAGAAACGATGCTGGCTATGCGGCAGAAGCTGCCGGAAAACGCGCATTGGTCCGCGTTCGGTATTGGCCGCCTGCAACTTCCTATGGCTGTTCAATCCGCTCTGCTTGGCGGGAATGTCCGTGTTGGTCTCGAAGATAACCTTTATTTAGAAAAAGGCGTATTGGGAAGTAACGGTCAATTAGTGGAAAAAATAGTCTCAATTATCCAAGGACTTGGCGCAGAACCGATGACACCGCAGGAAGCCCGCGATCATCTTGGACTTAAAAAATTTAACAAGTAAGGAGCATCATGATGAATAATGAACAGCATGAAATCAAACGAGTAACTGTAGTAGGTACCGGAGTGATAGGAAACGGATGGATTTCCCGTTTTCTTTCACAAGGATATGAAGTCACTGCTACAGATCCTGCAGAAGGTGCTGAACAGAGAATGCGCCAAGCTGTAGACAATGCCTGGCCGGCACTTGAAAGATTGGGCTTAGGCGAAGGTGCGTCACGAGACAACCTGCATTTTGAGCCAAATCTTGAAAAAGCAGTCGCTGAAGCTGATCTTATCCAGGAAAATGCACCGGAACGCGAGGATTTAAAACGTCAATTGCTGGCTGAAATTGATTGTGCCGCCAAACCGGATGCCATTATAGCTTCAAGTACTTCCGGCTATATGCCAAGTACGCTTCAGGAGAATTGTACTAAACATCCGGAACGCCTTATTGTTGCCCATCCATTTAACCCCGTTTATCTGATTCCTCTTGTTGAACTGGTTGGCGGGAAAAAAACCGATCAGGCCATTATTAGGAAAGCTCAGTCTTTTTATGAATCTGTCAATATGAAACCTTTAATTGTCAGAACAGAGATTGAAGGGCATATTTCTGATAGATTAATGGAAGCCATTTGGCGCGAGGCACTGCATCTTGTTAACGACGGTGTGGCTACAACTGAGGAAGTTGATGCCTCAATCGTTTACGGCCCAGGTCTCCGCTGGGCGTTAATGGGGCCATTCTTAACACTTCATTTAGCTGGCGGAGAGCAGGGCATGCGCCATATGTTAGAACAATTTGGTCCGGCATTAAAACTTCCTTGGACGAAATTGGCAGCACCTGAATTAACTGAAGATTTAACTGAAAAAGTTGTTGAAGGCTGTGAACAGCAGACTGTAGGTCATTCCATAGCCGAGCTTGAGCAGCGCCGTGATCATTTTCTGATCGAGCTTGTACAACTGCTTGAAAAGTATTGGCCGGCAGCCAATTTGAACGGAAGAATTTAACGGTCATTCATAATTGAAAAGACCATTGATAAAGGAGAACGCAAATGTCTTTTACTGAAAAACCTTTATTAGAAGATCGTGTCCGTCCAGAGTGGGTGGACTATAACGGCCATATGAATGATGCTGAATATGCCCGAGTGTTCAGCATGGCTGTAGATCGCTTAATGGAAGAGATCGGAATTACTGCTGATTTTCGGAATCAACATCAGTATTCTATCTATACTTTGGAAACTCATTTGTGCTATTTGGCAGAGGCGCGCGTCGGTCAACCTCTCCAAGTAACCGTACAATTATTAGATTATGATGAGAAAAGGCTTCACGTATTTTTTGTAATGGAGAATGGAAACGGAGACCGATTAGCGACAAGTGAACAAATGTTAATGGGCATAGATATGCAAAAAGGCCGCCCGGCAGCCTTTCCATCAGCCATCGAGGCTAATGTTAAAGCCCTCGGCATTCGTGACCAAGCAAAACCAAAACCGGCGGAAGCAGGGCGGCAAATCGGCATTAGAAAAAAGTAACTAATTCAGCCGGGCTTTTTAAAAATCTATCATTTATCTCGATATAACGCCCAATAATCGCAAAATTTCAATGGGTAATTCAGGTAAAAAAAGAGACTGAACAAAACACACAGAAAAAGTGTTTTGTCAGTCCTCTTTCTATATTATACAAAGTAATCCAAAACTAAGCCGATAGCAAGTAAAAAGCCAAACATTGTTTGCATTTGTGCAGTTGCTTTCATTGCGGGCATCAATTGAATTGATTTTGTTTTCCCGATAAATAACTTTGTTGCTTGAATGGCTTTTGGCAAACTGGCAAAAACTATGATCATCCATGCCGATTCAATCTGAAAAATCATTAAACCGATAATCCAGAGATATGAAACAACAAAAATACCGGCGAGAAAAATAATAGACCGTTTTCGTCCGAGCAGGATTGGCAATGTATGTCTGCCTTTTTCTTTATCGCCATCCAGATCGCGTATGTTATTTGCCATATTGATACCGCCGACTAAGAGCCCTACAGGTACAGCAATGAATATGCAATTTAAAGTAACAGTACCTGTTTGAATATAGAAGGAAATTAAAATAATGATAAAGCCCATGAATAATCCCGCAGCAAGTTCGCCAAGCGGTGTATAAGCAATAGGGTAAGGCCCTCCGGAATAAAAATAGGCAACCATCATACAAATTAAACCGATAACAGCAAGCCACCAGCTGCTCTCTATACAAATATAAACACCGATAAGAATAGCAATAAAGCAGAGCATATAGGCTAAATTCAACACCGTTTTTGGATTAACGCCGTCCCGGACAATTGTTCCGCCAATACCTATCGATTCCTCTGTGTCCAATCCTCTTTTGAAGTCGAAGTATTCGTTAAAAAGGTTAGTGGCTACTTGAATAAGCATTGAGGCAATTAACATTGCAATAAAAAGGAATATGTGAAAACCGCTGACAGGGAGGGCGATGGCTGTTCCCAAAGTTACAGGAACAAAAGATGCATTTAATGTATGAGGGCGAAGCATATGCCACCATTTCTTCCAGCCAGTGTTTTTACTGACCTTTTCTGTTGTTTCCATGTGTTTTCTCTCCCATTACAACATCTGTACTTATAAAGGATGTTAAAAAAGTCCGGGAAAAAGCCAGTATCGGTCTTTTTGTCCTCCTTTTTTAACACGAACTTATATAACCTCTTCAAGTTTATGAAAATAGCGTCAAAGTGTCAACTTATTGAAAAAAAATCATGCAATAAGTTTACATAAATTTATTTATAATATATTAACGAAGGCATTTGGTTAGAATATCACCCGTAATAAGTACCAATTAATGGGGGTACCGAAGAATTGACACTCTAAAAATAACAGGTGTATTCTTAGAAAGTAGAGGCCGGCTGGCATGCCGGCTGTTTTCACTTTAAGAATTATAAATTTGCAGCGCAGATGATAATTCGATGCAGGGGCCAATTTTAAGTTTCTAGTATAAGTGCAACAAAGCGAGACTGCGAACTGAGTGAGCTAGCGAGACTTGTGCTATGGAGTGCCAGTCCTCTGTCTTTGCCTTTTAAGGCTTGCCAATCGGTAAGTTTTCTTTACCAGTGCAACGGAGTTGATTTAATGATTATTGTAAAACAACTTGAATTGTTGGATTGCCTCAAAGAGGGTTGCCAAAAAGCAAAAAAACTGTCAAAGCAAATTTTAGTCAGTTTTACAAAACGCTTGGGGACAGCCGTCAGCCCTATTGAGTTTTTTGATAACGGAAGGCATTCATTCCAAGGCACCCGTATGTATTGGTCAGATACGCAAGGGATGATAATGGTCGGAATGGGTGCTGCAGTAAAATATCCTGCCGGTACAGGTAACCGGACGTTGACCGTTGAAAAAGCATGGAAAAAGACTTTAGAGGATGCTCTACATTACGGGGAAAAACAACTGCGCGGCACCGGTCCTGTACTGATGGGCGGCTTTTCATTTGATCCGTTACAGGAAAATTCCTCATTATGGGAGAACTTCCGTCAAAATGAATTTATTGTTCCGCAATTTTTGTTAACAAAAAATCAGAATGAACACTACCTGACCGTTACGGCATTAATTAGCGAACAAACAGAAATTAATCATTACTATAAACAAATTAAAGAGAAATATAATGAATTAACTTCAAGGGTTTCAGGTTGTATCAATTATAAGGAAGAATCATTGAATATAATTGAAGACCAAAGGGATCAATGGCTTGATATTGTAGAAAAGGCTATCGCGGATATTAATAACGGATTAATGGAGAAGGTTGTTTTATCCCGTACGCTGACCGTTTCCCGTGAAACACCGTTTTGTACTGCTGAAGTGTTAAGAAGGCTTCAGGAGAAACAAGCGGACAGTTTCATTTTTGCTGTTGAAAAAGGAAATGCTGTATTTATTGGCGCGACGCCTGAGAGATTAATTGAAAAGTCGGGACCGCAATTTAGGACGATGTGTTTAGCAGGGACGATTGCGCGCGGAAAGACAATGGAACAAGACCGGCAGCTTGGCGAAGAATTGCTTAATGACAAGAAAAATATTTCTGAACATCAAACGGTTGTTAATATGATATCAGATGTTATGGAAAGATTATGCCAATCAGTTAACAAGCCATCATCACCTGCTCTGTATAAAGTAAAAGACGTACAGCACCTTTACACACCAATAATTGCCGAAGCGAAAAACAACATATCTTTATTTTCTTTTGTTGATGAACTTCATCCGACTCCAGCGCTGGGCGGCGAGCCAAAAGAAAAGGCTGTCAAGTGGATTAGAGAAAATGAAACTTATGAGCGGGGTTGGTACGGCTCGCCATTAGGTTGGATTGACAGCCAAGGGGACGGAGAATTTGGCGTTGCTATCCGTTCAGCGTTAATAAAGGAAAATAAAGCGACGTTATTTGTTGGCTGCGGCATTGTTGAGGATTCTGATCCGTTAAGTGAACTTAATGAGACATTAATGAAAGCTCGCCCGATGTTAACAGCACTAGGAGGACACTTAAAATGAGTCATCAAGAACAATTAACAAGGTATTGTGCGGCTTTCGTTGATGAACTTGCCAGGGCAGGCGTTAAGCATGTGGTTGTCAGCCCCGGTTCGCGTTCAACGCCGCTTACCATCATTTTGAACCATCATCCTTCAATAAAAGTGTGGATGAATATAGATGAACGGTCGGCCGCTTTCTTTGCGTTAGGGATCAGTAAAGCAGGTGAACCGGCTGCTTTGTTATGTACATCAGGTACTGCAGCCGCAAACTATTATCCGGCTATTATAGAAGCAAAGTTATCAAGAGTCCCTTTGATCGTTCTGACTTCAGATCGTCCTCATGAGCTTAGGAATGTTGGCGCACCGCAAGCAATCGACCAAATCAAAATGTACGGTGACCATGTGAAATGGTTTCAAGAAATGCCGCTTCCAAGTGATAGAGAAGAAGCACTGCGATTTTCAAGAGTTTCGGCAAGACGTGCGGTCAGCACGTCCCAAGTTCAGCCATCCGGGCCGGTTCATTTGAATTTTCCTTTCCAGGAACCGCTTGTTCCCGATCTCACAATAGAACAGCTTTGGGACGGCGGATTGATCAATGAAGGACGATTTTCACATACGCCTGGATCTTACCAGTTAGAAAATGAGCAAATAGAAATGCTTGCTAAATTAATCAAAAGCCATAAAAGAGGCCTGATTGTTGTTGGGCCGCAAACAGATGATCAATTGGCTGAAAAAGTTGTTTGTCTTAGTGAGCGATCAGGCTATCCCATTTTAGCAGATCCGCTTAGCCAGCTGCGTACAGGCAGTCATGATCAGGCAAACATTATTGATTGTTATGACGCTTTCTTACGTGATGGTGCTATCAACGAAAAACTTTGTCCCGATGTAATTGTTCGTTTTGGTGCGATGCCAGTGGCCAAGCCTTTTTTATTATATTTGAAAAAGATGCGTCCAACCCATTATATTGTTGTTGATGAAAGTCCGGAATGGCGCGAGCCGACGCACTTGGCAACAGATATGGTTTATTCGGATCCTGTCCGCTTATGCAGTGAGCTGTTGGACAAGTTATCAACTGATCAGCAAGATTCTTCATGGTTAACGCTTTGGAGAAACATTAATCAAACAGCAAAACAAGAAGTAATAGATTTTATCGATAAAGCGCATTGGTTTGAAGGACAAGCTGTTTCCGAATTATTATCAAGTATTAAAGATAAGGAAGCAGCCATATTTGTCGGAAATAGCATGCCTGTCAGAGATTTAGATACTTTTTTGTTAAATCAACAGAATAAGGTAAGAACAATGGCGAATCGAGGCGCAAACGGAATCGATGGCGTTGTTTCGACAGCCCTCGGCGTCAGTGCGGTTACGGATAATGTATTTCTGCTGATTGGCGATTTGTCACTCTACCATGATATGAATGGACTGCTTGCGGGCAAGCTGCATCAGTTAAATGCAACGATTATCGTTATGAATAATAACGGCGGCGGGATATTCTCCTTTCTCCCTCAAGCAAAAGAAGCGGGTGACTTTGAACAATTATTTGGCACACCGACCGATTTAGACTTTGAAACAGTGGCAAAGTTATATCATATGAACTATAAAAAAGCCGATTCCTGGCCGGCTTATCGCAAAGCATGCATTGAGGCGTCAGCCGCCCCGGGAGTAAAAATGATTGAAGTTCAAACAAACCGGGCCGACAATACTGAAAAACATCAACAATTGTGGGAGCGTATTTCAGAATCTGTCCGCAGTATGATTAAAAAGGACGTTCATGATGAATGACAGCATTGAAACATTAGGTGTCAAGCATGCTGTTCGTATAGCCGGAAATGGTGAACCTTTATTATTATTGCATGGCTTTACCGGATCAATGGGAACTTGGGAGACTTTTATTGATCATTGGTCTAAATGTTTTAAAATCATTGCCATTGATATTGTTGGACATGGCAGCACTATTGCGCCTGATGATGTCAGTTGCTTTAATATGTCACATGAAGCTGCTTCAATTATGAAACTTTTGGATAAGCTAAATATTAAGAAGCCTCATCTGTTAGGTTATTCAATGGGCGGCAGACTGGCTTTATTTATGAAAACGAAATATCCGGAAGAAACAGGCAGCCTTTTACTTGAAAGCAGTTCTCCGGGGTTAGCATCAGAACAGGATCGAATTATTCGCAAACAAAATGATGATCAGTTAGCTGACAGGATTGAGGCTTATGGTGTTGAAAATTTTGTCAATGAATGGGAAAAGGTGCCGCTTTTTAAAACCCAGGAGTCACTGTCCAAATTAGACCGGCAAAAAATTCGCGTGGAGCGCCTCAACCAAACGGCAAACGGTTTAGCAAACAGTTTGCGGGGCATGGGGACGGGCGTCCAGCCTTCGCTTTGGGATGAACTTAAGACAATTTCAAGCCATGTTATGATCGTCGTTGGAAGTTTAGATCAAAAATTTGTTCAAATTGGCAAAGCAATGTCGAAACGGCTGCCAAATGCAACATTTCATATTGTTTCTAATGCCGGCCATGCAATTCATGTGGAACAACCGCGAATTTTTGATAAAATAGTAAGTGACGACTTTTATCGATCTATTTAAAGAAAGGAAGGATGCAAAATGGGATACGATTGGCAAACAGTATGTACATATGACGAGATATTGTATGAGAAATACAATGGCATTGCCAAAATTACAATGAACCGTCCGCGAGTTCATAATGCATTTACGCCAAAAACGGTTAATGAAATGTTTGATGCCTTTTCAAGAGCACGTGATGACAGTGAGGTAGGCGTTATTATTTTAACAGGCGCCGGAGATAAAGCGTTTTGTTCCGGCGGCGACCAAACAGTCCGCGGTCACGGCGGATATGTCGGTGATGACAATATTCCCCGTCTTAATGTTCTCGACTTGCAGCGCTTGATTCGTACGATACCAAAACCGGTTATTGCGATGGTTGCCGGTTATGCCATCGGCGGCGGCCACGTTCTGCATGTCGTTTGTGATTTAACAATTGCGGCGGACAACGCTGTCTTTGGACAAACCGGACCGAAAGTCGGCAGTTTTGATGCTGGATATGGCAGCACTTATTTAGCCAGAATCGTCGGTCATAAGAAAGCCCGTGAAATTTGGTATCTATGCCGTCAATATTCGGCGCAAGAAGCTTTAGATATGGGGCTTGTCAACACTGTTGTTCCTTTAGAAAAACTGGAAGAAGAAACCGTACAATGGTGTAACGAAATTTTAGCCAAAAGCTCAACAGCAATCCGCTTCTTAAAAGCATCCTTTAATGCTGATACTGATGGACTCGCTGGTTTGCAGCAAATGGGCGGCGACGCAACTTTACTATATTACACAACAGATGAGGCAAAAGAAGGACGGGATGCTTTTAAAGAGAAAAGACAACCTGACTTCTCAAAATTCCCGCGTTTTCCATAAGCCGATAATGAATCGAAACAAAAGCTTGATGCCTTTCATCAAGCTTTTGTTTTATTAATTGAGTAAGGAGATTTTGTAATGATTGACCATCAAATGCCGAACTGGCTTAAGCAGAGAGCTTTTTTAACACCAGACAGAATGGCTTTTTATACCGGAAAAGAAACTGTCACCTTTCGTGAATTGGACAATGAAGTAAGGTCTTTAGCCCTAAAGCTGGCTGGAATGGGATTTGTGAAGCATGACAAAATTGCCTTGTTATTTAATAATCAGCTTGATATCGTGAAGTTATACCATACTATGCCATATTTAGGGACTGTAGCTGTTCCGTTGAATACAAGATTGTCTTATGAAGAACAAAAATGGCAATTGGAAGACAGCGGAGCAGCTGCCTTAATATATGATGAAGCCTATCGT
Source organism: Scopulibacillus cellulosilyticus (assembly GCF_042665295.1). Taxonomy (NCBI): domain Bacteria; kingdom Bacillati; phylum Bacillota; class Bacilli; order Caryophanales; family Sporolactobacillaceae; genus Scopulibacillus; species Scopulibacillus cellulosilyticus. The sequence goes on from NZ_JBHTCO010000002.1 coordinate 229,039, forward strand.
GAACGGGCAAACAAAATAAAGGAACTTAACCCGAAGCTTCAAATGATGTCTATCCGTGAATTGGAAAGTCAAACAGAAGCAAGCGGGGACTTGTCTACTCATGTAAACATGGATGACCTTCATACAATTATTTATACATCTGGGACGACCGGCTTTCCGAAGGGTGTGATGCTCTCCTACAATAATCATTGGTGGAGTGCAGTTGGCGCCGCTTTGAATTTGGGACTGCAAATTGATGATAAGTGGCTGGCTGCTGTACCGCTGTTTCACGTCAGCGGTTTGTCAATGTTAATGAAAAATGTGATTTATGGTGTCCCTGTCGTGTTACACGCTGCCTTTGATCCCGAAGCTGTCAACAGAGCCATTATTGAAGACGGAGTTACAATGGTATCGGTTGTAACGACAATGTTGACGCAAATGATTGACCGTTTGGGTGATAAAACTTATCCAAAAAGCTTTAGATGCATGCTGTTAGGCGGAGGACCGGCGCCGAAAGTCGTTCTTGATTTATGTAAAGATAAAGGCATACCTGTTTTTCAAACTTATGGATTATCGGAAACAGGCTCTCAAATTGTCACATTGTCACCGGAATATATGCTAGAAAAACTTGGGTCAGCAGGTAAGCCGCTGTTTCCTTGTGAAATTAAAATTATGAAAGGTCATCAAGAAGCTGAGGCAAATACAGAAGGAGAAATTGTAGTTAAAGGACCGAACGTTACCAGAGGTTACCTTAATAGACCGCAAGCAACGGAAGAGACAATCATTGATGGCTGGTTGTATACCGGTGATATTGGCTATTTAGATGATGATGGTTTTTTATATGTACTGGACCGCAGGAAAGATTTAATTATATCGGGCGGGGAAAATGTTTATCCGGCTGAAGTTGAAGCAGTTTTATTACAGCATCAGGACATTGTTGAATCAGGCGTTATAGGGGTTAAGCATGCTCGCTGGGGCCAGGTGCCGGCTGCCTTTGTAAAGTTAAGGGGTACGGGACAAACAGTTACAGAACAGGCTGTTATTGAATTTTGTAAGGAGCGTTTAGCTGGTTATAAAACGCCAAAGCATGTCTTTTTTGTTGATGAATTACCAAGAAATGCTTCAAAAAAGTTATTAAGAAGAAATCTTTATGATTTATTGCCGGACCAGTTAAGGCCATGATTACGTCTGAATTTTTAAGTTTAATATTTTATCTGAAGAGGTATCGGATAATATTTAATCAATGTTTTCGCCGTTTTGTTATACAAGGGAGTATTCCCTTGTAGAGCATATAAACGGCTTTTATTTTTCGCCTTTAAGAAGATGTTTTAGCCAGTGTCGGCCCTGTTTGTCCTCCTTTTTAAACTTGAACCTTAAGTGAATTTAAAAAATTGGGATGATTATGATGCATAACTGGAAACGAAGTGTTAAGATTTTATGGCTTTGTAACTTCATGATTAACGCAGGAATGACAATGATCATGCCGTTTTTGCCTTTATTTTTAGAGACGCTTGGTGTTCATCGGCATCATGAATTAAGTTTGTGGACCGGTGTTATATTTTCGGCGACCTTTTTATCGGGAGCTATTATGGCACCTATTTGGGGCATTTTCGCTGATAAATACGGACAGCGTGTTAACTTAATCCGGGCCGGCATTGGAATGGGGATCATTACATTTTTGATGGCATTTTCTATCTCACCAGCTATGCTGCTTATTTTAAGATTCATTGTCGGGTTTTTCTCGGGATTTATAACTGTTTCATTTTCATATTTATCGAGGATCACACCGAGAAATGAAACCGGAACAGCCCTCGGCTTGTTACAAACTGGAGGGGTATCAGGCGGTATTATTGGCCCGCTCTTAGGCGGCGCTTTATCAGACTTATTTGGTTTCCGTCCAGTTTTTGCTGTAACAGGCATTCTAATTTTACTTACAACTTTGCTCGTTATTTTCTTTTTAGAAAAAGACCCGGTTGTTCAAACAACGAAGGCTAAAGAAGGGTCATTTGCGGAGATTTTAAAAAACCCGATTTTAATTGTTTTATTAATTGCAACTTTCATTGTTCAAGCTGCTATCTTAGGTACGAATTCAATGATGACCATCTTCGTTAAAACGCTAGTTCCTTATTCGCATAATCTGGCTTTTATATCAGGATTTGCCGCTTCAATCGCCGGTATAGCCAACATGATAGGTTCACCTTATCTGGGACGGCTTAGCGACAAGCTGGGTCAAGCAAAAACTTTACCGGTTGCTATGGTGCTGTGCGGGTTATTTACACTGCCGCAAATATGGACGCATCATATTTGGGAATTATATATTTGGCGCTTTGCACAGGGCCTTTTGCTTGGCGGGATGTGGCCGGCAATACAAGCACTTATTCACTTAAAGACCGCGAAGCACATACAAGGGAGAGCCTTCGGTGTGACGTCAAGCAGCCGTTTCTTGGGGAATTTAGCAGGTCCGCTGGTTGCTGGCTGGATATCGGGCTATTTATCTATTTCATATGTATTCGCCTTCTCAGGAATACTTCTGATCCTCGGAAGCTTGTTAGTTAAATGGAAAATTAAACCTGATCGGAATAAAGCTGTTTCTTAATGTATAAAAATAAACACTGGACAAATTTGTCCGGTGTTTATTATTTCCATCTGGCGATTAAAATCAAAAGAACAATGACTATGGCTGTAGATACATAAATGACCCAGTAATCAGTTCCGATAACATAGATTAATAATGGCGCAAACAGCGTAAATATCCCTATAATCATAATAACAATACCAATAGTCCTGATAAGTCTTCTTAATCCTTTGCCTGTTTCCGATTGGCCATTATTAATAAAGCTAAGTTGTTTTTTTATATAAATCAGGAGTCCAATAATGATAAGGATTATCCCAATTAAAATACAAGTTATGATGCCATCTATTGACATGTTATCACTCCTCTAAGTGATGAAATGTATTCTAGTAAAATTAATCAGAAATAAATTATAGGTTAAAATTGATAAAAGTACAATTAATTATATGCTAATTCCTTAGACAATTTTTTGAATTAAGTCCATAATAAAAGAGGATTTGTTTGCGATGATAAGGTGGTGAATGCGGTGAGAATAGGGGATCCCGAAGAGCTTTTACGGCAGATTCAGTCAGGAGATACAGCTGCTTTTGATAAATTTTATGAACAATATGTGTCTTTTGTTTACCAAACAGCTCTTGTTTTAACTAAAAATAAGTCAGAAGCGGAAGACTTGTGCCATGATGTATTTGTAGAGGTATTTTACCGGGCAAAAAGTTATGATGGCAGAAGAGGCAGCGTTAAAGCTTGGCTTGCGGTTAAAACAAAAAGCAGATTTATAGATCGAAAAAGACGAACTAAGCGTATTATATTTGGAGCACCGCAACCCGAATTGTCAACGCCAGCGACCGCTCTTGAGGATACCATCATAACAAAGCTTGATAGAGAAATGCTAAAGAATGCGATAAGTCAATTGCCGCAGGCCCAGAAATATGCACTGGACAGAAAGTATTTTGGTTACCTGACGCAAAAAGAAATTGCCGCAGAAATGGATAAGCCTTTAGGCACAATAAAGTCGCTGATAAGATATGGTTTGAAAAATTTAAAAAAACAATTGACTGTTGTTAAAGAAAAAGAAACACAAAAGGATGATCATAACCATGGGAGCTGACTGTCATTGGCCGGAAGAGGAACTGGTTGATTATGTACTTGGTAATGAGGACAAAGCGTTGAAACGGCACTTAGAATTCTGCAAGTCATGCCAAGAGAAAATAGAGGAATGGCGGGAAGCTTTATTAAGGGAATCATATGAATATCATACACCCTCTTCGAAAATAAAGTCGCGTATTAAACGCACCATAAGAGTATCTAAAACACGGAAGGGCAGAAGGGATAGTTTTCTGCAAATGCCGTGGGCCGTAGTTACAGGATGTCTTTGTTTTGTCTTCTTTGTTCTTATTATAGACAGAACGGCCTTTAACTCACATACATCTGAAGCGGGTATTATCAGAAGCCAATTAGCTGTTCAATCGAAAGATATCAGTTCAGGGGCTGTCCCGGATCAAAATAGTCATGTGAACAGCTATTTCCTGATCAATAGGGTGAATCGCGAGGCAGTTGTCTACGTAAATGGCTTAAGACCGCTCCGGAGTCACGATTATCAAGTATGGTTTGTCTGTGGCGGCAAAAAGGAAAATGCCGGTGTTCTGAAATTTAACCAAGGCATCGCACGTATGCATATTAGAGGCGGACAAATAAATAAATTAGATTATATTTTGATTACAATTGAACCGAAAGGCGGAAGCCGGGTTCAAGCAGGTCCAAAAACTTTTGAATATAAATTATAGGAGGCTGCTAAAAAGGTCAGGTAACTGACTTTTTTGTACAGCCTCTTTTAACTATGCATTTTCTCTGTGTGATCCCTCAATTGCTTGACTAATATCTACAGCAAGATCAGAAGTGCAATTTTGACACTTTACAGCCTCAAGCGGAATATCGGATAAGCAATAGGGACACGATTTCGTTGTAATTTCCGCAGGTTTTTCCTTCTTAAAACGTTGAATGAATTTCAGCGCCAAATAAATAACAAAAGCAATAATAAGAAAGTTTATAACCGTATTAATGAAAAGTCCGTAATTAATGGTTGGCGCGCCGGCTTTTTGAGCAGCCTCCAGACTCTTATAATGCTTTCCAGATAAGTTAATATATAAATTGCTAAAGTCAACTTTACCCAGTAGTAAACCAATTGGCGGCATAATGATGTCATTGACCAATGATGTGACAATTTTTCCGAATGCCCCGCCGACGATAACAGCAACCGCCAAATCAACAACATTTCCGCGCATAATAAATTCCTTAAACCCTTTAAACATCAAATCACCTCATCTCCCAATCATAAGGGAACAAGCCTTTCATTTCAATGACCATCCCGGTTTTCAATTAATGATTTTTCCCTTTCCAAAGCACGGAAGGTTAATTCAAGCAGCATCTTCAACGGGTAAAAAGAATCCCACATTTATGGAAGTTTCACATTATTGGTGTATTTACCCAAAATAATTGCGCAAACTAACCTTCAAAGGAGGGAATTTAATGAAGAATGGGCTGTATGTATTTTGCGGTATTGTTATAGCCGTTTTCGTATTCTTAAGATACGATTTTCCGTTTTTTGCGCAAGCCAGTGAGGATAAACACACTTCTCCCCAAGTTGTCGTGCCATTGAAAAGTTCGAGCGGACAACCAGCAGGGCAAGCTGTTTTATCAGAAAGTAAAAAAGGGGTCGTTGTTCATATAAATGCCTTTGGCTTGAAACCCGGGGTACATGCCGTACATTTTCATGAAAAAGGGGAATGCGTGCCGCCGAAATTCACATCAGCCGGTGAACACTTTAACCCTTTTAACAAGGAGCATGGACTTGAGAATCCAAAAGGCCCTCATGCTGGAGATATGCGTAATATTTTTGCGGATACAAGCGGTAAAGTCAAAACAACAATTGTTAATCCAAGGGTAACGCTTAATAAAGGAGCAAAAAATTCATTAAGAGATGCAGATGGATCAGCAATAGTCATTCACGAAAATGCTGATGATCTAAAGTCAAATCCTTCCGGGAATTCCGGTAATCGAATAATATGCGGAGTCATTAAGTGATAGATGCGCTTCACAATATGTGAGGCGCATTAAAATTTGTGAAAGCTGTTATTAAAAAAGTATAAATATATGTTATATTTATCAAAGATACTTTTAAGAGGATGTTCAAACCTTTTTTGACACACTTATATAAGTAAGAGAGGTTAAGGAATTGAGAGAACTCGAACGCTTGCAAATTTTAACGGAAATAGTAAGGGAATTTAAGACAGCTATATTAATGGACAAAGAACCTGATAAGATTGGACGAATGGTATTGGAAGTCATTCAGGCAGCAGGTGATACATTATTAGGCGATCAAGTCTTAAATGCTTATATGAGACTCGGCGACCATGAATTGGCAGTCAGCTACTTAGATAATGCAACGAAATATTTACATGAAAAAATTGATGACGTACAACAAAAAATTGATAACGTACAACAGAACTTAAATTAATTTGAAATAGGGACGGTTAGCAGAACCTGCTTTTAATTTTTTCTTTGTATGGATAAATTTGTATTGATGAAGGGAGGGATAACAATTGCGCGGCCGGCTTACTGCTAAAATAACAATGCAGAAGTTGAAACACTGGCATCATATGATGATTAAGCCGGAGATTGTTAAAGCTTCTTTGATAAAAAAGGAAATAGAGAGCATTTTAAATTCAGAATATGATGCCCGGTCAGCAAGCTATTATAAATTATTTCATTTGAGATACACGCTTCTATTAAATCAATTCGACAAAAGCCAGCAAATTCTTCATCAATGTATCGCAAACCGCAAACAAATGGCATCATCAACTTATCATTTTTATTTTTTGTTTTTTAGAGGCATTTATTATTATAAATTAAAAAAAGATTATGCCGGTGCTATCCGCTATTTTAAAGAGGCAGAATCATATATACCATTTATTCAGTCATTGACGGCTATTGAGAAGGCAGACTTTTACTATCATTACGGATTGTCCCTCGGCAGGTCTTATAAAATAGACCGCTCTATTTATGCTGGAAAATTGGCTCTTACCACTTTTAAAAAGGCAAATTATTTTGAGAGTGCTGCCAAATGTGAAATTATACTTGGCATTAATTATGGAAGAAAAGGAAAGGCAGCGGTAAGTGAATTTCATTATCATCAAGCTTTGATGTATTTAAGCTATACTTCCAATTATCAGCTGAGACATACTGCTTATCATAATTTAGGACATCTCTATTCAGTAGAAGGCAAATATAGAAAAGCGATTCACTTTTATAAAAAAAGCCTGCAGCTGATAGGAAAGGGAGAGTATCTGGCAAGGGCGCAAACATCTTGTGATATTACGAGGGTATTGGTGAAAAACGGCAATTATCAAGAAGCTTTGAAATGGTGTGAAGCAGGCCTGCAATATGCGGAGAGGCATAAGCTCGTTGACTATATATATCATTTTCAAATCTTGTACCAACAGTTAACAGACGGCTGTGATATTGTTCTATACAAACTTTTGGAAAACGAGGCCATTCCTTTTTTTAAAATGAAAAATGAATATCGCTTTGTAGAAGAATATACAGAGCTTATGATTGAGTGTTATAAAAAAACTAAGGGGTCCTGATTATGGACCCCTTTAAAAATTATAATTCACTTAGTAATGACAGCCCGCCGTCCACAATAATGGTTTGTCCTCGAATCATATCAGCGGATTTTGTACAAAGGAAATAGACAGTATCTGCCATGTCTTCCGGTTGGACTAAACGGCCGGCCGGATTATTTTTGCTGGCAGCTTCTAGAATTTCTTCCCGGTTTGGAAAATGCTTTAAGGCGTCGGTATCAACAGCGCCGCCGGAAACAGCATTAACAACAATACCTTTTGATGCAAGTTCAACGGCTAAATACCTGGTGATAGCTTCCAAAGATGCTTTAGACACACCGACAACGGTATAATTTTTTAAGGCCCGGATCGAACCCAGACTTGATATGGCAACAATATGGCCGCCGCCGTTTTTCTCCATAATTTTAGCCGCTTCCTGCGCAGCAAAAAAGTAAGCTTTAGCATTAATATTTTGCGTCCAATCCCAATGTTTTTCTTCAATTTCCATCACGGGTCTTTGCACGCCGGATGCGGCATTGCTAATAAATACATCCAGACGCCCAAAGGTTTCCTCGATGTCGGCAAACAATGAACGGATTTGTTCCAATTCTCCAATGTTTGCTTTAACAGTATGTACTTTAATAGAATATTTTTGTTCTAATTCCTCTTTTGTTTCCTCAGCAGCTTTACGCTTTCTCATAAAATTAAGAACAAGGTTGTAGCCTTCTTTAGCAAATCTTTCAGCAATTGCCTTGCCAATTCCCCTTGTTCCGCCAGTGATTAATGCGACTTTTTCACTCATTTTAAACACCTCAATTATGTAATAACTTAAATATATCAAACAAGACCTATGAAGTGAAATAATCTATGAAATGCTTATCATTAAAGTCAGATATGCTGATGCGGCAAATAAGAAAGAAAAAACAACGGAGAGCCATTTGGGCCAGCTTTTAATAATACAGACGCCAGACAAAAATAAAAAAAGAAAGCTTACGATCAGCATGACAACTGAATATCCATTCCAAGTAAAATGTATAACTGCCGAAGGGGTGACCGGTTGGTGATAGAAAATTTGAAACAGCGGACTTATATTCCCAGTCTTTATTAATGCTTCTATATCATGGGGCTGTATTTGTTGATCTAAAAAAGCACTGACAGCAAGTATGGATAAAAATATAGTTCTTCTAGTAACGATTCGGTCATTTTTTTTAGAAAAATAACTCATAAGCGTATGCCAAAGGGCAATAAAAATTAATAAAAATAGAACGAGAGAGTTTTGTCCATAATTAACTATTAAACTTTGTTTAAATTGATAAAAGAGATGATGTATCGGATTCCATAAGTTAACCGACATGATAAGAAAGTTAGAAACTAAAGCAATGAGTAAAAACATGATACTCGTAACAGAGCGCCGTTTATGATTCTTTGGATCACGAGTTAACAATAGTCCTCCCAAGAAGGAAAAACATGTCATATAAAGAAAACGGCAGATATATTCAACCCATGGCAAAATACCTCCAGACAAGCTTATGAAAGCATAAAGGCCAATTAATAACATGGCGAGGAGCAGAGCAATTTTTGTCAAAAATGGATCGTTATTAAGATCGTTAAATCTGATTAAGCAAAACAGTAATACAGCAATAACAACAAGGATAAACCAGGCTTTTCCTTCATGGAAATCGATAAAGACGTTTTTTGCAGCTGTTCCGAAGCCGATATCCCGGCTAATAGATATTGTATCGGCTGCCAAAGGTACGGAAGAAAATAGAGCTGATCCGGCAACGGCAAAGAGAACAAACTTTTTAGGAAAAACCCTTCTTTTTTGACTAATAAAGAGACTGCCTGTCAAAAAAGAAAAACAAATATATAGCAGCCATTCAAACAGCGCGGCAATAAACAAAAAATTCACCCTCTTTAGCAAATTCCATCTTAATCATAACATTACTAGTTAATAAGAGGGAATTTTTTTTGTGCAGCAAGGCGCCATTTGACAATTAGTGTTAAAATAAATCTGTCTCATTACAATTTTCATAGAGAATAATGGGGCAACAAACATCATGACTTAGGGGAAGATATAATGGGAAAAAATTTACTATCATCAATACAGTGGGCAGTCTTTATACTCGCAGGATCGATTATAACTCCGATCTCGGTAGCGGCTGCTTTTCATTTTTCTCCTGAGGAAACATCGGCATTATTACAGCGTACTTTTTTCTTAGTCGGAGCAACAAGTTTACTTCAAGGGCTTTTTGGGCATAAATTGCCGCTAATGGAAGGACCGGCTGGTTTATGGTGGGGCGTGTTTCTTACCTATGCGGGCGTTGCAATTTCCTCCCACAGCTCTATACAAGGAACATTAACAAGCCTTGAACTTGGCTTGCTTGCTTCAGGCCTTTTATTTATTTTATTAAGTTGCTTTAATTTAATAAAATATGTAAGAAAGTTATTTACACCAACGATTACAGGAATATACCTTGTTTTACTCACTATTCAGTTGAGCGGACCGTTTATTCAAGGGATTCTGGGTATTGAAGGCAATAAGATGAATTGGAAAGTCATGCTTGCTGCCGTTTTAACGCTGCTTCTGTCTATCGTGTTTTCCAGGTCAAAAAGCCGCTTCCTGCAAAATTACTCAATTCTGTTAAGTTTAGCTATCGGTTGGATATTATATAACCTGTTTGGTTTGAAAACGAATGCACCGCATGTTTCACAAGTATTTGCTTTGCCGAAGATATTCGTTTGGGGCTGGCCGACTTTTAATTTAAGTATTTTTATTACAGCGCTATTAACAACATTTTTGTTATTAACCAATCTTTTAGCCAGTGTAGATGCGGTTAAAGAAGTTACACATTCAAATAAAAAAATTAATCTCAATATGACCGGTTTTGTTATGGGAATCAATCAAATTATTGCCGGATTATTTTCAGCGGTAGGCGGTGTGGCTATTTCCGGATCGGCCGGATTTATTCTGACAACCCGGATAAAAGAAAGGCTGCCATTTCTTGTCGGTTCAGCTATTATTCTTGTTATGAGTTTCTTTCCTATAGTAATGAATATTTTTGCATCATTACCGGATTCAATTGGTTATGGAACAATGTTTATTTCTATGGCAAGTATCGCCGGTTTGGGATTTAAAACTTTTAAAGCATCAGTTAATAATGAGTCAAAAGTTACTGTCATGAGTATTGCATTTATGGCTGGAGCCGGTATGATGCTGATACCATCCGGGGCTTTAAATATGCTGCCAAGCACCGTTTCTTCTCTATTAACTAATGGTCTGGTCATTGGCGTCATTATTGCAATTATTTTAGAGCAGCTGTTCAAAGAAAAAAAACCGGAGAAATTAAGTGATCAGATAGGTGTAAAATAGGGTATATTATTATTGAATAGGCTTGGCGAAGAGTAGTTTTCCAAATTTAAGGGCCATCCTCTAAAGGAAAGGAGTTTTATTTTGATCATTGTCTGGTTAAGCATAGCTTTAGTTGTTATTGCTATTATCTGTTTTGGTATTGCGGCATTTAAAATTATGAAAGATGTAAAAAGCACAGTGGTTAATGTAGGGAAAACAGCAGAGAAATTACGGGAAAAAGCCGAGGGTATTTTAAAAGAACAAGAGAAATTAAATGAAAAACTCAAACAGCTGCAGGAAGATATGAATATAAAGAAAGACAATATTCAACATATCGCAAACGAAACAAAATCATTAAAATCAACTGTCTCCCGTTCATTTAAAAACATTAAGGAAAAGTTAACAAAAACATCTGCCAGCTAGCAGATGTTTTTTAGTTAAGGCAATGCTTTACTTCATTTGTCTGCCCCTTTTGGGTTGTAAGTTTTCTATTCAGGTTTCCTTTAACTCTGGGTTAATGTATATTTGGACATTACCCTTTAATGCTTTTGCTATCATACAATCTTTTTCCGCTTGTTCCATTGCTTTAAGAATTTTTTCTTTTGTGTCGCGAGGCGTCCCTTTTTCTATGATGGTTGCAGGATAATGAATAATTTCTTTAAAATGCAGCCCGCCTTCATCGCTTACTATACCTTTTGAGGTGACAGTTATTTTTTCATATGGCAGCCCTTGTCTGTCCAGGGCAATGCCTAATGTCATCATATAGCATGTCGCAACAGCGCTGATCAATAATTCATCAGGATTTGTTCCCTGGCCCGGACCGTTCATTTCCGCACCAATTGACACCGTATTATCTATGCCTTCTGTACGAATATGTCCCTTGCCGGCGCGCCCGCCCTTCCATTCTCCATTAAAAGAAAAGGTGAATTCACTCATGTAAAGCCCTCCTTTTTGAATATGTACCAATACCAGTATAAATGGAAATAAGATTTAAGATATAATAACGAACTTCAAAAAAGATAAGGATCCGGACAATATGATATAATAGAACTAATTTATCTACTGGATGCTAAATAAAAGGAGCCCAAGCCGCGTATGAACTTTTTCGAAAGTTTACAGCATTTTATTGACACACATATCACATTAAAAAATGTTGAAAATATTTTACAAGGTTATAAGGGGACAGGCATATTCGTTGGTATTGCCCTCCCAATGTTCGAGGCCTTTTTGCCTATTTTGCCCTTAATCGTTTTTGTCCTTGCCAACGCGGCCGCTTATGGCTTTGTTGTCGGGTTTTTATTGTCTTGGGTTGGTTCTTGCTTAGGCGCATTTATTGTCTTTCTATTTTGCAGGAAAGTCATCCGCAGACCAGTAAAAAAATGGATCTACAAGCGTCAGAAACTTCGTTCAATGATGCATTGGGTAGAAAAGGTAGGTTTCGGACCGCTGTTTATTGTCCTTTCTATCCCGTTTACGCCATCATCTGTCATTAATGTACTGGCAGGATTATCTGATATCCATCCCCGATCTTTTTATTTGGCAACAATGCTTGGCAAAATGATCATGATTGGACTTGTGACGTTTATAGGAAATGACTGGAAGGGACTTTTGACAAATCCAATCCAATTAATCATTGTACTGGTTGCGGTCGCCGTCTTATGGATCATCGGGAAAACAATCGAGAAGAAATTAAATAATCATAAACCTCATCTTAAAAAACGTAAAGAGACTCATTCAGAAAAAAAGTTTAACCAATGAAAATTTTTCCGTCCGGATAACGAACTTTTTGTTTTTCACGGCCGGTTAATGACAGAACCAGGGTTAGCGGACCAAGTTTGCCAAAAATCATGATCAGAGCGATCACACACTCGCCAAAGCTTGAAAGCTGGGAAGTGATGCCTGTCGATAATCCAACGGTACCGAAGGCTGAGACAGTTTCAAAGGCTATTTGTAAGAAACTGAGTTTCGTTTCCGAAATCAGCAGCGCAAAAACGGCAATAAAAATAATGGCGATGCTAAGAAGCGACAGGGTCATCGCCTTAAAAATTTGATTTTCGTGAATGGTTCGTTCCATAAGGACAGCTTCATTTTTCTTTCTGATGTAGCCGGTGATCATAACTAATAAGCTGGCGAAAGTGGAGAGCTTAATACCGCCGCCGGTTGAAATACTTCCAGCGCCTATAAACATTAAAATCATTATGAAAAACAAAGTAGCCGGCCGCAAATCGCCTGTGTCGACCGTGTTGAATCCCGAGCTCCGCGGAGCGACCGCCTGAAAATATCCGGCCAAAAATTTTTCCCCGTGTGTTAAAGGCCCGAGTGTCTTTGGGTTCCCATATTCAAGGCTTAAAATAATAATAATTGCAATGATATTAATGACGACTGTACTAATGATCATTAGTTTTGTATGTAAAATAAATTCCCGCCATTTTTTCTTATCCCATATATCATTAATAACAACAAAACCGATACCGCCAATAATAAATAAAGCTGAGATTAAAACATTTATGACGGGATCGCCGGCATACCCTATTAAATTATCGCTGGTTAAGGTCATTCCAGCGTTGTTAAAAGCGGATACGGCATAAAAAAAACCGTGGCAAATACCTTTAATCCAGCCCAATTTAGGTATAAAACGTATACATAATAAAATGCCAAAGAATCCCTCAAAGAAAATAGAAAAGAAAAACAAACGGCGGGCAAGCTTTAAAATGCCTTTAAAAGAATTTTGGTTTAATGCCTCCTGGATAAGCATCATTTGTTCAATGCTTAGTTTTTTACCAATTAGTAAATAAATGACGGTAGCAAACGTCATAATGCCGACGCCGCCAATTTGAATAAGAAATGCAATAATTGTTAAACCAAATGGCGTAAAGGTTTTGGGTATATCAACAACAGTTAATCCTGTAGAGGTGATGGTCGATGTTGTTGTAAAGAAAGCAGTCAGCCAACTGATTCGGTGATAAGTAGAGATGGGCACCTTTAATGCGATTGTCCCAAGTAAAATGACAAAAATAAATAGCAATGCAAGACCTAATGGAGGATTAACTTGTTTTTTTGATTTCACAATTAACCACCTTACCCATATTAAGAGGTTTAACTAAGCATATTTTCCCCAATTTGCAACAAGCTATGAACAGATCATTTCAGCACTTTCTTAATTCATAAATTAAGTGGAAGAAAGTATAAGTGTGAGCTAAGTTATCAAAAAACGATAACTAAGTTTTCTATAAAGGTGGTTTGTCATGGATCATTGGGTTTCAATTATCCCGTTTATTGTTGTTATTGTATTGGTGATTTTTACAAAACGGGTGTTAACTTCTTTGTTTATAGGTTTGGTTGTTGGCGGGTATTTGCTTCATCCGAATGTGGTTGAAGGCATGCAGGCTGTCATTGATCACATTGCCAATGCTCTGGCCGATCAAAATAATCTTAAAGTAGCGGCATTTTTATATCTTTTTACTGCACTTGTCGGTGTCATCAAACATGCCGGCGGAATTAAAGGTTTTGTCAGATGGATAAGTGACCGCATTAAAACAAAGCGGGGGGCTTTAATTATCACATGGCTGTCGACCCTTGCCACATTCAGCGCGCCCAGCTTCAGAATGGTTACTGTTGGGCCAATTATGCGGGCCTTGCTCGATAAAATCAAGATGAGCGCTAAAGAATTGGGGTTTATTATTGATTTGACCGGTACAAATGTCATTGCTCTCATACCAATTGCTACGGCATTTGTCGGCTATAATACGTCCATTATTAATCAGGCCTTAAGGTATCAACATATACATCAAGATCCATATTTGCTCTATATTAGAAGCATCCCTTTTAACTTTTTTGCGTTTTCAATCATTCTTATTGGGATTTTCTTAAGTTTTTTTCATCATTCCAAAAAGAAGGTTGAAAAAAATAAAGATCCGCAAAACTTAAAACAAGCTGAGGCAAAAGGATGGGAGGATTGTCATCCTGTCGTGGCGAAAGATTTACCTGAAAAGCCGTTGAATCTTATCATACCGCTAATTCTCGTCATTGGTCTGACTTTAGTATTGACTTGGTACAGCGGGTATTCTAAGGGGTATCATAACTTTTTTAAAGCATTTATTAAGGCGGATGTATTAGATGAAATGCTTGTCGCTTTAGTCGTAACAATCATTATTTCGTTCATTCTGTTTATGTTTCAAAAGTTTAAGCTTGATAACCTTCTTAAAGATTTTGTTAACGGCGGTAACGAGCTCATGAACGTTGTTATTTTATTATCTGTTATTTGGGCATTATCGTTAGTCACCAATGAGCTTGGCTTTTCCAGTTTTGTCAGCCATCATGTCAGCTGGATACCAAAATCTTTAGTTCCGCCCGTATTATTTATACTAGGTGCGGCAATCGCTTATTTTATTGGATCATCACTCGGCACTTGGGGCATTTTAATGCCGCTTGCTGTTTCTTTGGCTCATGTTTCAGGTGCATCGCTTCCGCTTGTTGTCGGTGCTGTTTTTGCAAGCGGCGGCTTTGGGACTTTTTCATCGCCGATAAGCGATGATACAAACACAATGGCGGGAATCTTAGATCTTGAGGTTGTTTCTTATGCAAAATTTAAATTAAAAGCAGGATTAATTGGAGCTGCCATTGCCGCAGTTGCATACGGTGCAGCCTCATTTTTAATCCATTAAAAATGCTTAGTGATCTCACATCTCACAACTCCCTCAATAAGAAAGGTTGTTTCATGTGAACCGTGCTGATTTGAGAAAAAGTATCATTTTAATCATTTGTTTAGGTATCGTGTTTTTTGCTTTAGGCTTTTTAACATTCATGCCTTGGTTTACCGATTTTGATAATAAACTCTTGAATCTTCTGAACGGCGTTAGACAGCCGGGCGTCATAAGCTTTTTTAAAGTCATGACTATGATTGGATCATCGATTGTTGTATTGCCTGTCGCTGTTGTTTTTATCGTTATTTTCTTGTTTTTGCACCGTTCTATAAGTGCGGTCGCAACATTATTCAGCTTTTTTGGCGTCCGTTTATTAAATATCATATTGAAATCGATTTTTTTACGCGAACGGCCGGCAGGGCATCATTTTGTTAAAGCATCAGGCTACAGCTTTCCGAGCGGACATACGATGAATGCTATAGGTGTCTACGGGACAATCGCTTTTATACTTTATAGGATTTTAAAAGATCAAACGGTCAAATGGACTGTTACTGTTTTATTTATGCTGCTTATTCTTTTCATTGGCCTTAGCCGTCCCATGCTTGGCGTCCATTATTTCAGTGATATAGCGGCCGGTTACTCGGCGGGCGGTGTCTGGCTCGTTGTAATGTCAATGATTGTAAGGAACTTTGAAAAAGAAAAAGCGCAGGAGCATTAGTGTATAAAAAAGGGTGTTTAACCAAAAGCTGATATTAAGAAACAAAAGGAAGGTTAGGTACCCATGCAAAATAACCAAAATTTGATTAATTTTTTAAACCAGGAGTTATCCAATTTTCATGTGATGTATGTTAAACTCCACCGCTATCATTGGTTCATTCAAGGGAAACATTTTTACGGTTTGCATAAGCTGTTTGAGGAACTGTATGAAGAGATGGCGGATGATTTGGATGAGCTTGCAGAAAGAATTCTTGCAATTGGCGGAAAGCCTCTGGCAACAATGGAAAAATATTTGAAAGAGGCTACATTAAAAGAAGCGACAGCAGATGACAAAGAAGAAGAAATGATGAAGCGGCTTCATGAGGACTATATCCAATTAATTAATGAAATTAAAGATACAGGCGTTAAGCTGGCTGAAGAGGAGAATGATCAGCCAACCGTTGATCTGTTAAATGAATTGCAAGGAAGATTTGAGAAGCATGTCTGGATGCTGCGGGCCTATATCGCCTATGAATAATAAAGAAAACCCTTTAAGCACAAATGATTAAAGTGCTTAAAGGGTTTTTTATATGAAATAATTAAACGTGAAAATGAATTGACGAATGATCGATTCTCTGATAGAATGAGAATCGTTTTCAATGTTCCAATCATCCGATGTTTGGAGGTTTATGTATGGCACTTAAAAAAGCAATGCGCTCATCGTTGGTTGATCAGGTGGTCAGTCAATTAGAGTCATTAATTGAGTCCGGAGGGTGGCCGGTTGGGGAAAAAATTCCGCCGGAACCAGAGCTGGTTGAACAGCTGGGAGTCAGCCGGAACACGATACGGGAAGCTGTCCGCGCTTTAATTCATACAGGAATGCTTGAAGCCCGCCAAGGCGACGGTACATATGTCCGTTCTCAGACAGATTTCGGAGCCGCAATGGAACGCCGTTTGCAAAAATCCAGTGTGCTGGAAACAATGGAAGTCCGCTATTGTTTAGAGCGGGAAGCGGCGCGATTAGCTTCTTTAAGGCGTACAGATGAAGATATTAAGAATCTGCGCGAAAGTTTGGCAAAGAGAGATTATTTCTTTAAACAAAGCGATAACCCTGAGGAACATGTTAAGGCAGATATAGATTTACACAATACTGTTTTTGAGGCAACTCATAACAGTGTCCTTATAGATCTTTATAAACATATGTCTCAGTCGCTGCAAAACTCTATCAGCAGCACGATGGACGGTGATGATCATTTGTCTGAAGAAAATTTCAAAGCTCATCATAAACTTGTGGAGGCTATTATTAAACAAGATCCGGAAGCTGCAGAAGAAGCAGTTCGTATCCATATAGAGACGGCATCACAAGTGGCATTACAAAAAGAAACCAGGGAGAAGGGAACGAAAAATGGAAAATAATAATCATACAAAGGAAACACCGTCATTTCAGCGTAAGCATTTTATATGGCTTATATTCGGGGTCATACTTCTTGCAGCTAACTTGCGCCCTGCATTAACCTCAGTAGGACCATTGGTCAGCAGCATTCGTGATGATTTGCATCTATCCAATAGCGTGGCCGGCCTGATTACAACATTGCCGCTTATTGCCTTTGCCATTATGTCGCCGCTCGCTCCGAAACTGGGGCGTAAGCTTGGGAATGAATTAACACTGTTTATAGCTCTTATCGCATTAATTATTGGTATATTCATCCGTTCATCCTCAACAAGCGTCCCGTTATTTATTGGTACTGCAATCCTCGGTTTAGCTATTGCAATATGTAATGTGTTAATACCCGGGCTGATTAAACATAAATTTTCAAAAAAAGTTGGCCTTATGACAGGGATATATTCCTCGTCAATGGGCATCTTCGCAGCTTTGGCATCGGGGATCAGTATACCACTTTCGCACGGTTTAGGATTAGGCTGGAAAGGATCGCTTTATTGCTGGGCTGTTTTAGCAGCCATCGCCGCTGTTATATGGATTCCCCAGTTGAGGAATCATGATAAATTGAGTAAGGCAAAAGGGGAAGGTATAGAAGTTGGAGGACTTTGGCGTTCACCGCTTGCTTGGCAAGTGACACTGTACATGGGTTTACAATCTATGGGTTTTTATGTCACTGTCGCTTGGCTGCCGCTTATTCTTCAAGATAGGGGACTTAGTGTTTCAGCAGCTGGATGGATGCTTTCATTATTACAATTCATTAGCCTGCCCGCTAACTTTTTAATTCCGGTTATTGCCGACCGTGTTTCAAATCAAAAATGGCTTGCCGTTATGACTGGTTTCTTTTATATTGCCGGATTTGCAGGATTAATGGTTAACTCAACATCATTAGTTATCTTGTCAGTTATTTTTCTCGGTCTTGGCCAAGGCTCGGCAATTAGTCTGGCCCTTTCGTTATTTGGATTGCGTACAAAGAATGCCCATCAGGCAGCAGAACTTTCCGGTATGGCTCAATCCTTCGGTTATCTTCTGGCAGCAATTGGACCCATTTTGTTTGGATTTCTTCGGGACTTAACACACACTTGGCTGACTCCTTTAACATTTATCATTATAACAAGTGTTATCATGCTGATTACAGGATATGGCGCCGGCCGCAACAAATACGTTATTCCCGATAAAGAAAAAGACGTCGCTTAATTCGGGGGTCTGACCCTGTGAACGTGTGGATAATGTGAATAATGTGGATAAATAATTGAAAACCCTCTAACTGGAGGGTTTTTTCCTTATTGGGGACGCTTGGTCATGCGCTTTGCCATTTCATCTTGATTCATATCGATTATTTTATTCCGAACTTTATCGGGAATATGATTAACCTTATCTGCTGGAACTTTGTTTTGATTCGCTTTTTGTTTGTTCAAATATCCCACTCCTTCCTTAAGGATATTTTTTGAATAAAAGCGATAAATCATTCCAGGAAGCGACAAAATATTAAATTGAATAAAAAGTTAATACACACTATTTTTATGATATGATTTTGAAAAAAAGTGATTGTAGGTGGATCGTTTGGTAGAAGTTAAACTCATTAGTGCTGAAGAAACTTATGAAATAAGGCATAAGGTTTTACGGCCTAATCAAAACATTGAATCTTGCAAGTTTCCGTCAGACAACATTGAAGGATCTTTTGATCTTGGTGCCTTTTTTGAGAACAAATTAGTAAGCATTGCATCCTTTTATCCGGAAAAAAATGAAAATGTGGAAGGGAAGGTGCAATATCGGTTAAGGGGGATGGCAACACTTGACGAATATAGGAATCTTAAAGCGGGAAGTGCTTTGATTAAGTATGGTGAAAAAGTATTAAAGGAAAGGCAAGTTGATGCTTGGTGGTGCAATGCAAGAGTTACCGCCAGCGGATATTATAAAAAACTTGGATTATCGGTAAAAGGTGATGTGTTTGATATACCGGGCATAGGACCGCATAAGCTGATGTATAAACATTTGTCTTAAAAATTTTAATTAAACGGTGTAAGGAAAAGTAAGGCCTTTATATTAGAATTGGAATGCTGCGCTTAAACAAATTTCAACGGATATAAACTGGAAGCATGCGAATGATCCGCATGCTTCTTTTCCATTGATTATTTAAATACTTTTATACGATCTTCCAGCGGTTGGAATTGTTTTTCGCCAGCTTCCATTGTCGGCTTGCCAAACGGCATTTGTGCAACCAGATTCCAGCTTTCCGGAATGTTCCATTCTCTTTTCACTTCATCATCAATAAGCGGATTATAGTGCTGTAAGGAGGCGCCGTAACCCTCAGCTTCTAAAGATGTCCAAACAACGAGTTGAAGCATACCGGAAGCATGATGGGACCAAATTGGGAAGTTATCTTTATAACTTGCAAAATCTCTTTGCAATTGTTCGATAACCTGGCTGTCTTCAAAGAATAAAACGGTACCATAGCCGCTTTGGAAAGCATTAAGTTTTTGTTCGGTTGCAGCATATTGTTCTTCGCTCACGATTTTCTTTAAAGTGTTTTTCGTGATATCCCATAATTTATCATGTTGCTCGCCAAGCAGCACAACAGCGCGGCTGCTTTGAGAGTTAAAAGCTGATGGGCTGTATTTGACTGCATGATTAATAATTTCTTGGATTCTTTCGTCTGATGCGACAGGTTCCTTACTAATCCCATAAATAGACCGTCTATCTTTAAGTGCTGAGTAAAAATCTTTAACCATAATTGAATACCTCCAAATAGTTTTTATTTAAAAATCTTTAAATGATAAATCTCTAATTCGAGATAATTGTAAAAGAAATATAGCTG
This sequence comes from Scopulibacillus cellulosilyticus, assembly GCF_042665295.1. NCBI lineage: Bacteria > Bacillati > Bacillota > Bacilli > Caryophanales > Sporolactobacillaceae > Scopulibacillus > Scopulibacillus cellulosilyticus. Next base: position 249,153 of record NZ_JBHTCO010000002.1, read on the forward strand.
CGATGTCAATAGTTGCGATTAATGTTGCTAAATTGGCAATATTCGGTTCATGCAAGCCTTTAAATTTTAAAAAAATAATGGTTTGAAAAGTATAGTTTTTCATGTATACTATATGCAATATATCGCATATTCAAAAGAGGATTTGCTTAGAAAGAGGGATATGATTATGAACCGCTTGAAAGGATTTCTTATGGTCATTGCCGGGGCAGGGTTATGGGGTCTGTCCGGAACAGCGGCCCAATATTTGTTTCAAAAAGACAATATTTCAATGGAATGGCTAGTTACAATAAGGCTTGTTATATCTGGCTTGCTTCTTATTATTATGGCAACATTGAAAGGAGATAAGAGGGTATGGCGTATATGGAGGGATAAAAGCTCAATCATTAAAATACTTATTTTTGGTATTTTAGGGATGCTGGGTGTTCAGTATACTTATTTTGCATCTATAGATGCTGGTAACGCGCCAATAGCTACTCTGTTACAATATTTAGGACCTGTATTTATCGCATTATATATTTTATTTAGATATAAAACGATCCCAACGTTAAGAGAAATAATATCAATTATTTTAGCGCTTTTAGGCACTTATTTTTTATTAACAAATGGCTCAGTTCATTCATTAACCGTATCTGGTAAAGCGGTGTTTTGGGGTGTTCTATCAGGAGTAGCGTTAGCCTTTTACACATTATATCCGGGCGAATTGCTCAAAAAATGGGGTTCATTCACTGTTATCGGATGGGGCATGCTGATTGGCGGGATAGGCATGAGTTTGAAAAATCCGCCATGGCAAATTCATCAATTCCATGCATCTCTCACAAGTTTATTATTAATTGGTTTTGTTGTCTTATTTGGTACGCTCATAGCCTTTTATCTTTACTTAGAAAGCTTAAAATATATTTCGCCAAAGGAAACAAGCCTTCTGGGATGTATGGAGCCGCTGTCATCAGTCATTTCATCAGTGATTTTCATACACGTCCCATTTGGTCTTTATCAAACCTTTGGTACAATATGTATTATTGCGATGGTTGTGGTTTCATCGAAAAAGTCTAAGAAAAAAAACCAACCATTAATATTGGATGAAAAAAAGACAGGTTGAAAATTAAGGATAAAATCATGAGGTGTTATGTATGCCTATACCTGAAAATATTAAAAAGCCGATTAGACAATCCGCAAAGACGATCGCCCTTAACCAATTACAAAAATGGATAACAGAAGGTGTTCTGCAATCGGGCGAAAAAATAAGCGATGCCGACTTATCGCAAGCTTTAGGCGTCAGCCGCACGCCGGTACGTGAGGCGCTGCAAATATTAGAAATGCAAGGTTTTGTTGAAATGCAGCCGGGGAAAGAAACAAGAATCACAGCTATTGACAGAGAAGATATCCCTAACATTTACCAGACTTTGGCTGCTTTAGATGAAACGGCGGTAAATGCAGCGATTGAAAAGGTGACAGAAGAGGATATTATAAGTTTGATAGATATTAATAAAAATTTTGCTTACGCTATAACTGAAAAAGATTCCTTGAATGCTTCAAAATTAGATGAAAAGTTCCATAAGAAAATCATAGAGATATCAGGAAATCATTATATTGATTCCTTTACGGACACATTATATATGCATGCCGCGAGGGTAAGATTTGTATATTTTAAATCGTATGTTCCGGCAAGTATTTCCGTTAAAGAGCATGAAAAGATCATTGAGGCTCTTAAAGCTAAAGACAAACAGGCAGCGGCAAAAATAATTCGTGAAAATTGGCTTCGTCCTATGGAAGAAATAATAAAGAACCTCAACGGAAAAGAAGAGAGCAGCCCAAAAAACTAAGCTGTTGGGACGCTCTCTTCCGGCACCTGATTTTAATGCGTTAACGTGTTTATCATAAACGGATACTTTGTAGTAAAAATAGGAACAGCCCGCCATTTATGGTCGGGCTCTTTATCTCTTTCTTCAACTTTTAATTTTTTTTCGCTTCATAATACTCATGTAGCCGACAGGCATGATAAAGGCAGACAATATGGCAATCAATACATAAATATCATTCATAATAAACAGTTGAACCAAGATGTACGAAATGATTAAAGCGGATGTTGGCGAAATCACCCATACTTTTAGAATTCGCTTTACAATTTCACTCTTGGTCAATTTCAAATCATTATCTGCCTTTCCAATACCGAATATTGCCATTGTAGTAGCTTGAACTAATGGCACTGGTAAACCAAAAATTGACGCGATAATAACCAGCGTTCCACTTGTTAAAGAGACCATGGATCCTCTTAAAAGTGATAGTTTAGTAATCTTTTTACCGTTAGTTTCCAAAACCTTTCCACCCAAAGCAACAGCGCCAAGTGCAACGAACAAGCCTCCGACAATGACGGCAATGTTTGAACTGATTAATCCTGCCCCGACCAATGGACCAACCGCATTCGCTACATTATTCATACCGGCAGCAAAGGCTTCATAGCAGCCAGCACCAATCAAGAAAACAATCAAAGCTGTTCGAATAAGCGGCTTTTTAGAGAGAAAGTGAAATTTTGGACGCATTTTGCGGAGAATTTTACCGATGACATAAGCGATAAGGAAAGCTATAAAAGGTAAAACAAGCCATACAGTAACGATAAATAAAACTTTACCTGCAAAAAGGGAATGGTAGGCTATACCTACCCCAACAACCGAACCGATCGTCACTTCACTGGTTGACAGAGGGATACCTAAGAGATTAGCAAAAAACAAGGTCATACAGGCAGATGCTAAAATAATAACGACAATTGGAACGCTGAGAAGACTGGAAGCAATGATTCCCCCGCCGATAGTTTTAACAACGGCTCCTCCCCCCAAGACAGCTCCCAGCATGGCAGCAATCCCGACAAGCACCATAGCAATCCAACGTTTTTTTATGGCTCCCCCGCCATAAGCCGTTCCCATTGCGGCTGCTGCACCGCTAGCGCCAATATTCATCGCAAAGAAGAAGGAAATAGCAAAGGCGATTATCAATAAAAACATAGTATCAACTCCTAAATTTGAATAATTTTTATCCTATTATTCTTGTTACTCGTCAACAATGGACGGTATTTTCCCTTTCAATAGATGTTCTAATGTCGTTTTATCAAGCAAGCGGGCGATCGTATCACGAACCAAAGCCCATAAAGGTTTTAACAAGCAATGCCCTTCAAGCGGACAAGGTTCGTAAGAAGTGACGCTGACACAGCTCATTGGCGCCAAAGGGCCTTCCAGCTGACGGATGACCTCCCCAATAACAATTTGATCCGGGGACTTTGCCAGTGTATATCCACCGTTTTTACCGCGTTTACTTTTTACATAACCCAACATTTTCAACTTAAGCAGAATTTGTTCTAAATAATCTGTTTGAACAAGTGTCCTTTCCGATATATCAGCGATTTGTAAGATCTGTCCATTCTCCAACCCCAATACAATCAAAGCACGTAATGCATATTCCCCGCGGCTTGAAATTTTCATGATGATTCCTCCTAAGATGGCGAATTGTTGATTAACTTGAGTAACTTAGTCAACAAATAACAGTAAAATAATATATGTAAGAAAAGGGGAAAATTCTTAGACGGCTATCATGAGCTAAAAACCAAAATAATGATTAATTAAGAAAGCAAAAGGGGGCTTTTTTGGCGCGCCATCATCCAAAAAATAAATGGAGAAAAATTAGCTTTAAAAGATTTGAGAAAGTATTTTTTGCCTGATGACCGGCAGTATAGTAAAATAAAATAATCTGATGAATACTTTTTAGGAGGAGTTTCACATGAAAAAAGGCTCCATTACAATGGAAAATGGTGAAAAAATTCTTATTGAATTTTATCCTGAGGAAGCGCCAAATACAGTCGCTAACTTTGAAAAACTTGCAAACGAAGGTTTTTACAACGGTTTGACCTTCCATCGTGTCATTCCTGGTTTCGTTTCTCAAGGAGGATGTCCTAGAGGCACTGGTACAGGTGATGCCGGCTACACAATTAAGTGCGAGACAGAAGGCAACCCGCACAAACATCAGCAAGGCGCTTTGTCTATGGCTCATGCAGGCAAAGATACAGGCAGCTGTCAATTCTTTATTGTACATGAACCTCAGCCGCATCTTGATGGTGTACATACTGTGTTTGGACAAGTAACAGAAGGTATGGATACAGTTCTTAAAATGAAAAACGGCGATGTCATGTCTGAAGTAAAAGTTTGGGAAGAATAAAAGTCCAATATCGTTATAAACGCTTCTGCAAAACTGCAGAAGCGTTTTGCCGTTTACACAGCCTTGCTTGCTCAGTTTGGAGTAAAAGCGGTTAAATGCTCTATTCATTAAAAAGGTATAGACAAGCTCACCTTTTCTATATAACATAGCAATCAGTACATGGAAAATTTAGATAACATTAGGTTAGGTGATAGGCATATGGGTTCTAAATATGCGCTGCAGCTGCAAAATTTAACGAAAAAAATTGGAAGAACGACAATCATTGATGATATCACATTAAATATTCCCAAAGGAGAAGTATTTGGTCTATTAGGTCCCAATGGTTCAGGAAAAACAACGATGATTCGTATGATGGCAGGATTAATGAAAATAACAAAAGGCGAAATATTTATCCACGGCATAAATATAAAAAAAGATTTTGAAGGTGCTATCAAACATGTAGGTGCTATCGTTGAAAATCCGGAACTTTATAAATTCCTCACAGGTTATCAAAATCTGCAGCATTATGCGCGAATGGTACCTGGCATTTCTGAAGAACGGATTAAGGAAGCAGCTTCTTTAGTTAAACTTGATCAGAGAATCTATGATAAAGTAGACACTTATTCTTTGGGTATGCGCCAACGCTTAGGAGTAGCGCAAGCGCTTCTTCATCGCCCTTCTGTACTTATTCTTGATGAACCGACAAACGGCTTAGATCCGGCAGGGATTCGCGAGCTGCGTGATTATCTGCGTCATTTGACAGATACAGAGGGCACGACCGTCGTTGTTTCGAGTCATATGCTATTAGAAATGGAATTACTATGTGACCGTCTTGCTATCATACGAAATGGCAGATTACTGGATGAAGGGCATATCAAAGATTTGATACATAGCGATGACCAAGTCCCGGTTCGTTTTAATGTTGATGACAAAAGCCGGATTCATGACATTCTTAGTCAAGTAAACAGTAAAGCTAAATATAAACAAATCATGGATGGTTTTGAAATCACGTTATCAAAAGAAGAAATCGCGGTGGTAAATGCCGCGCTTGTTGCAAATGGCATCAAAGTCTATGGCATTAACCCTGTGACAAAAACATTGGAAGATTCCTTTTTGCAAATTACCGGAGATGGTGAAGATGAGTAGATTTTATGGATTAATACAAAACGAAATGATTAAAATCTTTCAGCGTACGAGAACCTGGGTGCTCATTGCGGCTTTAGTGTTTTGCGACCTTGTTTTTGCGATAGTGATGAAGAAATTTACCCATGGAACAGGTATGGTCTATAATGTTTGGGATTTTTGTTCTGACAGCACTAACTTGCTTATCGGTGTAAATATTTGCGGACTCGTCATTGCCGGGGATATTGTCGCCAGCGAGTTTGCATGGGGTACGATCAAACTGCTTTTGATTCGTCCTATTAAAAGATATAAAATACTGCTCTCAAAATATGTTACTGTCTTGCTGTTTACCGTTTTTCTATTGCTTCTTTTATATGTTTTTTCATTAATTTTTGGTGCAATATTCTTCGGTTTCAGTCATACCCTGGAAAGTATTTATACATTGGCAGGCACTTTCTTAACTTATAGTAATCAGTCTATTAATATTTTAATAAGTTTAACATTTGCTTTTATGCTTTCAACAGCATTTAGAAGCAGTTCACTTTCGATCAGCCTGTCTATTATGATTGTCTTTTTATCTAAGACAGTTGTTGAAGCTTTAAGCTATTCCAAAATAACCTGGGGAAAATATATCGTTTTTTCTAATACAGACTTTAGTCAATTTACAAAAGGGGAACCTTTATTTACAGGAATGACACCGGGATTTTCTATTACTGTCCTCCTTATTTATTACCTTGCCTTTCTTTTTATTTCTTGGCTCGTTTTCACAAAACGGGATGTTGCAGTCTAAGAAGATGCTATAATGAAATAACTAACTTTTTTAATGGGGGAATGGCAATGTCAACAACAAATATTGGTTTTCAAGTTTTGCCGATTGTACCGGATGGCAATGTTTATGATGTTATTGATAAAGCGATCGAAGTTGTTCAAAAGTCAGGCGTTAAATATGAAGTCGGCGCGTTGGAGACGGTTATGGAGGGTGAATTTGATACCTTAATTGATATTGTAAAAAGAGCGCAATTGGCATGTATCGAAGCGGGAGCTTCCGAGGTAGCAGTCAACATCAAAGTCCATTACAATCCAAACGGTGTCTCTATGGAAGGAAAGACAAAAAAGTTTCGTTAAATATTATCTTATTGGAAAAAGTCCTAAATGGTTTAGGGCTTTTTCCTATTAATACAGCCTAAAGATTATTTTATAATTCCTATAATTTCGAATGTTTAATTGGCAAAATTATTCTTAACAAAAAAGCAGGAAAAGAACATGTAAAAGAAGAAATGTTGAAGATGAATGGGGTGAGAAAAAGATGAAAACAATTATCAGCATGGATTGGGTAAGAGAACATTTAAATGATGACAACGTTGTGATTGTTGACTGCAGATTTTATTTGCAGGATCCAAACAAAGGGTATCATGAATATAAGGCTTCCCATATTAAAGGGGCTGTATATTTTGACCTGGAAAGGGATCTGTCCGGTCCTGTCAGTAAGCATGGCGGACGGCATCCGCTTCCGGATATCAAACAGTTAGCTTTTAAATTAGGTGACGTTGGCATCGATCATAACAAAACAGTTGTTGCTTACGATAACGAAAATGGCTCTATAGCGGCAGCCCGTTTCTGGTGGCTCTTAAAATACATGGGGCATGATAATGCATTTGTCATGGATGAGAGCTATTCTGCATGGGTTGAAAAAGGTTATCCGACCGAGGATAAGAAGTCTTTTAATACGTCGACACAATTCATACCGCGTGTTAATGAAGAGATGCTCGTCAGGCAAAGCGAAGTTCAAGATCAAATGAAAAATCCCGATGGCAGAGCTTTAATCGATGCGCGTGCTGAAGACCGTTATTTAGGAAAATCAGAACCGCTAGACAAAAAAGCCGGCCATATTCCAAGTGCAGAAAATTGGTTTTGGAAAGATAATATAGCCGCAGACGGTAAATGGAAATCAAATGAAGAACTAAAAGAGAGGTTTGCACCCCTGAAAGATAAAAAGTCGATTACCGTTTACTGCGGTTCAGGTGTAACAGCCTGCGTAAATATATTAGCTCTAAATGCTGCGGGTATAACAAATGTTAAGCTTTATCCGGGAAGCTGGAGTGACTGGGTTTCATACAGTGAGAATCCGATAGAATCTAAATAAATTGTAAGCGTTTTATTAAGGCGTCCAAACTCATGTTTGGGTGCCTTAGTTTTATATTTTTACAAAGGTGGGAATTGTAGGATAGAACAAAGGGGAATGAGAAGAAATGAGTTGATAAAATTAAAAATAGAAAAGATGAGCACACTATCATGCTCACCTTTTCAGCGAAAGTGCAACCTGCACTTTTATTTGACTATCAACATCGTGTTGCCGAGGCGCCGTATTTATCATTTAAATAGTTTTTGAAAAATTCCTTTTCGGTTGGCGGTGTCACTTCTGGATGATGGGTTTTTAAATGTTCTACGTATGCTTCATAATCGGGTAAGTTAGAAACGCCTTTACCGATATTACGCAATATACACGCGCCTTTTTTAATGTTATTAAATAAATGACCCATAATGTTACACCTCATTAAGCTGGGTTTGGATAAACGGTTCCTCTGTTGTTATTATTTGTTTTTTGCTAATTAATACTTTATACCATATCCGTAATGCATCAATTAAAACCCCAATAATCAGAAGCATGAACAAAGCTGTTAATACAGCATTCAATTCATTATTGAAAATCACCTGTTTGGCTGCTGATGCTGTTGGAATATTAGCCGGCAAGTGGCCGCTTTCAAGTGCTTGCTTAGTGACACTTGCCTGTTTTAAGAAACCGACGCTTGGCACTTTGGAAAAAATCTTTTGCCATCCGGCAGCAAATGTAACAAGCATTAACCAAATTAATGGGATGACCGTCACCCAACAGAACTTAGCTTTGCCTTTTTTAATAATAACTGTCGTCGCGACAATTAAGGCGATCACCGAAAGCATCTGATTTGTGATACCGAATAATGGCCATAAGGTATTGATTCCCCCAAGCGGATCGGTTACGCCGACGACAAGGAAGTATCCCCAGCAAATTACAACAATCGCGCTCGTTATTAACCCGGCAGGAAGCCAATCTGTCCGGCCAATGGGTTTCCATACATGTCCAAGCAAATCTTGGAGCATAAACCGTCCCACTCTTGTGCCCGCATCAATGGTCGTTAAAATAAAGACCGCTTCGAACAATATAGCAAAATGATACCAAAAAGCCATTAATACATGTCCGCCGATGATTTTTGAGAAAATATGAGACATACCGACGGCCAGTGACGGTGCGCCGCCTGTCCGGGACAATATTGATTGTTCATCAACATTATGAGCGATTTGGCTGATGTCAGCCGCAGATACCGAAAAGCCCCACGACGAGATAGTTTGGGCAGCTGTATGAACATCGGTGCCAATTGCTGCTGCCGGTGAATTAATGGCAAAATAAATCCCTGGAGATAAAAGAGTAGCAGCTATCATAGCCATAATTGCTACAAAAGATTCTGTAAGCATACCGGCATACCCAATCATTGGCGCATGCGTTTCCCGGGCAATCATTTTCGGTGACGTTCCTGATGAAATCAAAGCGTGGAAGCCGGAAACTGCACCGCAAGCAATGGTAATAAATAAGAATGGGAAGAGGTTCCCTGAAAATACCGGTCCAGATCCATCAACAAATTTAGTAAGCGCCGGCATTTGAATTTGCGGCAATACAATGATTATGCCAATGGCTAAGAGTCCAATGACGCCAACTTTGAGAAACGTACTTAAATAATCACGCGGTGCAAGCAAAAGCCATACAGGTAAAACAGATGCAAGAAAGCCATAAATAATCATCATAAATGCAATCGTTTTGCCGCTGAAAGTAAATAATGGAGCCAGTGCAGAAGAATCAGCCACCCATTGTCCGCCAAAAAGGGCAAGAATTAATAAGACAAATCCGATAATCGATGCTTCTCCAACGCGGCCGGGACGAATAAATCGCATATAAATGCCCATAAACAAAGCAATTGGAATTGTCATAGCGATGGTGAACGTCCCCCATGGACTGCCTTTTAAGGCATTAACAACAACCATAGCTAAAACAGCAATTAAAATAACCATAATTGCAAAAATTCCGATAAGCGCAAGAAAACCGCCGACTGGTCCGATTTCTTCTTTTGCAATTTCACCCAGCGATTTTCCTTTACGTCTCATAGAAATGATAAGGATAACAAAATCTTGAACAGCTCCTCCAAGTACCGCGCCGGCAATAATCCATATTGTTCCGGGCAGATACCCCATTTGTGCCGCAAGCGTCGGTCCGACAAGCGGTCCGGCTCCGGCAATCGCCGCAAAATGATGGCCGTATAAGACCCATTTATTTGTTGGAACAAAGTCTTTCCCATCACTGTACCGCTCTGCAGGAGTGGCGTTATTCTTGTTAAGGCCAAAGACTTTATTAGAGATAAATCGGGAATAGAAACGATAGGCAAACGCATACGTACACAGTGAAGCGACAACAAACCATACTGCATTAATCTGTTCGTGACGGGATAAAGCAATAACGGATAAGCTGATGCCGCCGGCTAAAGCAACAATGATCCAAATGATGACTTTTAACCCCGTATTTCCTTTCTTTAAAGGTACATTTGGTTGTGTCTCCAATTAGAATCCCCCTTTTTAATCACACTTTCTTAACTTAAATAGTTCATAATTTCTACAAAATTATACACATAAATATTGAAATTATCAATAAATATTCAACTTTTGAAAATTAATCACTTTATAGTTTAAGAGTTAAGTCGAAATGCGAATACACATTCTTATTTTGTGCTATAATGTTAACAACACTTTGGAAAGGTTCTTCATAGTTAGCAATTCCTGTGACTGTTCCCGGCTTAAAAAAGATGAGATAATATAAGAATGATATTTTCACTGAACGGAGGTTTTACCAGGTATGTCTTTACGATTTATACTCGGGCGGGCGGGTACCGGCAAAACGAAATATTGTTTCGAAGAAGTCAGAAATGTATTGCGTCAAACGCCTGACGGTCCGCCTCTTATATATATTGTTCCTGACCAAATGACATTTGAAACAGAATATGAAATAGCAAAAACGCCGGATCTCAAAGGCATGACCCGTTTTAATGTCTACAGTTTTTCACGATTAGCTTTGCGGGTGCTCCAGCAGGCAGGCGGGATAACGAGGTACCACTTAAATCGTTCGGGTATGATGATGGTAATACGCAAGATTATTGAACATCATAAAGACGAACTCCGTGTTTTTCAGAAGGCATCGGAGCAGAAAGGCTTTTATGATGTTTTACATACGACGATCACGGAATTTAAGCAGTATTGTTTGACGCCAGGAGATTTATATCGAAAGTATGAAAGACTGGAAGAAGCGGCAGGAGAATCCGGTGAAAAACTTTTAAAAGATAAGCTCTATGATATGCAGTTTATTTATACTCAATTAGAAAATGCTTTATTGAACAAATATGTTGATTCAGAGGATTATCTTAAGCTGTTTATTGAAAAGGCGGATCAAACAACATTTTTCCAAGATGCCGAAGTTTGGATAGATGGTTTTGATAGTTTTACGCCCCGCGAGATAGAGGCTCTCGTTATGCTTATGAAGCAAGCAAAACATGTGACTGTTACATTAACTGTTGATAGAGCTTATGATGATATTCATCCTGGAGAGCTTTCATTATTTAGAAAGACTGCGCAAACTTACCGGCAAATCAGGCAATCGGCAACGGATCATTCAATTAATATCCAAGAACCTGTGCTTTTGAATGAATCGATAAGGTTTAATGAACCGGCACTTAACCACCTGGAAAAATACTATGAAAGGCGGCCCGCAGCAGAAGCATATTCCGGACAGGCTATATGTTTGTCTGAAGCTGTCAATCGCAGAGAGGAAATTGAACAGGCAGCCAGAGACGTGCTTCGTTTAGTCAGGGACGAGGGATTAAGGTATCGTGATATAGCCGTGCTCGTTCGTGATTTATCTATATATCATGAATTAACTGAGACGATTTTTAAGGATTATCAGATCCCTGTTTTTATCGATCAGAAACGGCCGATGAGACATCATTCATTAATCGAATTTATTCGTTCAGCGATAGATGTTATTCAGCAAAATTGGCGCTATGAGCCTGTTTTTCGCTGTATAAAAACCGATCTGATTTTTCCTTTTGATGCGGATCTTCACCAAATGAGGGAACAAATGGATGGACTGGAAAACTATTGTATATCCTACGGTATTTATGGCGGGGCATGGAAACAAAATAAGCCGTGGCAGTATCGGCAATACCGCGGGTTAAGAGAAAAAGAAACGAAACAAACTGATGAGGAGCTGGATTACCAAAAGGAAATTAATAGGCTTCGGGAACTGATAAGGGAACCCCTATTAGAATTTGAATCTGACATGAAAGCCGCTAAGACTATTCTTGATAAGTGTACGGTTTTATATGAATTTCTTTTAGGTCTGTCTGTTCCGGAAAAAATTGAGCGTTTAAGAAATCAAGCTGAAGCAAGCGGCAGACTTGACGAAGCAAGAGAACATGACCAAGTATGGGGCGCTTTGATGGATTGTTTAGATCAATTTGTTGAGGCAGCCGGTTCTGAAGAAATGTCTTTAGAAATATTTGCTAAAGTATTGGACACTGGTCTGGATTCGCTTCACTTCTCTTTAGTGCCGCCTGCGCTTGACCAAGTTTTAGTAGGAAGCATTGACAGAACCCGTCTGTCTAATACAAAAGCGGTATTTATTCTGGGTGCCAATGAAGGGATATTACCAGCTAAGCCTGATGAGGATCATGTGTTTTCTGATGAAGATCGCCAGTTGCTAGAAGACTATGGTATTCATCTGGCTGAAGGGACACGTTCACAAATTCTCGATGAAGAATTTCTGATATATCGCGCGATGACAAGTGCCAGCGACAAGTTATTTATTTCCTATCCGCTGGCGGCGGAGGACGGGCAATCCTTGATGGCGTCACCGCTTATTGGCAGATTGAAGTCAATTTTTCCTGATATTAACGTGAGGTTTATTCCTGCTGAACCGCATGAGGTCATTGAAGAAAAACAATTAAACTTTGTGACAACACCAGGCAAAACGATAGGCAGGCTCGCTTCACAAATTCGCCAGTGGGACAAAGGCTATCCAGTTGCTGATCTTTGGTGGGATGTATATAATTGGTATACAGAGAGCGATCAATGGTCAAGAAAAAGCAGAAATATACTCAGCAGCTTATTTTATCAAAATCAAGAAAGGCTTAACCCGGATACTGCCAAATCACTATTTGGGACGACAATCCGGGCAAGTGTTTCGAGAATGGAGCTGTTTAATGCTTGTCCGTTTGCACAATTTGCATCTTATGGATTGCGCCTCAAAGAACGGGAAGTATACCGGTTGGAAGCGCCTGATATCGGAGAATTGTTCCACTCGGCTATTAAACTCATGACAGAAGCCTTAATGAAAGATAAAAGGTCATGGGCGGATGTCTCCGTAAGTGAATGTGAAGAGATGGCGTTTAACACTGTTAACCGGCTGGCGCCAAAATTGCAGCGTGAGATTCTATTAAGCTCGCATCGCCATCAATATTTACAGCATAAGCTTGAGCAAGTCATTATCCGTGCGGCAAAAGTCATGAGGCAGCATGCTATGGTGAGCGGCTTTTCTCCGGTAGGATTGGAGCTTCCGTTTGGTCCAAAACAACCGATTCCGCCATTAACTTTTGAACTGCCAAACGGTTGCAGAATGGAACTGGCCGGAAGGATTGACCGTGTCGACAAGGGTGAGGGAAACACAGGCATGTTGCTTAGAATTATTGATTATAAATCAAGCGCTAAGGATCTTAGTTTAACAGATATTTATTTTGGTTTAGCCTTACAAATGATTACCTATTTAGATGTTATCTTAACCTTCGCAAAGGATTGGCTAGGTGCTGAGGCAACGCCGGCGGGTGTCCTTTATTTTCATGTGCATAATCCGATGCTTAATGAAACGAAGAAGCTGACTGAGAGTGATTTAGAATATGAATTGATGAAACAATTTAAAATGAGAGGGCTTATTTTAGCTGATGAAGAGGTCGCTAAATTAATGGATCAAAGCATGGCCTCTAAATCAGATATATTGCCTGTGTCTTTAAAGAAAGACGGCGGATTTATGAAATATTCATCAGTTGCCGATGATGAGTCTTTTCAAACATTAAGGCGATATGTCCGGCAAGTCATTATTGCTGCCGGGACGAGCATTACGGAAGGAAATATTCGTATATCTCCGTACAAACTCAAGGACAAAACCCCTTGCCAATACTGTTCATTTAAATCGGTTTGTCAGTTTGATCAATCACAAAATGATAACAATTACCGGCAGTTGAGAAAAGAAAATGATGAAGATATTTTAAGAAAAATGATAGCGGATGGAGGTGCGGATAGTGGAAATGCAAAAGAGTAAGCCGGCAAATAGCCAGTGGACCGATGAACAATGGCAGGCGATTACAGAAAAAGGAAAAGATATATTAGTAGCGGCAGCGGCGGGTTCCGGTAAGACAGCCGTTCTTGTTGAAAGGATTATAAGTAAAATTACTGATCCAGATCACCCAATCGATGTTGACCGCTTATTAATTGTTACCTTTACTAATGCGGCAGCTGCTGAAATGAGGTCCAGAATTGGGAAAGCTTTGGAAAAAGCATTGAGTGAAAATCCTGGTTCGTTATTTTTAAGGAGACAACTATCCCTGTTAAATAAAGCTTCTATTATGACCTGTCATGCTTTTTGTTTATCAGTTGTTAAACGCTACTATTATCTGCTTGACCTTGATCCGTCATTTAGAATTATTGATACAACTGAAGGTGAATTGCTCCGGGAAGAGGTTATGGAGGATTTGTTTGAGGATTTTTACAGCTCAGAGGATAATCAGTTATTCTATGGACTGGTTGATCGTTATTCAAATGACCGAAATGATATATATTTACAAAATTTAATCCAAAAAATTTACGATTTTTCCGGAAGCCATTCATGGCCTGAGCAATGGTTAGATGACATATCCCAAGCTTATCATGTTGAAGATTTGACAAGCATTGACGAACTTAAGTGGACTGAAGGGGTTAAAGCGGCCCTTAAGCAACAATTAATGAGTTTATTAAGTATTTTAAAACAGGCTGAAACGCTCGCAAATGAACCCGGCGGACCGGTGCCTTATTTAGATAATATTGAACAAGATAAAGCAATGATTGAAAAGTTAATCTATACGTGTGATCAAACTTGGGAGGATTGTTATCAGGCATTTTCTAATATAAAATTTACAAAATTAAAGGCCGTTAAGGGCGATGATTATATAGAAGCTTTGAAGAAACAAGTAAAAGATTTAAGAGATTCAGTGAAAAAGCAAGTAACCAAAATTCAAGACGAATGGTTTAAGCGTACTCCGGATTCCTATTTACAAGATCTAAAAGAAATGGCGCCTTATGTTGATCAGCTGATTGATTTAGTTAAAGAGTTTTCAATACGATACCGGAAAGCAAAATTAGAAAAAGGCGTTGTTGATTTTTCTGATCTGGAGCATTATTGTCTGGATATTCTTCGGGATCGTGCCGCGGTTCCAGGTCAAGAATTGCCTTCTTCAGTAGCTGAACAATACCGCGCGCAATTTGAAGAAGTCTTAGTTGATGAATATCAAGATACAAACCTTGTGCAGGAAACGATTCTCCAGCTTGTCAGCCGTGATCAGGCGCTTGGCGGAAACTTGTTTATGGTTGGTGATGTCAAACAGAGTATTTATCGGTTCCGGTTAGCGGAGCCCGGCTTGTTTCTAACCAAATATAAGCAATTTGGACACGTTGATAGTGAAACAGGCTGTAAGATTGACTTGGCCAAAAACTTCAGAAGCCGGCAAGAGATAATTGATGGAACGAACTATCTCTTTAAGCAAATTATGGACGAAGAAGTTGGTGAAATTGACTATGATGAACAAGCCGAACTCAAGCTTGGTGCATCTTATCCTGAAGCATCGCATCCAGCTGAACTATTGATCATTAACCGGAAAAATAATAATGCAGATGAGGAAACTGATGAAGCTGAGGATTTTCAAGCGGCTGAACTGGAGGCCCATCAAATTGCAAAGAAAATAAAAGAATTAATAGGAACAAATCCGGATGAAGCTTTTCAAGTTTTCGATAAGGATTTAAAGCGTAACCGGCCGATACAATATCGTGATATTGTCATTTTACTCCGCGCTGCACAAAGCTTAGCACCGACAATGATTGATATTTTAAAGCAACAAGGCATTCCTGCCCATGCTGAATTATCAACAGGTTACTTCGATGCTGTTGAGGTTTCCGTGATGATGTCTCTGTTGAATGTCATTGATAATCCGTATCAGGACATTCCTTTGGCTGCTGTCCTTAGGTCACCTATTGTCGGCCTTTCCGGTAACGATCTTGCACAAATTCGTCTCAAACAAGATAAGGTACCATTTTATGAAGCATTAAAGGCTTATATAAGCGACAATAATAATTCTTTGGCAAATAAGCTTATATACTTCACAGAACAGTTACAGTCATGGCGAAGCCGGGCGCGTTCCGGCGCATTAGCGGATCTTATTTGGCAAATTTATCGTGAGACGGGTTACTATGATTATGTTGTTGGACTGGCAGGCGGCAATCAAAGACAAGCCAATCTGAAAGCTTTGTATGACCGTGCCCGCCAGTACGAAAAAACATCGTTCCGCGGTTTATTTAGATTTCTAAGGTTTATCGAACGAATGCGGGATCGCGGCAGTGATTTGGGGGCGGCAAGAGCACTTAGCGAACAGGAAGATGTCGTCCGGATTATGACGATTCATAAAAGTAAGGGTCTGGAGTACCCCGTTGTTTTTGTCGGCGGTTTAAATAAACAATTTAATCAAATGGACCTTCGTCAAAAGGCGCTGCTCCATAAAGGATTAGGCTTTGGAACGAGAAATATTGATCCGGAGAAAAGAATCAGTTTGCCAACCATGCCGTTTTTAGCAATTAAACAAAAAATGGCAGAAGAAATGTTAGCTGAAGAAATGCGTGTGCTGTATGTTGCTTTAACACGGGCGAAAGAAAAACTTTACCTTATTGGTACAATCAATGATGCCGAAAAAACGATCAAAAAGTGGGCGGCGTATGTTCAGAAAAAATCATGGCTTTTACCGGCATTTGACCGAAGTAAAGGAAAAACGTTTCTTGATTGGATCGGCCCGGCTGTTATTCGCCATTGCCAAGCAGATACGCTGCATGAAATCGCCGGGGAACAACCTGATAAAACAACTGTTTCTCTTGACAGCTCATCATGGGTAACTAAAGTAGTACCATCAAACGAATTGTTGCCGGAAGAAAACCCTTCTGAAGAAAAGGATAAGAAATGGCTGCAAATCAAGCAATGGCAGCCAGTTCAAACAAACGGGGAATATATTGATAAAATTAGTCGCCGGTTGACTTGGAATTATTCTTACAATAAAGCGACAAGCTTTATGGCCAAACAAACAGTGACGGAAATTAAAAGGCAGCAGGATTATTTTAATGATGGATTCGACGAAGCAATGATAAGGCAATTCCGGCAGCCGATCGGCGACCGCCCGCGTTTTTTGCAAAAAGGGCAGCTATCGGCAACAGAAAAGGGAACGGCTATGCATATGATGATGCAGCATGTCGATATTTCCCGAGAAATATCAATCGATTCATTAAAAGAACAAGGGGCAGCTTGTCTTGCCAATGAATTGATGACGCCTGAACAAGAAAACAGCTTAGACTATGAAGCAATATTAGCATTTTTTAAATCTTCGATAGGGCAGCGGATGATAAACGCTCCGAGAGTAGTCAGAGAATGTCCATTTAGTTTAGTTCTTGACAGCAATGAAACGTACCCAGATTGGCAAAATGATGATAATGAAAAAATTCTCGTTCAAGGCGTTATTGACTGTTTGATTGAAGATCATGACGGCCTTGCCCTTATTGATTATAAAACGGATCAGGTAGCCGAGCGTTATCCCTCGATAGAAGAGGCGGAAAAGCAGATGATACTTCGATACGAAAAACAGATGGTACTTTATAAAACGGCAATTGAAAGGATTTGGAAACGAAAGGTACAAACGGTCGGTTTATGGTCATTTGATATCGGACGGTTTATTGAAATAAGGAAGGAGGAGAAAGTGTGAGATTACTGCATACAGCAGATTGGCATTTGGGCAGAACTTTAGAAGGACGGTCCCGTCATTCTGAGCAAGAAGCTGTTATGGACGAAATATGCCAGATTGCCGAAGAAGAGCATATTGATGCGGTTATTATGGCGGGGGATGCTTTTGATACGGTTAACCCGCCGGCGGCCTCAGAAACTTTATTTTATGAAACGGTTCACCGCTTATCAAATAATGGTCATCGGCCGATCGTCGTTATCTCCGGCAACCATGACAACCCGGAACGATTACAGGCATCTGCACCGATTGCAAATGTTCAGGCAATCACTTTGATTGGCAAACCGATTGCACAACCATTGCGCATCCCTGTCCCCGCAGCCGGTTCTGACATGATTGTCAGTGCAGTTCCTTATCCGTCAGAATCCAGATTAAATGAAGTTCTGAGTGTAATGAATGAGGAAAAAGATATACAATTGGCTTACGAACAACGTCTGGCGAGAGTTTTTTCAGAGCATGCCAAGTCTTTTAGAAAAGACACTGTTAATATTATGATGAGTCACCTGTTTATTGCCGGCAGCAGGGAATCGGATTCAGAGCGGCCTATTCAAGTAGGCGGCGCTTATACCGTTTCACCGCAATCTTTGCCGAAAGAAGCTCAATATATTGCGCTTGGACACTTGCATCGGCCGCAAACGATTCACCAAGCATCTGCACCAACAAGGTATTCCGGTTCACCGCTCGCTTACAGTTTTTCAGAAGCTAACCAGCCTAAGTCGGTAACCGTTATTGATGTAGAGCCCAGCAAAACGGCTTCTGTAAAAGAGATTTATTTATCTGCGGGGAGGCCGCTTGTTAAATGGCAGGCGAAGCACGGTTTGAATGAAGTCCATCAATGGCTTGAAGAGGGCAGGGATTCTCATGCATGGATAGACCTGGAGATTCATTTAAACGGATCATTATCTATTCAAGAAATTCAACAGCTGAGAAAGCAGCATCAAGGGATTATTCATATTAAGCCTGTTTATCAATTAGAAGAAGAAAAGACAAAAAAACAAGTTGCAGATATGCCGATAGATGAATTATTTACCCGCTTTTACGAGCAGCAAACAAACGGTGCTCAGCCGGAAGATGACCTTATTAAGCTGTTTTTAAATTTAATCAATGAAGATGACAATAAAGATACTGTGGAACAGGAGGCGGCTCTTCATGCGTCCTATTAAACTTTCTGTCTCAGGTTTGCACAGCTTTCGCGACCAGCAAACGGTAGAATTTGATAAGCTTTGCGAAGCTGGAGTTTTTGGGATATTTGGGCCGACCGGCAGCGGCAAATCTTCACTTCTTGACGCTATGACCCTTGCGCTTTACGGAAAAGTCGAAAGGGCAAAGAAAAATACACAAGGGATTATGAATCATGCAGAAAACCAGTTATCTGTAGCTTTTACATTTGAGCTGTCAGGTGAAAGGACAAAACGATATTGTGTAGAAAGAAGTTATAAACGATCAAAAGATGGCAGTATGAAAATCGGCAGCTCCCGTTTGTTGAAAATAAATGATATAGAAACAGAAGTTTTAGCAGACAAAGAGCGGGATGTCACCCAAGGAATTCAAGATATTTTAGGTTTAACGCATGAAGACTTTACCCGGGCCGTTGTGTTGCCTCAAGGAAAATTTGCCGAATTCTTGACTTTAAAAGGCGCCGATCGCCGGAAAATGCTGCAGCGCCTTTTTCATTTAGAAAAATACGGCGATGAACTGAATGATAAAATCAAAGTTCACATGCAAGAAGAAAACCAACGCATCAAAGAGATAGCAGCCGAACAACAAGGGCTTGGCGATGCTTCAAAAGAAAAGCTGGAAGACATAAAAAAACAGTTCACGGAAATGACTGAGACTGTTGACCATACTAAGGACGAATTAAGCAAAAACGAAAAGCAGTTTGAACAAGTCAAGCAACGATGGCAATGGCAGCTTGAGCTTGAAGAAAATCAAAAGCATTATCAAAAATTAATAGAAAAGCAACCGGAAATTCACGGCAGGAAAAACCGCCTCGCACAGTCAGAGGCTGCAGAAAAAATCATGCCAGCCATGAAAGAATGGCAAGGTGCAAAGAAACATTATGATGAAACGTCACTAACGTTGAAAGAGGCGAAAAGCCGATACGAACAAGCAAAAGAAAAAGAAGAAAAATGCCAAATCTCTTATGAAAAAGCTAAGCAGCATAGAAATGAAAGAGAGCCTGTTTTGTTAAAACAGCGTTCCAAGTGGGAGCAATCAAGAGAGATTCAAAAGGAACTCTTCACGCAACAAAACCAGCTTAATCAAAAGAAACAGATTGAACAAACATTAGCTTTAAAGATTGGAGAAAAGGAGAAAGTTCTTAAAGAACAGCAAATAGACTATCAAAAAGTTGGTCAGGATCTTAAAAACATTCAAGAAAAACTGCAATCGGCAAAAGTCTCTTCTGAATACAGAGAAACGGTTTCAAAGGCCATGGCTGATAAGCAAAACATCAGCGCTTTGCATCAACAATTGTTAGAGTGGCGAGAGGATTGGAAAAAAAACCGCTCAGGTCTTCTTAAGAAAAAGAATGATTTAGAAAAGGCAAATGAAAAACATAAAGCTGTTCTTAAATATCTAGAGTCGTTGACGAAGAAACATGATAATATTTATCATCAGGCAGCTGAATATGAAAGTCAGGCGCATATGACAAAGCGGTTTCTGGAACAAGAAGAGGTTAGAATTGAAAATCAGTTGAAAGCTGCATATAAGCAAAAACTTTCCTTACAGATTTCTCAAGACCTTAAAGACGGTAAACCTTGCCCGGTTTGCGGTTCCACTCATCATCCAAACCCGATACAGAACGGGAGTTACCTTGAAGAAAGTGACCTGGAGTCAAAACGTACGCATTGCCGTCAAGATATTCAAGAACTGCAAAAACAGATTAATGAAATTGAGACATTAAAAATGAGGTTAGAAAGCCAATCTTCAAGATTGGCTGAATACGCGGATGACATCTCTTTGCCTGATTTACCAATCAACTATAAGGAAATATCTGATCCCCTTCAGTTCAATCATCAAGATATCCAAGCTATTGCCAGCCAAATCAAGGCGGTCAAGCAAGATGTTTTGGCACTAAGTGAAGAAACAGATAAAAAAATAAATGAGGCACAAACATCGGGGCAACAGTTATCATCAATTCAAACTGAAATCGATTTTTATCAAAAACATCAACTCGATATAGAAAAAAAGGCAGAGAAATTGAAAGAAATGATTCAATCGAAGAAAGATCGTTGGGAAAAAGTATATGCTGATCTGTCTTATGAAGATGCTGCAAGTGAATTAGAAAAGATACAGCAAAAGGATAAGTTGACTGAACAGTTTTCAAAGAAATACGATCAGTTTTTAAAAGCGAAAGATGATATCAATAAACAAATTGATGAACTGCGGGAGAGTATCAGTTCTCTGCAATCTCAGAAGACTGAAAACAGCAGCATGATACAGCTGTTAACCCAATCGGTCGAGACTCAAAAGCAAAAACTTAAAGCGTTGGGAACAGAAGAAGATCTGGCGATAGATCAATGCCTTAAAGAGCTTGAAAAAGAATTGAACCAGCTTAAGAGTCAAGAGGAATCTGCTTATAACGAGTGGCAAAAAGTACAAACGTTACGGTTTTCAGCGGAAAAGGATTATTCGAATGCTGAAAATAACTATAAATATGCGACAGAACGGCTGGAAAAAGCAAAAATAGATTGGGATAACGCTCTTATAAAAACGAATTTTACCGATGAAGAGGCGGTAAAAGCAGCACATTTGGAAGATGAAGAGAAGGCTAAGATAGAAAAAGAGATCCAAGATTATGATACAGAACTGAGCCAAGTCACTAATGATATTCAAAAGTTAAAAGATCGTGTCGGTGACGATTCGTTAACTGAAGAACAGTTTAATGAGATTGAAAAACGTTTACTGCAGTTAAAGGATGAATATGAGCGTTTGCTTGAAAGAAAAGCAAGCCTGTATCAAGAGCTTACAACTATAAAAGGAAATCATGAACGCTACAAAATACTGGAAAAGGAAAAAGAGGGTCACTGGCAAAAAGCTAATCAGCTGCAAAAACTTCAGCAAGTTTTTCGCGGCAACAGTTTTGTGGAATTTGTTGCTGAAGAGCAATTGAATCAAGTCTGTTTTGATGCTTCAAAAAGGCTTGGCGATTTAACAAGACAGCGTTATGCTCTTGAAGTAGACACATCATTAGGATTCGTTATTAGAGATGATGCGAATGGCGGCATTAGACGGCCGGTGTCTACGCTCTCTGGAGGAGAAACATTTTTAACCTCTTTAGCCCTCGCACTGTCATTATCCGCGCAAATTCAATTACGCGGTGATGTTCCGCTGCAGTTTTTCTTTTTAGATGAAGGTTTTGGCACACTTGATCAAGAATTACTTGATACGGTTATCACATCACTTGAAAAACTTCATATGAATCAATTATCTATTGGTGTCATCAGCCATGTCCCGGAATTAAGGGCACGTTTATCGAGAAAGTTATATGTTGAGCCTGCGGAACCATCCGGAAAAGGCAGCAGGGTGCACCTGGAAACTTTATAAAAGGATAAAATTTGGATAATGATTAAGGAGAGGACAGACTTGTCACTCTCCTTTCTTTATAAACTATAAACCAAAAGAAATATATTTCGTCTCAAGGTACTCATCAAAGCCTTCTGTACCGCCTTCACGTCCGAGACCGCTTTCCTTCATTCCGCCGAATGGCGCTTGAGCAGCAGACGGCGCACCATGATTCCAGCCAACGATCCCATATTGAAGGGCTTCAGCCATTTTTGTTCCGCGGGTAACGCTTTCTGTAAAGAAATAACCGGCAAGTCCATAACGTGTATGGTTAGCAGCGCCAATCGCTTCTTCATCTGTTTCAATTTTTTGTACCGGGATAAGCGGTCCAAATGTTTCTTGCTGCATGCAAACCATATGTTCATTACAATCTTTTAAAATGGTCGGCTCGAAGAAATAGGCATTATCATTCTTAATTTCTCCTTTTCCGCCTGTAACGACCTTTGCACCTTTTTCAAGGGCATCTTTTACATGATGCTCGACCTTTTCATAACCATCTTTGTTAATAAGCGGCCCGATGTCAACACCTTCTTCAAGCCCGTTGCCAACTTTTAGCTTTTTAACTTCTTTTTCAAGCTTTTCGATAAATGCATCATAAACCTTTGACTGAACGTAAAAACGGTTTGCGCAAATACAAGTTTGGCCGGCATTGCGAAACTTCGAGGCAATCGTTCCTTTGACGGCTTTATCCAAATCAGCATCATCAAGGACAATAAATGGCGCTTGTCCGCCCAGTTCGAATGATACTTTTTTAATATGCTCGGCACTTTGCTTCATTAAAAGCACGCCAACTTCAGTTGAACCGGTAAATGTCAGCTTCCGTACCTTTGTGCTGTCTTTAATTGTATTGCTGAAAATTTCATCCGGGCAAACAACATGATTAACAACACCTTTTGGAATCCCTGCCTCTTCACAGTATTCCATCAGCTTAATGGCAGTCAGCGGTGTTTCTTTCGGCGGTTTAACAATAAAAGTACACCCTGCGGCAAGCGCCGGTCCCATTTTTCTTGTAATCATCGCGGCGGGAAAATTCCACGGGGTAATGGCGGCAACGACACCAACGGGCTGTTTAATCACTTGAATGCGCTGATCGGCTGTTTTTCCAGGGATAATCCGTCCGTAAGCGCGCCTGGCTTCTTCAGCAAACCATTCAATAAATGAAGCGGCGTAATCGACTTCACCGCGAGCCTCTTTTAACGGCTTGCCGCTCTCTAAGGTCATGATCGTTGCTAATTCTTCTTTTTTATCCATCATAATATGGAATAATTTTTTTAAATAATCCGCACGTTTTTCAGCGGAGAGATTTGCCCATTCGGGGAAGGCTTTGTCCGCTGCATCAATTGCCGATTCAACATCTTGTTTCGTCCCCTCTGGCATCGTTCCGACAACTTCACCGGTAGCCGGATTTTTAATTTCAAATTTTTGTTCGTTTTTTCCAACCCATTCTCCATTAATGTAATTTAATTTATCCAGTTTCTCCACTGCCGGAGCCTCCTTCATATTCTGGAATATCGTCTAAAATATTGATTTAGGCACATTTCTTAATGATATTTGGTCATTTTTAAGGTTTGTTTTATCTTGAATATTTATGCACTGTCTTAAATAATGTTTTAAAAATCGACAAAATTTCTAAAAAAAATATCGTCATTAGCAGGAAAAAAGTTTTCTGATCCTGAATTAAGGTTATATAGACAATAAAGATTACATAAGGGAGGTTTCTAAGTGAAACAACTAGACATGCTAAACTATATTGATGGTCAATGGACTGGTAAAGAACATGAAAAAATCGAAGTTACAAACCCGGCAACCGGTGAATTAATTGGCACAGTGCCGTCTGCAGGATATAATGAAGCAAATCAGGCAATTGAAGCAGCACATCAAGCCCTTCCTGAATGGTCAAAGAAAACTGCGGCTGAACGCGCCGGTCTTCTTATGAAAGTTCGCGACCTTATGCTTGAGAATAAAAAAGAACTTGCCGAAATTATGACGCTTGAAAACGGTAAAACGCTGAAAGAATCAACAGGCGAGGTGGCCTATGCTGCTTCATTCATGGAATGGTTTGCAGAAGAGGCAAAGCGTATTTACGGCCGCACAGTTCCAGGCAAAAATGAAAACCATCGCATTAAAGTGCTTAAGCAGCCTGTTGGTGTTGTTGCAGCCATTACGCCTTGGAATTTCCCAGCGGCAATGATCACCCGCAAGCTTGCACCTGCGCTTGCTGCCGGCTGTACATTTATCGTAAAACCGCCGAAACAAACGCCGTTAACTGCACTTAAGCTTGCTGAATACTGTGAGCAAGCAGGCATTCCTAAAGGAGTGGTTAATGTTGTTTGCGGAAATTCTAAAGAGATTACCAATGCTTTTATGGATGATGAAAGAGTCCGTAAAATAACATTTACAGGTTCAACTGAAGTTGGCCGCCTGTTAATGGAACAGGGCGCAAAAACGGTTAAGAAAATGTCCATGGAGCTTGGCGGACACGCACCGGTAATTGTTTGTGAAGACGCTGATTTAGATAAAGCTGTTGATATGGCTATTGCCAGCAAATATCGTAACAGCGGTCAAACTTGTGTATGTGCCAACCGTTTATATGTACATTCAAGTGTTTATGATGAATTCGTTGATAAATTCGCAGCAAAAGTCAAAGAGCTTAAAGTCGGTAACGGCATGGAAGAAGGCGTAGATTTAGGACCGCTTATCGATAAGGGCGGCTATGAAAAGGTTGAACATCAAGTTAAGGATGCCGTTGAAAAAGGCGCAACATGTGTTGTCGGCGGTCACGGTAAAGCTGAAAACAACAGCTATTTCTTTGAGCCGACTGTGTTAAAGGATGTAACGTCAGATATGGAAATCATGCATATTGAAACATTTGGTCCGATTGCGCCAATTCAAAAATTCGAAACAGACGAAGAAGCTATCCGCTTGGCTAATGATACACCATTCGGTCTTGCTGCTTACTTCTTTACAGAAAGCGTTTCCCGCGGTACAAAAATATCTGAAGAGCTTCAATACGGTATTGTCGGTTGGAATGACGGGCTGCCATCTACCGCACAAGCACCGTTCGGCGGTATCAAGCAAAGCGGTCTCGGAAGTGAAGGCGGCGCTGAAGGTATTGAAGAATATCTGGAAACGAAGTATGTTTCATTAATGGTTTAAATCTATTAAATTTGAAAATCAATCCAAATAAAAATCTTTAATCTATTTAAATTTAATACAAATGATAGAATACAAGCCGGCAGTGAAACTGCCGGCTGTTCTTTTTTGGCAAAACTTTCTTGACCATTTTTAAATTTTTAAAATGAATTGTACACTGGTAAAATAAAAGAAGATTATGGAAAAGGAGAATGTTAAATGTCTAATTTTCAAGAAAAGCTGGATAAATATGCAGAACTTATTGTCAAGGTAGGGGTTAATGTTCAAAAAGGACAAGAGGTTTTAGTTTCAGCAAATTTAGAATCAGCGCCATTAGTTCGACTTGTTGCCAAACATGCTTACGAAATTGGAGCCAAAAATGTTCACATTGATTGGGCGGATGATGTATTAACACGCTTAAAATATGAAAAAGCGGATGAAGAGGTCTTTAAAGAAGTCCCCGAATGGAAGGTAAAAGAAAAGGAAGAACTTGCGGAGAAAGGTGCAGCTTTTATTTCAATCGTTTCCAATAATCCTGATTTATTAAAAGGCATCGATCCGGAACGTATTTCCAATTTCCAAAAAGCTTCCGGAAAAGCTCTTAATAAGTTTAGACAATATGTACAGTCTGATAAGGTAAGCTGGACTGTTGTAGCTGCAGCGTCTCAGGCTTGGGCTGAAAAAGTTTTCCCAAATGATAATCAATGTATTGAAAAACTATGGGATGCTATTTTCTCTTCAACAAGAATTGATACTGAAGACCCTGTACAAGCTTGGAAAGATCATGATCAAACATTGCATCGTAAAGTTGATATATTAAATAATAAAAAATATAAAATGCTTCACTACAAGGCACCGGGTACTGATTTAACGATTAAGCTGCCTGAGAAGCATATTTGGATTGGCGCGGGAAGCGAAAATGAACAGGGCGTAGATTTTATGGCTAACATGCCGACAGAGGAGGTTTTTACGGCTCCCCAAAAAGATGGTATTGATGGTTATGTGTCCAGTACAAAACCCTTGAGCTACGGCGGTAATTTAATTGATAATTTCACAGTTACATTTGAGAACGGCCGAATTGTTGATGTGAAGGCAGAACAGGGTGAAGATATTTTAAAAAGACTTGTAGAAACAGATGAAGGTTCTCATTACATAGGCGAAGTTGCCCTGGTCCCGCATCAATCGCCCATTTCCCAGTCAAATATTTTATTCTACAATACCTTATTTGATGAAAATGCCTCCAACCACTTAGCAATTGGCAGTGCTTACGCGTTTTGTATTGAAGGCGGCAAACAAATGAATGAAGAAGAGCTTGGAAACAACGGCTTAAACATCAGTATTACACATGTCGATTTTATGATAGGGTCCGAAGAAATGGATATCGACGGTATATTGGCAGACGGCACGCGCGAAGCGATTTTCCGGAACGGTAATTGGGCGTTTTAAATTTTACGGAGTATCAACCATCGATAGAAATTTCTCCATCGTTCTTGATATAATAGACAAAAATACCCTCCGGAGGGATATTCAATGTCTCTAATCGATAACCGGGAAGAAATGACATACGCGGAATATTTAAAATGGGACGAAGGAAAGCGCTGTGAAGTATTAGATGGACAGGTGATCAGCATGACACCAGCCCGAACACCTGACCATCAACGGGTTTTAAGGGAATTAGCGGTTGAATTTGCTATGTATTTAAGGGGCAAAGAATGCGAAACTTTTACTTCACCAATCGATGTTTGTTTGTTTGATAAGAAAAAGACAGATATAAATAAAATTAAAAATTGGGTTCAACCGGATCTGATTGTCGTCTGTGACGAAAACAAAATTGATAACAAGCGTATTATTGGTCCGCCCGATCTTGCTGCAGAAATACTTTCGCCGTCTACCGCAAAGAATGACAGGATTTTAAAATTCAATAAGTATGAGGAAGCCGGTATTAAGGAATATTGGATTGTCGACCCGTACAATCAGGTGATCGAGGTTTATTTACTTGAAGATGGAACGTACCAGCGCCAAGGCATGTTTTTTAGAAAAGATGTTATTAAAGTTAATATTCTTAGTGATCTTGAAATTGATTTAAAAAATGTATTTTTAATTGAAGCTGAAGAAGAATATGAAGATAAAGTTTAAAGTGTTCCACAGCCGGGAGATGATCCTGGCTGTCTTTTATATTGTCGGAAAGTATATCTTGACAACTTAGAAGCAGGTTCGGTTTAGTTGTCATGATAATGTATGTAGACAGTATAAGGGCAACTAAGCCTATGGCTGCGCCATACGGCTTGCCAATCGGCAAGTTTTTTTATTGTTAAATAATTTCTTATAAATTCCAAAAATCATCATCCCCTTAATCGAAGATTTTGTGATAAGATTATATTAGAATTTTTATAATGTTTCAGCAACCGTTGTTATAGAAAGGGATGTAGAAATGAAAGACTTCAATATAGCAGTCATACCAGGAGATGGAATAGGCAAAGAAGTCGTTTCTGAGGCTGTGAGAGTATTAGAAACAGCAGCTGATCTTCACGGCGGGTTATCTTTTCAATTTACAGAATATCCATGGAACTGTGATTATTATTTGGAACATGGTGTGATGATGCCGGAGGACGGCCTTGAACAATTGCAGCCGCACGATGCCGTTTTTCTTGGAGCAGTCGGCGATCCGAATAAGGTTCCTGATCACATTTCCCTATGGGGGCTGCTAATTAATATTCGCCGATCATTTGAACAAGTGGTTAATATTCGTCCGGCAAAACATATTAAAGGTGTTCGTTCGCCTCTCCATGATCCGAAGGGCTTTGATTTTATTGTTGTCAGGGAGAACAGTGAAGGAGAATACAGTGAATCAGGCGGACGGATACATCAAGGCGATGATGAAATAGCTATACAGAATGCTGTTTTTACAAAAAAGGGCACACGCCGGGCAATGGACTACGCATTTAAATTGGCTGAAAGCCGGCGTCATCATGTGACCAGTGCGACAAAATCAAATGGCATTGTCCATTCTATGCCATTTTGGGATGAAGTTTTCAAAGAAACCGCAATTGATTTTCCTGATATAAAAACAAGAAAAGTGCATATTGATGCTTTGTCGGCTTTTCTCGTTTCACAGCCGGAAACCTTTGATGTGATTGTTGCCAGTAATTTATTTGGAGATATATTAACTGATGTAGGGGCAGCGATTATGGGCAGTATCGGTATTGCACCATCTGCTAATATTAATTTAAACGGCAAATATCCTTCGATGTTCGAGCCGGTTCATGGATCGGCCCCTGATATTGTCGGAAAAGGCATTGCCAATCCGATCGGACAAATTTGGACAGCTAAAATGATGCTTGATCATTTTGGCGAGAATGAGTTAGGTAATCATTTGCTTTCTTCGATTGAAAATGTACTCGATTCAGGCATTAAGACACCTGATCTAGGCGGGAAAGCAACGACTGAAGAAGTAACAAACGCGGTGATTAATGAACTGAAAAAGCTTTAAAATAAATAGAAATTATTTTAGTTGTATAATTAATCAGCCGCTTCTGATATAATCGAATGAAACATCACGAGTGAGATAAATAGAGAAAGGGATGCTTAGATTGAACCAAGTGATTGAATTAGTTAAAACAAATGCAAAGAAAGAAAAGCCGTCTGTTGAATCTTTAGGCTTTGGCAAATATTTTACTGATTATATGTTTGTGATGGATTATCAAAAAGATAAAGGCTGGCATTCGCCAAAAATTACACCTTATGAACCGTTAGTATTAGATCCGTCATCAATGGTCTTTCACTATGGTCAAGCTGTCTTTGAAGGATTAAAAGCTTATAAGACCAAAGAAGGCAAGGTATTATTATTCAGACCCGATAAGAATGTTAAAAGACTGAATTTATCCTGTGATAGAATGAGTATACCGACGCTTGATGAAGATGTTGTATTAGAAGCCATTAAACAGTTGGTTGAATTAGAGAAAGATTGGATTCCGGAAGAGGAAGGAACATCGTTATACATCAGGCCTTTTGTTATTGCAACAGAACCATACTTAGGGGTTAGACCAGCCGGACAATACAAATTTATGATCATCCTATCTCCAGTAGGTTCTTACTATTCAGGACAATTGTCACCGACTAAAATATATGTAGAGGATCAATACATTCGCGCGGTGCCCGGCGGTGTGGGCTATGTTAAAACTTCCGGCAACTATGCAGCCAGCCTAAAAGCGCAAGAAGAAGCAGAAGAGCAAGGTTATGATCAGGTTCTATGGCTGGATGCGGTTGAAAAGAAATATATCGAAGAAGTTGGCAGCATGAATATCTTCTTCAAAGTCAAAGGCGAAGTAATTACGCCTAAACTTAATGGCAGCATCCTTGGCGGAATTACAAGGGATTCTGTTATTCAATTGTTGCAACACTGGGGCGTCCCTGTCCGTGAAGAACGTATATCTGTTAAAGATATTTTCAATGCTTATCATAAAGGTGAGCTGAGAGAAGTATTCGGAGCGGGTACAGCCGCTGTTATTTCACCGGTTGGAGAATTAAAATGGAAAGATGAACAGATCATTGTTAACGGCAATCAAATAGGCGATTTATCAATGCGTCTTTACCAAGCAATTACAAATATCCAGTTGGGCAAGGAAGAAGATGTTCTTAATTGGACAGTAGAGATTTAAAAAAACGTCCCGCACGCGGGACGTTTTTTTTTAACAGCGAAAAATCGCACATAAACAGCGAAAAGTATATAAAAATGGCTCTATAATATTTGTTGGGGTATGAGAAAAATTAAAACAAAAAAATACACGCAAGCTCCTTAATCCTTTACACTTGAATTGTCCAGAAACAAGAGAAGGATAGGAGTTACGTGTATATGCATTT
>NZ_JBHTCO010000003.1:0-137877 GCF_042665295.1 Scopulibacillus cellulosilyticus
CTTTCACTTCCGCACCATGCGGTGCTGAAGACTTATCCGGTATTAGCCCCGGTTTCCCGGAGTTATCCCAGTCTTACAGGCAGGTTGCCCACGTGTTACTCACCCGTCCGCCGCTCGTTCCACAAACATCACTCCGAAGAGATCTGTTTGCTTCTCGCGCTCGACTTGCATGTATTAGGCACGCCGCCAGCGTTCGTCCTGAGCCAGGATCAAACTCTCAATAAAGTTTGGATGCGAACATCCTTATTAAAGCTGTTAAACAGCGATACTTTCAATCGTTATGATCCTTAGCTATTTTAAATTAATAGGTTGGTTACCCAATTAATTACGCTTGGCTTTTGTTTAGTTTTCAAGGTACAATCTCTTAATCATTTAAGTCAATCGCTCAACAGCGACTTTCTCATTATATCAAGTTGCGAACATCTTGTCAACAACTTTTTTTGCTGTGCTTTTGTTTCTTTCAAAAGCGACGCTATTAATCATATCACCATATCAATATGATGTCAACAACTTTTTTGAGTCTCATCATATTTGTTTCTCATTCATACCTAAGTCTCAATGGCGACGCATTTAATAATAACACCCTGATTATAAAGTGTCAACAACTATTTTAAAAAAGTCTTGAGTCCCAATAAATAAACGAACAGCGCATAAACAGGAGCCATCGTATGACAATGACTCCTAAACTAATCTACTGTTGGTCAACCCAATTATATTCAAGTTTTTTAACTTTACCGCTTTTATCAATATCAAGTCTTACCATCTTATCTGTCAGGTTAACTTTGTGCCCTTTTGTATCTTGTTTAAAGTCCGATGTCTTAGTATAGGTTTTTTTACCGCTTCCGACTTGAACACTGACTTGCTTTTTGTCGCTTGTTAAGAGCTTGCCGATAACACGGGAGCTTCCGTCAGATTTACGTTCAAAGACACCGTCTTTATTAGCCATAGTCATCGGCGTCGGCTGAAGGGACTTAGCCATCTGTTTATCATGAGTGACTTCGACATCAACTTTCTTATCTTTTAAATTGCCTTTGAATCCTTTTAAATCCTTTTTGAAATTTGATGCCTTTTTAATATGAATGTCATCGCCGTTAATGTTCATTTCAACTTCTTTACTGTCGTCCTTAATATACTTTCCGGTTACATCAAAGTCCGCGTTCTTCTTATTCTTATCATCGGCTTTTGAATAGTTTCGCAAATCAACCTTTTTTCCATTTTGATTTTTAGCCGTTTGGTTAGTAGGGGTATTATTTTTATTAGTCTGCTTGTTATTTTGTGTGTTACAGCCGGCCAGGACTAAAGTTAACATGAGACAAAAACTTACAACTATCATGAGTTGTTTGCCCATTTTCTTCATTTAATGATTCCACTCCTTTTGCAAATAGCCTCAATTAATTTTCAAAAGTAGTATTCCCGTTAATTTCTAAAAAAATCATAACTAACCTAAAATGATAAAAGAAGCCACCGTTATGGATGGCTCCCTGTTTATTCTTGGTCAACCCAATTATATTTAAGTTCTTTTAATTTACCGTGTTTATCAATTTCAAGGCGTACTATTTTTCCGTTTAAGCTGACCTTTTGTCCATCAGTGTCCACTTTAAAGTCAGAGGTTTTGGTATAGGTTTTCTTGCCGTTTGGTACTTGAATGCTGACATTGCTTTTATCGCTGCTTAATAACTTTCCAATAACTTTGACTTCTCCGTTATGTTTACGTTCATAAACACCGTTCTTATCAGCCCGAGTCATTGGCGTTGGTTGAAGGTCTTTGGCAAGCTGCTGGTTGTGAGTGACTTCGACGTCGACTTTCTTATCTTTTAAACTGCCTTTAAAACCTTTTAAGTCCTTTTTATATCCCGCTGCTTTTTTAATATGGATATCATCACCGTTAATATTTAATACAATTTCATTATTATTTTCTTTAACATACTTTCCGGTTACATCAAAATCTTCATCTCCGGTATTTTTATCTTGATCCTTGGAATAATTCTTCAAATCAACTCGATTCCCATTCTGATTTTGGGGTGTGTTGATATTATTTTTGTTATAGCTTACGTTCTGCTTACGGTGACCGTTATTATTGATATTATTATCAGCATTGTTGCCCTTTTCGCCATTGGAGCAAGCTGTTATTGCCAATGTCATGATAAGACAGAAACCTGCAGCCAATGCCAGCTGTTTCATTAATTTTTTCATTTGATGGTTTTCACTCCTTTTTTCCTTTTTATTCCCAAAAATATTATTCCCAGTACATTTCTTAAAAAAACATCAGGCTGCTTTTTAAAAGTTAAAAAAGGAAATGTCAATTCATGCATTGAATATATAAAAATGGGTAAAGTATAAAAGAAACGAAAAAAAAGCCGCCTCCTGGCGACTAAATAGAAGATGGATAAAAGTTATTAACCATTTGCATGTGCATCTTCATGACCTGCATTAGGAGAAGATACATCGCTGTTATTTGAGTTTTGATCAGTTGAGCCTTTTTTGCTGTCATTTGACTTTTGGTTATTTTCCATCTTATTCATGTTGTTGTCTTTATTTGGTGTTTGTTTATTTTCTTGTTTTTTAGGCATTTCTTTAGCTGGAATGTTGCTGTTTGTTTTATTTACATTATCAAGACTTGATAATCCTTTTGAAAAATATTTCTCAGGATTAACAGCTGTACCGTCTTTTCTAATTTCAAAATGCACGTGTACACCTGCATCTTTATTAAAGTCGCATTGACCGGCTTTACCAATTTCCTCTCCTTGAGAAACTGTATCCCCAGGTTTTACAGTCATTGATGCCAGACTTTCGTACATAGTTGTTACACCATTTTTGTGTTTAATTTCTACAACATTACCTAGCAAATTATCTTTTTCCGCTTTTACGACCTTACCGCTCATTGCTGCTGTTACCGCAAAAGTTTTATTATTTTTGGCAGCAATATCGATACCGGTATTTTGCGTATAGGAATGATTATAATTTACTAGGGCGGCTGCTTGTTCTTCCTCAGAAGCTTTTGGATCATAGAATGGTTGAACAACACTAACAGCATTTTTGTTTTCTACCGGCCATTTGAAGTTTTCTTTCATACTATTAACCGGTACAGCTTCTTTGTCTTTCTTGTTCATTGCTATATTATTAGCATGATTCTTTTCGCCGGATTGATTGTGTACACCATCTTTTTCGAATACTAATGCTCCGGCTACAATTAACGCAGCAACACCAAGATAGACGGCTGGAAGGAACCAACGTTTTCTAGTTAACTTGCGTAAACGCCATTTTTCGGCTTCTTCACGCGAAAGTCTCGGATCTTTTTTATCCGTCATGTTTATCACCTCACGAATCATTCTGATCAGATTCTGCGTGATATATACATAGACAGATAAAAAATTGTTAGATATTTTTCGACAAATCTATCATTTTTGAATATGCTTCTTTAGCCTTTTGCAGTTATCTCCTTCACAAACGGCTGCATATTTGAAATTTTCACACCCCTATAATAATAGGAAACAATTTCTTTATAATTTTTCCCTTCCTTGGCCATGCCGTTTGCTCCGTATTGACTCATACCGACGCCATGACCGTATCCTTTTGTTTGAACTTTTATATCATTCCCGTCTTTTATCATTGTAAAATCGCTGGAGTTTAAATTTAATTTTTCCCTTACTTGCCTACCTGTAAATGTTTTATTGCCGATTTTAATTTCCCCGACGCGGTGCCCCGGCGTACTTTTTAGAACTTGTCCTATTTCTCCATTTTGATTTGGAATAGTGACATTCAAGTCGGTTTCAAACGTTGCAACCGGGATTGTTTTTTCCGCTTTATATTTTGGCGACTTTTTATCCCATGGGCTTGGAACGCTTTTTAAATAAGGATAGGATTGATTCCAATAGTCTTCTGCATTCTCGGTATAGCCATTGCTTGTTGAAAAGAAGGAAGCTGTAATAGGTTCCCCTTTGTAAGTTAAAATTTGTCCTGCTGTTTCACTTACCGCTTTATCAATTTTTTTGATTTTCCAATCGTATTCAGATCCCCATAATCTTTTCAAATCCGATTTATCTTCGAAGGCCTGATCCATTGTCGAATCAGTGACTTCAGCACCATCGGGTAAATGAATGCTTGCTTTTGCCAGAAGGTGGCCGACAATATATGTTCTGGCCGTTAAGGCCTGTGCTTTAAGCGCCTCAATGTTAAAATCAGCCGGCATCTCTGAGCCAACGACGCCAACAAGATAATCGTGAAGAGGCAGGCTCTCAACCTTATGCTCATTAGATCTGTATACAGCGACATTAACAGCAGGGTCTTTTGCCTTTGTATGAGATACTGATGCTGATTTGTTAAGATTTATTTCAGCCGTCTCTTTAGGTTTAATCTTTGGATCGGCTGAATCCGCATGATGTTCAAATGGTAATACAATCACAGATGGTAATATGAGTACAACTGTGAGTAAAATTCCTAAAATTATTGCGGCTCGTTTCATGCATCGCCCTCCATTAAGTGAGATTTTATTTTAATACTAGCCTATGGTGGAGGACAAACTCTTAGAACTCTGTGTGCAATATTGACATATTAATGAATGGGCTTTAAATTGTGGTCTAAATTTCGATATGTAACATACAATGGTTGTGGGGAGAAATTCATCCGGACAGAGGTTTAGTTGCGCTTATACTTAAAACCTAAAATTGGCCACTGCGTCGAATTGGCATCTCTTGTTGCCAATTTAATATTTTCTTAACGTATAAAAAAGAGCCGCTTATACGGCTCCTTGGTTTTGATTATGCAAACTTTGGCTTCATATTCAATTTAGGGAGATTGTTCACAGATTCCTTAGTCAGTTTCTCTTCAACTTCAACTCTCTTGACGTCTGCACCTAAACCGCGAAGTTTATCAGCAAAGTCAACATAACCGCGGTCAATATGTTTCAGTTCATTAACTCTTGTCACACCATCAGCAATCAGCCCGGCAATGACGAGCGCTGCTCCTGCACGAAGGTCTGTGGCTGAAACTTCAGCGCCTTGCAAGTGGCAAGGACCATTAATGATAGCCGATCTTCCTTCAATTTTAATATCAGCATTCATCCGCCGGAATTCTTCAACATGCATAAAACGATTTTCAAAAACGGTTTCCGTGATAACAGATGTGCCTTTTGATTTTAACAGCAATGCCATCATTTGTGACTGTAAATCTGTCGGAAATCCCGGATGAGGCATTGTTTTGATGTCAGCCGGTTTTAAAATATCCGGACCATTGACACGAATACCGTTCAACTCTTCATCAATAATAACGCCCATTTCTTCAAGCTTAGCTATTAAAGGACGTAAATCCGCTGCGCGGGCACCTTCAACAAGAACATTACCGCCTGTAATCGCAGCAGCAATCATAAATGTTCCCGCTTCAATACGGTCTGGAATAATACTATGTTCAGCGCCTTTTAATGCCTTAACACCGGTAATGCGAATTGTGCTGTCTCCAGCGCCTGTAACTTTTGCGCCCATTGCATTTAAATAATTGGCCAAATCTTCAATTTCAGGTTCACGGGCACAATTCTCGAGTACTGTTACACCTTCAGCAAGCACTGCAGCCATCATAAGATTTTCCGTAGCACCTACACTCGGAAAGTCAAGGTAAATATTTGTACCTTTCAGGCGTCCATTTACACTAGCTTCTATAAACCCATTGCCAATGTTAACCTTTGCACCCATTGCTTCAAAGCCTTTAATGTGCTGATCCATTGGCCGGGAGCCAATTGCACATCCGCCAGGCAAGGCAATTCTTGCGTGACCAACGCGGGCTAAAAGCGGTCCCATTACCAATGAAGAAGCCCTCATTTTACGAACATATTCAAAAGGTGCTTCGGTTAATAAATCACCTTGGGCATTAACAGTTATTGTATTTTCTTCATAAGAAACATCCGCATTAAGATGTCTAAGTACTTCATTAATTGTATAAACATCCGCCAGTGCAGGAACATTATATATTGTACTTGTGCCCTTATGTGCTAATATTGATGCAGCAATTACGGGAAGCACAGCGTTTTTTGCGCCTTCTACTCTTACGTTTCCCGAAAGGCGCTTCCCGCCACGAACAATGATATTCTCCAACATATTCCCCTCCGCGTCCAATTTCGTAACTCCATTTAGTTATTTTGATTTTAGGAGTTATGTTTCGTTCTCGCCTAACCTTTTTATTTATTAATATTCAGACGTGATAATTGGTGTGCCTATTGTAATGCTTGTGGCACTTCCAACGGTTCTCAACGCCACCTGAAGATTCATTTTCCGCTGATTTGTTTCGATCGAGTCCTTCCACTGTCTATTATATGCAGAAACTGATACAAACGTTTTTTCATTGTCTTGTTCAACTTTTTCAGCCGAAAAATGGGCCAAAACTTGTTCAACTCTTTTTGATAAACCAGATTTCATTGTATCACTGTATTTACCATTAACACAAGTGAATATTGTCTCTTTTCCAGTAAAAATTTTTGACAATTTGGTTGCAATTTCAGGTGTGTATGAGCGCCAGCTTTTTATATTCCATTTGTTGCCTTGAACTTCATAGATTATATACGTTTTATAATTGTTATTCTGGGGGTATGCAAAAAAAGAAACACTTTCTTTGACTTCGGTATTAGGAATGATGCGATAGCCTGTTATTTGATAATAGCCCTGTTCTTTCGCTACAGATTGCCATGTATATTCAGGAAAGTTTTTCTTTAAATGCTTAGCCTGTTCATAAAACTCTGATGGATGCTTCAATTGAAGGGACGTCTCCCGCGCATATAACGACCAACGGGTGACATGAGCCCCTTGATCCCTTACCGCATCGGCCAATGTTTCAAGTTTGTGAAATGATGCCTTTTCATGGCTGCCGGTTTCCGCTGAACTGTAAGAATAAGCCCCAAAGAAAAAAATAATAATAAAAAATACAGCTAAAATATTAGACCTTTTCATTTCCGTCATCCCCTCTCCTTACTTTCAGTGTGACCAAAGAGAGGTATGACATACGTGAAACTTCTTGTCAAAAATGGACATTAACCGACATATCAACAAGCATCATAACGCATTGCTTTGAGCCGAGACGAAAAGCAGAAATCCCTGCGACTATTCGTCAGTGAAGGAGCACCGCCTCCGACAGTACCGCCGGTAACATTTCTTCTGACCCCTTTAATCCTCCGCTCTAGTGATTATATATCTGCGGGAGGTTAAGCGACCAATTCAAATAATCTAAAAAGAACTTTGCTACAAGATAACTAATGGCAATCGTTATAAATATAAGCAAAACTTTCGCTTTAGGACCTTTAGGGTTATGTACAAACAGATCCAGCTTAAGACATTGGATTGCCCACCAAGTAACAATTAATGCGATTAAATGAATGATCAAATATAAAACTGATTGAAAACCAAAATTAAGCAATACTTCGCAACCCACCTTTCAGGTTTATCCCTAACCCCAAAAAACAAAACATTTTCTTTACTTTTTCAAATACAAAATCAACCAAGTTTTCTTTATACGTAGGAAAGTATAAATTGGCAACTAAGCAGCCAATTCGGCGCAGGGGCCAATTTTAAGTTCCTAGTATAAGGGCAACTAAGCAGTTGCCTGCGCCTTTAAGGCTTGGCACCAGCTAAGTTTTCTTTATTACCTTATTATGTTAACACATTTGCCTCAACCTTTCGAATCAGCCGGCTAAAGTTTCACAATAATAACTGACAAATTTGTGACAAAAAAATTGCAAAAAAAAGCTGTAAGCATTTTTATGCTTACAGCTTTCATATTGCATTTATTTAGCAGCGGTATTTAAGCGATTTTCTGCCCGTTTTAAACTTAATAATACTTCTTCATATTCTTTCGTGCCTTTTTCCAGTCTGCTAAGTTCGCTTTCTGCATTTTCCTTAGCTTTCTTGGCACGTTCAACATCAATGTCTTTTCTTAATTCCGCTGCTTCAGCCAAAATGGTCACATGATCAGGACGGACCTCTATAAAGCCCCCGCTGACCGCTACATATACCGTTTCACCATAGCTTTTTAAGCGTACCGTACTGATTTCAAGCGGTGCAACCAGCGGCATGTGGTTCGGTAAAACACCAAGCTCGCCTGTTGTCGCCCGTGCACTGACCATGTGAACTTCCCCTTCGAACACTTTGCCGTCGGGTGTAACAATATCTGTTTGGATGGTATTCATTTGCTACTACCCTCCCAATTATAATGGAAAATAACTGCCTAGCCTTGAACAGCTTTTTCCATTTCTTTTGCTTTCTCAACAACTTCTTCAATACGGCCAACAAGACGGAATGCATCCTCTGGAAGGTCATCGTATTTACCTTCCAAAATTTCTTTAAAGCCGCTGATTGTCTCTTTTAAAGGAACATAAGAGCCCGGTTGTCCAGTAAACTGTTCTGCCACGTGGAAGTTTTGTGACAGGAAGAACTGAATGCGGCGTGCACGGTTAACAACAAGCTTATCTTCATCAGATAATTCGTCCATACCCAGGATTGCAATAATGTCTTGAAGTTCTTTATAACGCTGAAGCGTTTCTTGAACTTGGCGGGCAACTTTGTAATGCTCTTCGCCAACAATTTCAGGTGCCAAAGCACGAGAAGTTGATGCCAGCGGGTCAACCGCCGGGTAAATACCCATTTCTGTCAGGCTACGTTCAAGGTTCGTTGTTGCATCTAAGTGGGCGAATGTTGTTGCCGGCGCCGGGTCGGTATAGTCATCCGCAGGCACATAAATCGCTTGAATTGACGTAACAGAACCTTTCTTCGTAGAGGTAATTCTTTCTTGAAGCTGACCCATTTCCGTTGCAAGCGTCGGCTGGTAACCTACGGCAGAAGGCATACGTCCAAGAAGCGCGGATACCTCTGAACCAGCTTGGGTAAAACGGAAAATGTTGTCGATAAAGAGAAGCACGTCTTGCCCTTCTTCATCACGGAAATATTCAGCCATCGTAAGACCTGTAAGAGCGACACGCATACGGGCACCAGGCGGTTCGTTCATTTGACCGAAAACCATCGCTGTTTTGCTGATAACGCCTGAGTCGCTCATTTCATGATAAAGGTCGTTACCTTCACGAGTCCGCTCGCCAACACCGGCAAATACTGAAATACCGCCGTGTTCTTGAGCAATATTATTAATTAATTCCTGAATTAATACGGTTTTACCAACACCGGCACCGCCAAACAAGCCGATTTTACCGCCTTTTACATAAGGCGCAAGCAAATCAATAACTTTAATGCCTGTTTCGAGCACTTCTGTTTTTGTTGTTAATTCATCAAAAGAAGGCGCCTCGCGGTGGATTGAATCCCGGCGTACGTCGCTTGGTACATCTTCTTTTAAATCTATCGCTTCACCTAAAACATTAAACACACGGCCAAGTGTCGCATTACCTACCGGAACTGAAATTGGCGAACCGGTATCGATGGCATCCATACCGCGTACAACACCATCGGTAGATGCCATTGCAATGGTACGTACCGTATCATTGCCAAGGTGAAGGGCAACTTCAAGTGTTAAATCTATATCCACTTCACTAGATGATTGGGCCTTATAACTAATTTTAAGTGCGTTGTTAAGCTCAGGAAGATGACCGCGTTCAAACTTAACGTCAACAACCGGACCAGTCACCTGAGTCACATAACCCTTATTCATCGTATTCCCTCCTGTCATCTTTGACTGATCTGACTATTCAAGTGCCGCGGCACCGCCGACAATCTCACTGATTTCTTGCGTAATTGCCGCTTGACGTGCACGGTTATATGATAGTTCTAATTTGTCAATCAGTTCATTAGCATTATCTGTAGAATTCTTCATTGCTGTCATCCGGGCAGCGTGTTCCGCCGCCTTTGCATCTAGAAGTGCACCGTATATAAGACCTTCGGCATATAACGGAAGCAATTTTTCCAAAACTTCATCCGCCGATGGTTCATACTCATAATTTAATGTTTGACCAGTTGTGTCAAGATCTGTTAACGGCAACAATTTGACATCTGTCAGTTGCTGTGTAATTGCACTGACAAAATGATTGTATACCATATATAGTTCATCAATTTCTTCGTTTGCAAATAAGTCCACAGCCTTTTTTGCGAGTGCCTTTACATCATCGTAAGAAGGCTGATCAGGCAATCCAACTACATCAGCTACCACCGGCATGTGGCGGTTGTTGTAATATTTCAAGCCCATTTTCCCAACAACAATAACTGTGTACTCATCTTCCGACTTGTGGCGTTCTGTGATCAGTTGTTGTACATGCTTAAGAACATTGTTATTGTAGGCGCCTGCCAAGCCGCGATCAGCAGTAATGACAAGATAGCCCGTTTTCTTAACAGGACGTGATTCAAGCATTGGATGCTTAACGCTTCCTCCGTTGCCTGCAGCAATACCCGCTACAACATCACGCAATTTATCCGTATATTCGGTATATGCTTTCGCATTCACTTGCGCATGGTTTAACTTGGCTGCAGAAACCATTTCCATAGCTTTTGTTATTTTACGGGTTTTCTTAGTAGAATTGATCCGGGCCTTTATATCACGCATTGAGGGCACTTCGATTCACCACCTTTAGACTGCATTGGGTCGAGCAACACATTATTATTTATCAGATACAACAAATGTTTTCTTAAATTCGCTGATTGCTTCTTTAAAATTATCTTCGTTAGGCAGAGTGCCTGCTTCTTTAATGTGTTTAAGCAGATCTTGATTGTTTTCTTCAAGATAAGCAAGATATTCTTTTTCAAAACGCCGGATGTCCTCTAATGGAATATCATCCAAAAATCCGCGTGATAAGGCATAAAGAATGGCCACCTGCTTTTCAACAGGGTATGGTTTGTGAAGATCCTGTTTCAATACTTCAACCGTTCTTTG
Source organism: Scopulibacillus cellulosilyticus (assembly GCF_042665295.1). Taxonomy (NCBI): domain Bacteria; kingdom Bacillati; phylum Bacillota; class Bacilli; order Caryophanales; family Sporolactobacillaceae; genus Scopulibacillus; species Scopulibacillus cellulosilyticus. The sequence continues at coordinate 10,843 of NZ_JBHTCO010000003.1, forward strand.
ACCGCGGCCAAGCTTCGCCAATGTTGCTTTATCAAGGTCGGAACCGAATTGAGCAAATGCTTCCAGTTCGCGGAAAGAAGCAAGATCAAGCTTCAAAGTACCGGAAACTTTTTTCATAGCTTTAATTTGCGCGTCACCGCCGACACGGGATACTGAAAGACCTGCGTTAACAGCCGGGCGGACACCTGAATAGAACAAGTCAGACTCAAGGAATATTTGTCCGTCAGTGATCGATATAACGTTCGTCGGAATATAAGCCGAAATATCTCCTGCCTGCGTTTCGATAATTGGAAGTGCTGTTAAAGAACCGCCGCCTTTGGCATCACTTAGCTTAGCAGCACGTTCTAAAAGTCTTGAGTGGAGATAGAATACATCCCCTGGATAAGCCTCACGACCTGGAGGACGGCGGAGCAGCAAGGATAACTCACGGTAAGCCGCCGCTTGCTTAGATAAATCATCATAAATAATTAAGACGTGCTTGCCGTTATACATAAAGTCTTCTGCCATTGATACCCCGGCATATGGCGCGAGATACAATAGCGGTGCAGGTTCAGAAGCACCTGCTGAAACAACAATCGTCTTTTCAAGAACACCGTGGGCTCTAAGCGTTTCAACAACGCCTGCAACCGTTGATTCTTTTTGGCCGATCGCTACATAAACGCTGATCACGTCGTCATTCTTCTGATTAATGATAGTGTCAATAGCAAGTGATGTTTTACCTGTTTGTCTGTCTCCGATAATTAATTCCCTTTGACCGCGGCCAATCGGAATTAACGCATCGATCGCCTTCTGGCCTGTTTGTAAAGGTTCGTGGACGGATTTACGATCCATAACGCCTGGTGCCGGACTTTCAATCGGACGTGTTTTGGTCGTATTAACCGGTCCTTTGCCGTCTATAGGCTGGCCGAGCGGGTTGACAACACGGCCAAGGAGTTCTTCACCTACAGGAACCTCCATAATACGGCCTGTTCTTTTAACTTCGTCACCTTCGTGAATTTCACTGTAAGGTCCTAAAATAATAATACCGACATTACTTTCCTCAAGGTTTTGAGCGATTCCCATGACACCGTTAGAGAATTCAACAAGTTCACCGGCCATACAATTATCAAGGCCGTGAACGCGGGCGATTCCGTCACCGATTTGAATAACGGTACCGACATCGCTCACTTGAACTTTAGATTGGTAATCTTCAATCTGCTGCTTAATTAATGAGCTAATTTCTTCAGCTTTAATGCCCAAAACATTTCACCCCTATCTAGCTACTTTAAGCTCCTGTTGGAATCTGGCCAGTTTGCCGGCCATTGTTCCGTCATACATGCGATTTCCAATACGAACTAAAATGCCGCCAATAACTTCCGGATCCACTTTAGTTTTAATTCTTAACTTTTTATTTAAAGTTTGGCCCAACTCAGTCGCCAATTTATTTTTTTCTTTTTCTTTAAGAGGTTTTGCTGTTGTAACAACAACATCAACAATACCTCTGTAATGATTTGCCATCGTTGTATATTCATCTACAATTTCATCGAAGATACCTTCACGACGATGATCAATCAGTACTTTCAATAGATTCATGACTTCCTGGTTAATATCTTTCTTGAAAACTTTCTCTATAATTGCCTTTTTATCTTCGAAATTAATTTGCGGATGTGAAATGACACTTTTTAATTCACGATGCTGATTAATCGTCGATCCTATTAATTGACATTGTTCTTCAACAGCATCAATCGTCTCGCGTTCCTTTGCAACTTCAAACAAGGCGCGAGCGTAGCGTTCTGCCACGGCTTCGCTCATAGACGATCCCCTACCTGTTTCAAGAATTGATTAATCTCTTTATCATGTGATTTCGCATCCACTTCTTTTTCAAGCACTTTAGAAGCAAGCATAACAGACAGCTCAGCTACCTCGTCACGGATAGAAGCGACAGCTTTTTCTCTTTCGCTTTCAATTTCTTCCTTGGCTTGTTCAATCATGCGTTCAGATTGAGACCGCGCGTCCTCAATAATTTTCTGCCCTTCATTTTCTGACTGGCGTTTTGCTCGATCTATAATTTCCTTTGCTTCTTCACGCACGCGATTTAATTCTTCTTTTTGCTTTGCTAATAATTCTTCTGCTTCAATCCGATTTGCTTCAGCAGTAGAAATTTCATTATCTATATGATCTTGCCGTTTCTTCATGACGCCCAACATCGGACGTACAGCAAACTTGGCTACGACAATCATTAAAATTAGAAAGACAATAAGTTGGAACAGTATTGTTCCGATATGAAATTCAAGCACGCTTGCCACTCCCTTCAATTAATATTAGAATCAGCGTTCCAGCGTACAAAGAAAGCGGGGGCAAGAATCTCCCCCTGCTGAATGAATTATCTTATATAACACCAAAGAGTACTAGAATACCGAAGGCGATTGAAATAATCGGCAGCGCCTCAACAAGACCAAGCGCAATCATCGCTTGTCCGAAAAGTTTACCTTGGGCTTCCGGTTGACGGGCAATTCCTTCAAGGTATCTGCTAAATAACACACCATTACCAATACCGGCCGCAAGGGCACCAAATGCTATCATAATACCACCAGCTAGAATAGCTAAACTCATTTAAAAATTCCTCCCTAAATATAATAAATAAATTCAATAGAATTAATGGTCATCCGCTACTTTTTGTGAGATATACACCATTGCTAAAACGGTGAAAATGTAGGCCTGAATACAGCCGACAAAAACCGAAAAACCTATCCAAAGGAACATTGGTACAGCAGTCAAATATGGCACACCGTCCCGCAGGATAAGAATGAGCACTTCACCGGCAAAAATGTTTGCCCAAAGCCGTGCTGCGTGAGTCGTTGGTTTCGCACATTCGTCAATGACATGGAGCGGAAACATCCACGCATATGGCTGAAAATAATGGGCGAAATAACGCTTCGGGCTTTTAAATAAGCCTGAAAAATGCGCATATAATGCGATGGCAAACGCCATAGCCACGGTAACATTGATATCAGATGTCGGCGATTTAAACCAACTGATCTCATGGCTCGATTTCAAAGCCTTTGCAGTTATCCCAAGCGAAGGGATCGGGCCATGCACGCCAGTGTTAACCATGACGATAACACCGAGCAGGTTCGCGATTAATATGAAAAGAAAAGTGGTAATCGCAAAACTAAGGTATTTTTCCGCTTTCTTACCTTCAAGCATCATATTAGTGATGCCGCGTATGAATTCAATCACATACTCCATTAAATTTTGTGCGCCGCGCGGCTTCATGCTCCTGCCGCGGGATAACAATAACACAAATAATAGTACGAGAATTGCTGTTACTACAGTTCCAATCATTACCGTCACATCAAATGTCAACCCCAGGAACTTTATCTTTGGAGTCAGTTCCATGAACATCCCTCCCTTCATAAAATAAAAGATTGTTCAAATGGCGTTATGAACACGCACAATTAAGTGGATTTTTTTATATAGTAGAAACTCGCGGAAACGATCATGACAATGATACCTAATGGCAATGCCAATACAAGAGAACGGTAATCAATCCATTCGGGGAAGCGGCAAGCCAATACAATACCGAATCCTACTACAGCAATCCGGCTTAAAGTCTTAAGTCCCACGAGCTTCTGAGATCCCGAAGCTACTAATTTACCGGCCAGCATCACACGGTATGCCAAATGAAAAACATTATAAAAACTGATTAATCCGCCAATAATGAAGCCGGCAATTAATGATTTTGCTGGAGTGACAAACCATAGGAAAATTAAGAAAATCAGAATACAGCATGAAAGGATAAGAGTTATACGGCAAGACCGCACCAATTCATTACTCATGTTGGCTCAGTCCTTTATAAAATTTATTAAAGTGAATATTGCGCTTGCAATGCCGATTAGCATGCCGCCGATACTCCCAACGGCAATACATATTGGGGCTGTACCATAGTGAGCATCCAGGAAGCGTCCTAACCAGATCCCTCCAAAAATAAAGGCGAATATTTCTAAACCAAGCATACTGGTAAGGCCAACCATGCGCCAAGGATCTTTTGAGTTTTTCTTCACAAGGCATCCCTTCCCTTAAGAGGATCATACTTCAAGGATTATGATGAGTTCAAAAGCGTACCTTAAGCAAAGTTGTTATTCAAGATTCTGAATGCTGAAAAATAATGATAAATGTGACAAGACAATTTACCCTTTGATGAATCTTTTCAGTTTGCTGATTCGTATCATATATGCAATCAGTAAAACGTATCTGATTATAATCATTATTAACCGCAAAACCATCAAAAAGTAAGCAAAAAAAATATTTATCATCAGGTCTAAAAAGTTAATAATAGAGCTGTTTTCAAATTTTCCTAACCCTTGTTTATCGTATCGAAAGCGCTATCTTGTTGTCAACACTATACAAGAATCAGTTCTAAAAAGTTTCATAAGGTTCTTAGGTTTGTCACAATTAAACGCTTCACTCTTATTATTAATTAAAATTATCGTTTTTCATAGAGTTTATTTTTGGTAAATCCGACAGAAATGTGAACTTAATAAGTAAACATGAGTTATTGAAAAAAAGACAAGCAATGCACTGCCAATATGTGATCGCTTGTCTTTTTAATGTGCAATAAAATCGTTCGTTTGAGCACACATTTACAGTCTTGGTCTTTATTTCGTACCAAATAAGCGATCTCCTGCATCGCCCAGACCAGGAACAATATAACCATGATCATTTAACTTTTCATCAAGCGCTCCAAGATAAATGTCAACATCAGGATGGTCTTCTTTAATTTGTTCCACACCTTCCGGGGCTGCGATAAGGCACATGAGTTTCATATTAACCGCGCCTTTTTGTTTGAGGAGAGTTAAAGCAGCAGAAGCGGAGCCGCCTGTTGCAAGCATCGGATCAACTACGATTAATTCTCTCTCCTGGATGTCTGAAGGTAATTTGCAATAGTATTCGACAGGCTTCAATGTTTCAGGATCACGATATAAACCAACATGACCAACCTTTGCGGCTGGAATGAGATTAAGCATACCGTCAACCATGCCGAGTCCGGCACGTAAAATTGGAATAATTCCTAATTTCTTACCTGCTAATTGGTAAGCTTTTGCCGTACATACAGGCGTTTCAACTTCAATTTCTTCAAGCGGCAAGTTACGGGTAATTTCAAAAGCCATTAGCGTTGCAACTTCATCTACAAGTTCACGAAAAGCTTTGGTCCCTGTTCGATAATCACGAATATATGTGAGTTTATGTTGAATTAATGGATGATCTAAAACATTTACTTGTCCCATCAAATCCTCCTCTACAGTTCTCTCTCGACAAATTTTACACAAAACAGGGCCGGTATTCAACTTCAAATTTAAAAGGAGACCTATTTTAAGGCCTCCTTTTAATTTTTTCCTATAAATTTTTATATAAAGGGAATTCTTTCGTTAAGGCAAGAACTCGTTCTTTTGCTTCATTTAAGGCATTTTCGTCATCATGATGCTTTAAAGCAAACGTAATGATCGAAGCAACTTCTTCCATTTCTTTTTCCTTAAATCCGCGTGTTGTTACCGCAGCCGTACCCATTCTGATACCGCTTGTTACAAACGGCTTTTCAGGATCAAAAGGAATGGCATTTTTGTTTGTGGTAATGCCGATGCTGTCCAAAATCTTTTCTGCCTCTTTGCCTGTCAGATTCAAATTGCGTACATCAAGAAGGACCAGATGGTTATCTGTACCTTTAGAAACAAGTTCAATGCCTTCTTCTCGTAACTTTTGACCAAAGGCTTGAGCATTTTTAATAATTTGGTTTGCGTAATCTTTAAATGAAGGTTTAAGCGCCTCACCAAATGCAACAGCTTTAGCTGCAATAATATGCATTAACGGGCCGCCTTGTATCCCCGGGAATATCGTCTTATCTATTTGCTTCGCAAATTCTTCCTTGCAAAGAATCATACCTCCGCGCGGTCCGCGTAAAGTTTTATGAGTCGTTGTTGTGACAAAATGCGAATAAGGGACAGGGTTTTGATGATAGCCTGCAGCAACAAGGCCTGCGATATGAGCCATATCAACCATTAAATATGCGCCGACTTCATCCGCAATTTCCCGAAAACGTTTAAAATCGATTTCCCTTGGATAAGCGCTGGCACCTGCAACGATTAATTTCGGTTTGTGTTCTTTAGCTTTCTCTAAAACATCATTGTAATCAATACGGTGTGTTTCTTTATCAACACCGTACTCAACAAAATTGAATTGTTTACCGCTAAAGTTAACGGGGCTGCCGTGAGTCAGGTGACCGCCATGGGATAAATTCATTCCTAAAACCGTATCTCCATGTTCAAGGATGGCATAATAAACAGCCATATTAGCCTGAGCGCCTGAATGGGCTTGTACATTAACGTGCTCAGCTTGGAATAATTCTTTGGCACGTTCTCTCGCCAAATCTTCCACAATATCAACATATTCACAACCGCCATAGTAACGGCGGCCAGGATAACCCTCAGCATATTTATTTGTCAATACAGAACCTGCGGCTTCCATTACTGCTTCACTAACAAAATTTTCAGATGCAATCAGTTCAATCTTGTCTCGTTGACGATTTAACTCTTGCTGAATTGCTTCGTATACCTTCGGATCTTGTTCTTTAATAGCATCCATTGTAACGGCCCCTTTCACGAATCTAGTCACCCATTATATTAACACAACTAATTCTATAAGAATAGACAATTTATTTTAGTTTTTTCAACAATTTATACTGCTAAAAATGGTTAATTTTTTCTTTTTCAGGATATATTGCACGTTCTCCGCCAATAAGCTTTGGACGTGTCCTTGCCATGGTTATATGGGCATGGCCAATTTCTCGAATCGAACTCCGAACCGGAACAGCCACTTCTTTTAAATGCATGCCTATAAAGGTATCTCCAATATCGATACCGCAATCCGCTTTGACAGATTCCACAACAACGGGATCTTTTAAATTATTATAAGCATAAGTTGCCATGGAGCCTCCCGCCGAACGAACAGGGACAACTGTTACTAAATCCAAACGTCTGTCTTTCGCAACGCTCCGTTCAACGACAAGCGCCCGATTTAAATGTTCACAACATTGGAAGGCATACTGGACACCTGTTTTCTCCTGAAAGTTGGCAAGCGCTTTATATATAGCACGAGCGACATCAACAGTTCCCGATGTTCCAATATGCTCACCAATCACTTCGCTTGTGCTAGTTCCTACTACAAGTAAATGTTCGCTATTCAATGGCATGGCTTTGTTTAAGTCATCCAACACCTTTTCAATTTGTTGTTGAATCTCTTGGATTTCGTCCGCCACTTGGATTCGCCCTTTCTGACTAAAAGTTTTTCACGAGTTTTTCAATTAAATCTTCAATTTCTCTGCAAGCCTCTTCGTAATCTTCGACTGATCCGCCAAACGGATCCTTTATATCAAGATCAGGAAACTTCGCTTCTAATTCTCGCACTATCTTCATATCCTTTTCAATACTTTCCTGCAACTTTTTTTCTCTTTCTTTATTGTCTCCATTTGAACGGGAGTCACTCTTTTTGTGCTGAAGATTCGATTGCTTTTCTAACATATCAACCATGGTCTTTTTAAATTGTTTCCAGCCCTTTTCTTCATCTTTCCCGTGTAAAATATATTCCTTTAGTGTGTATGTTTTATCTATAGATTCAGGGTATTGTTGGCATAGTTGATTCTTATGGTTCCCAGTCATTGTGAATATCATATCCGCCCAGTCAATTAATGTCTTGTTAATTGACTGAGAACGATGATCAAATGAAATATTCCTGTCTTTTAACACTTTGATTGCATTTGGATGGGCCGGACTTCCGTCACCCGCAAAAACACCGGCTGATTTTACTCTGAAAATATCCTTCCCCTTATGTCTAAGTAAAGCCTCGGCCATTGGACTCCGGCATGTGTTGCCTGTACAGACAAACAGGATATTTTTCACATTAACACCCCTTTTAATGGTCCATAAGTAAGTATAAAAAAACGCCCTGAAAAGGCGCCTTTGTCCATTATTATATTACAAAATGCCATGCATGTAATAATATCTTTAATCCAAAAGTAAATAAAATAAGTCCGCCCAAAGCTTCACTGTACCTGCCGAGAAATCGCTGAGCTTTTTGGCCTATGATTAAGCCTAACCAAGTTAAAATCATGCTCATAAACCCGAACATAATAATTGTTAATAAAACCCGGGCGCCGAATATCCCTAAGCTCAGGCCTACGGAAAAGCTGTCAAGACTGGCGCTAATGGCAAAGATAATAAGCCCGAAGCCTACAGGCTGAACCATTGGCTTATCATCCTTGCCTGTTAAGGAAATAAACATCATCTGAGCGCCTAATAAAAGTAAAAGGGCACCGCCGACCATTGCGGCTATACTCCCGAAGTGGTGTGATAAAACAAAGCCGACCAACATGCCTAAAAGCGGCATTATGACATGGAACATGCCGATAACCATACCAATCTTCATAATTTGCTTTAATCTTAACTCAAGCATTCCCATTCCCATGCCAATAGAAAAGGCATCCATGCCAAGGGCAGTTGCCATTATAAACAGTGTAATGATTTCTCCGATTAATGAATCTGTTATCATAATCCGCCTCCTTAACATGCCGCTACCAAAAAGGTATGCATGTCCGAGACGAATTAGAACGGGGCTCTTGTTAAGGGGTCTGACCCTGTGAACTGTGGATAAGTATTTCGATAATTTATAATGTTATTCTAATATTTTACCGCCAGCCGCTTTTGACAAACGGTTCATTACCGCCGCGCCTATCCCTTGCATTGGAAAGGTTTCGCTCAATATCAGATCAACATGAGTCTCATCAAACGCTCTTAAGCTTTCGAAAAGGAAATGGGCAACACTCGTGAGATCTTCACGTTGTCCACAAGTGATCACGATATCAGCCATTGAATAAGCATGCTTATTCTCCTCAGTTGTCAGCACCCCGACTTGCTTATTGTCATTTTTAGCTTGTTTGACCAGCTCCTGAATTTTTTCTTTGCCGCCCGGAACGAGATAAACCGGTGCTTGCGGTGCATAATGCTGATATTTCATTCCGGGTGATTTAGGCGCTTTATCAGGTTGGCTGAGGGACGGGTCTGCCGCCACGGAACCCGCAACTGCTTCCAATTGTTCCCGGGTAACTCCTCCGGGCCGAAGAATGGCAATCGGTTCAACGGTACAATCTACAACCGTAGATTCAACACCAACGCCGGCAGCTCCGCCATCAACGACTCCCGCAATTTTCCCACTTAAATCATGGAGAACATGAGCGGCCAATGTTGGGCTCGGCCGCCCGGAGCTATTAGCTGACGGAGCCGCTATCGGCAGATTACAAGCTTCAATAATTGCATGGGCAACCGGGTGTTCCGGCATTCTTACCGCAACGGTCGACAGCCCCGCTGTCACTCTTGTTGATAATTGACCTGTTTTAGGCAAAATAATTGTCAACGGCCCCGGCCAAAAGGCATCAATCAGCTTCTGAGCTGTCCCGGGAATATCTGAGCAAATCTGATGAAGCTGTTGTAAGGAAGCAACATGAACAATCAACGGATTATCACTTGGTCTTCCTTTTGCTTTATAAATTTTTTCTATCGCTTCATCAGAAAGCGCATTCCCTCCCAGTCCATAGACTGTTTCAGTCGGAAAAGCTACGACTTCGTTTTTTTTCAAGAGATCGGCAGCCTCTTTGATTTGTGGACAAGACGTTAAGTTATCCACATTTTTATCAATTTGCCATTGTCGCGTTGTAACCATTGTTAAAACCCCTTTATACCTTGCCATTTTACTCACAATAAATCCAGACTTATACACAAGTTGTGCATAAGTCTGAAGATTATGTGCATAACTTTTTCATTAAAAATACAACTTCCTGTGGATAATTTGTATAAGTTTTCTCCCAATCTTGTTTAAGATATTCAGGGAGACGGGAAAATTCTACCTCTTCAAACCCTAATGGGGTGAATAATGATGATCCGGCAGGTGTTGCAAAATAAACGGCACTCGCTTTTTGCTCAGAGGCATAGGCTAAAGCCGTATTTAAAAAGTAAAAGACATCATCGCTCTTACACTTATGTCCATCAATGACTAATGAGCGTAAGACCGCTTCACGATATGTGGTATCAATACCTATAATAGCTGCTAATTCACCGGGTTTATCGGCCATCAGCAAAAATTGAATTTTGCCATTTGGTTCAGGCAAATGAACGCCTGTATCTTTCGCAAATCTTTTAATTCTTATCCAATCTTCCGTCTTTGCGGTGTAAACAACCTTATTCATATGAAATCCTCCTTAATCTATCATTCAGTTATTCTATTAAATGTGTATGATAGATAAGAAGGAATTAGACATGAATGTCAGCAATTTTCGTGAAGTTAACTTATGAAAACAAGCTTTTTATCGCCTGAATAAGACTCTCAATCCAGTCAACAATGAAAAATTTAACTTTAACATCCTTGTTATTAGCCTGAGGCTGTTGACCCGAATCAGCCATTTTCGAAACATGACCGCTTTGATGATCCGGCTTTACCGCATCACCATGGCTAAAATCCAGGAAACAAAGCGGAGGGAATAATACGCACCACCAATTGGCGCCTTCCCCTTTACCAAGCGTAATCACCAACGCGTCGTAAGTACCGGCCGGATAGACATAACCGCCGTACATTTTAGTCGGAAACTTAGCCGGACCTAATTTTACTGTAAAGTTTTCATGCAAGTGCATGTCATCCAATTTATGTTGTACCGTCGCATTGATATCACCCATATGCGAACGGATCACCCGTTTTGCTTGATCGAATGATTTTAGGTTTTTAACCCAGCCGTTAATATTGACATTAACAGCATCGCGAATTTGCCGCTTGACGGATTGATCATTGGCGCTGTTGCTGTTTGCCAAAATTCTAAGACGAATCGCTTTATCAGGAATTCTCACTGAATCATTTGCTTTTGATAGATTTTGCTCAAATTGCATAAAAGTAATTAATAGAATAAGAGAAAAAATAATAATAAGTGCTAATCGATTTTTCATGACTGTCCCGCCCCTTTCACAACATAGTCTTGACGGGACAGCCAGAAAACAAACCTAAAAACGTTCGTCAATAAGCGACACTTTCAAAGCTGCTGCGAGCCGCGACGAGAAGTTGACGTTACTTCTCTGAATATGCAACGGCTGAAACCAGATAATTCAAGCGTTAAAACGGTCGATCACCATCTTCTCCAAACCTTTAATCCCTCTCAATAACCGCAAAAACCATCCTGTCTTTCCCATTAATATCCTTCTGAACAGATAACGAACGGAGCCGGCTGCCAAAAGCTGATGTCAGCAATTCCGATAACGGCCCGCCCTGTTCAAAGCCAATTTCAAAAGCAAGGATAAGTTTGGAAGCCGCTGCCTGAGGAATTTGCCGGATAATCTCCCGGTAACAATCCAGACCATCGGCTCCCCCGGAAAGCGCAAGAACAGGCTCATAGTCCTTAACAACGGTTTCCAGGCCGATAAGCTCCTTCTCGGTAATATACGGCGGATTTGAGACAATGATATCAAAGGTTTGATTTCCTAAGAACGGTTCAAGAAAACTGCCATTTACAAAATGAACGTCAGCGCTAAGGTTCTTCGCATTTTCCTTGGCAACAGCGAGCGCCTCCTTAGATATATCAACCGCATAAACATCCATATCAATATTTTCGAGCGCTAACGAGACCGCGATTGCCCCGCTTCCTGTGCCAATATCACATACTTTTAAAGTCATGCCTTTCGGGAACTGAGCCTCCGCCATCTTCAAAACAGTTTGAACAAGTTCTTCTGTTTCCGGCCGCGGGATCAAGACATCCGGCGATACTTTAAACTTTCGTCCGTAAAACCATTCATAACCAATAATATATTGGACAGGCATGCCGCCCGCGTGCTCATGGATTTTCTCCCTAAGCCACTTTTGATCTTCAAATGATAAAGATTCCCTTATATTCATTAACAGCTCTGTCCGATTCATTCCTAATCGATGACAAAGCAAATATTCTCCAGCGTTTTCGTCCCTGTTATGTTCTTTTAAAAAAGAAGAAGCCCATTTAAGGGCTTCGTATATCTTCATTGTCATTGTGCTTCCGCCTGTTCAATTAACTTCGCCTGTTCCTCAACGATTAACGCATTGATGATTTCATCAAGCTTTCCTTCAAGAATTTGATCGAGCTTTTGCAGTGTTAGACCAATCCGATGATCAGTGACACGGCTTTGCGGAAAATTATAAGTGCGAATCCGTTCAGAGCGATCCCCGGTTCCTACCGCTGATTTACGGTTGGCTGCATATTCTTCTTGAGCTTCCTTTTGGAATTTGTCGTATATTCTTGCCCGAAGTACTTTCATCGCTTTTTCTTTATTTTTAATTTGTGACTTCTCGTCTTGGCAGGAAACAACAATCCCTGTAGGAATATGCGTCAGACGAACCGCCGACATCGTCGTGTTAACGCTTTGTCCGCCCGGTCCGCTGGAAGCAAAAGTATCGACACGAATATCCTTTTCGTTAATATCAACTTCAACTTCCTCCGCTTCAGGAAGAACAGCGACAGTTGCTGTCGACGTATGGATGCGTCCGCCCGATTCGGTCTCCGGTACACGCTGTACACGGTGTGCGCCATTTTCGTATTTTAGCTTGGAGTATGCGCCGTTACCGTTAATCATAAAAATAATTTCTTTGTAGCCGCCGACTTCATTTGGACTTGCTTCAATCACTTCAGTTTTCCAGCCTTGCGATTCAGCATAACGGGAGTACATTTTGAAAAGGTCGCCCGCAAACAATGCAGCCTCGTCACCGCCGGCCGCACCCCTGATCTCAACAATAACGTTCTTATCGTCATTGGGATCTTTCGGAATCAGCAGCACTTTCAGCTTCTCTTCCAGGCTGTCTCTTTCCTCTTCTAATTCATTGATTTCTAACCTGACCATTTCCTTCATGTCGTTATCCAGCTTTTCCTCGAGCATTTCCTTTGCATCCTTCAGCTGGTCTTCAACATCTTTATATTGACGGAAGGTTTGCACTGTTTCTTCAAGGTCAGATTGTTCCTTTGAATATTCACGAAGTTTTTTTGTATCGCTAATGACTTCTGGGTCAGATAATAATTGATTTAACTTTTCATAACGGTCTTCAAGTGACTGTAAACGATCAAGCACCGTCTTCACCTCATTTTCTTCCTATACCTATAAATGCGTGTTCAAAAAGGAGGAAAGCTACTACATGAATTTACTTCTTTGCAGCTTTGCGACGAGAAGTTGGTGATACTTCTGTGAATATGCTTCGGCGCAGGAGCACCGCCACCACACCATACTCTTACGTCCCCTTTTCCCGGACTTTTTGAACTTCCTCTATAACATATTAATTATATTACAGGGTTTACAGCCAGTCAAAGCTGCCTAATCAGTTGATTTGTAGCTCCTGTAAATATTACACTCAAATTAGCTATATTTTTTTGAAATTAAACTAAATGAAAGCAGGTGATTAAATGAAATATGTCATCATCGGCGGGGATGCAGCAGGAATGAGCGCCGCTATGCAAATTATCCGCCATGATCAGCAGGCAAAGGTTACAACGCTTGAAAAAGGTGATGTCTATTCTTACAGCCAGTGCGGTCTCCCTTATTTTATAGGCGGCGACATTGAATCTTCTTCAAAGCTGATCGCCCGCTCCGTTGATACTTTCCGGAATAAATACGGTATTGACGCCAGATGCGGCCATGAAGTGACAGAGGTTGATACCGATCAGCAAACAGTCAAAGGCCGTATTCTTAAAAGCGATAAGCCTTTCGAAATCTCTTACGATAAATTGTTAATAGCAACTGGCGCCGACCCGGTATTTCCGGATTGGCCCGGCAAAAAACTCGATTGTATTTTCACTTTAAAGACAATAGCAGACGGAGAAAACATTTTAAAAGGACTGTCAAAAGACGTCCAAAGGGCAGTTATTATCGGCGGGGGCTACATTGGACTCGAGATGGCTGAAGCATTTTATAATCGAAAAATCGGCGTTACCATGATTGACCGTGGTTCCCGCTTGGCAAAGGTCTTTGACCCGGATATGAGCGAGCTGATTCATGAAGAGGCAAAAAATAAAGGGATTAAAGTTGTTTTAAACGAAGAGGTTCAAGGATTTCAAGGTGATTCTGCAGTTAAAGCAGTTGAAACAAACATTGGGGCCTATGAAGCGGATATTGTGATTGTCGCTGCCGGTATAGCGCCAAACACTTCATTTTTAAAGCAAACTGACATTGAGCTCGGTGTTAAAAATGGCGTTAAAGTCAATAAATATATGGAAACAAACATAAAAAATGTCTATGCCGCCGGCGATTGCGCCCTTCAATATCACCGGGTAAAAGAGGCATATGATTATATCCCGCTTGGTACAAATGCTAATAAAATGGGCCGCCTTGCGGGAATGAATATGATTGGCCAAAGGCGGCCTTTTGCAGGTATTACCGGCACATCAATTATTAAATTTATCGATCTCGAACTTGGGAGAAGCGGCTTAACCGAACAAGATGCTGAAAAGCTTGGGTTAGATATTGAATCCGTTAAAATAAAATCAACAGATATCGCTGGTTACTTTCCGGGCAAGCATCCTTTATGGGTGAAACTGATAGCGGAAAAAGGCAGTAAAAAACTTCTGGGCGGACAATTCATCGGCAAACAAGGCGCTGCGAAACGCACAGATGTCATTGCAACAGCTTTATACAGCGGGCTGACATTAACTGATATAGAGGACTTAGACATTTCTTACGCCCCGCCGTTTAACAGTGTCTGGGACCCCGTACAACAAGCTGCAAGACGTTTTAAATAATAATTCATTCATTTAAAAAACTCGCCAAGCCGGCGAGTTTTTATATCATTTCTTCTGTCACTTTTTCACTTTTGATCCCGGGTTTCCCTGGGACTTCGTGGCAATGCCGGCATCTGGCTTCATATGATTCAGAAGCACCGACAAGAATGACAGGGTCATAGTAAGAGGCCGGCTGATGATTAATCAAACGTTGCGTCCGGCTTGCCGGAGATCCGCAAACCATACAAATGGCATTCAGTTTAGTTACTGTTTCGCTGACAGCCATTAATGCCGGGACTGAACCGAACGGCTCTCCTTTAAAATCAAGATCCAATCCTGCAACAATAACACGAACACTGTTATCAGCAAGCCTTTGCGCTGCATCGACAATACCTTCATCAAAAAATTGCACTTCATCAATCGCAACGACTTGTGTATCACTTTCTATTTTAGAAAGTATTTCTTGAGAAGTACTTGCAGGAATGGCTGTCACAGAATTGCCGGTATGTGATACAACAGCTTCCTCAGCATAACGGTTATCTATGGCAGGTTTAAATACTTGGATTTTTAATTTACCAAAACTGGCACGGCGAACACGGCGAATCAACTCTTCCGACTTTCCGGAAAACATACTTCCGCAAATACACTCAATCCAGCCCGTTTGATTTGTCAATTGCACGACAAACATCCTTTCTTACATCACACTCTAATTAAAAATAAAGGATCCACCATAAAGAAAACTTGGCTTTCTGATAGTATAAAAAAGCAAAAATTTAAGTATAAATGAAAAATACAGGCAAGGAAAGTGCTTGCCTGTATTCATGACAAAATTATTTAAGGTTATATTTTTTCTTAAAGCGATCAACACGTCCGCCTTTATCAGCGAATTTCTGACGGCCAGTGTAGAAAGGATGACATTCAGAACAAACTTCTACACGAAGTGGACCTTCTTTAACAGAACCAGCTTCAAATTCATTGCCGCAAGAACATTTCACAGTAACTTTATGATATTCAGGATGGATTCCTGTTCTCATTCCATTCATCTCCTTTTCGCCCTGATTCTATCTCAAACCAGAGTTTGATAACAACTAGCGTCTATTATAACAAGAGAAATATTAATTTTCAAGTCCAGTATTTTACATTAAAAACACCTTATAAGAACGTCCGGCGCAGCTTGTCCGGCTTTTGAATACGAACTCAACACCTATTTTGCGACGCCGCTTTTCTCCTTGTCAAATAAAGCAAAAAACTCTTCGTTAGACTTGGTCTTCTTGATTCGTTTATAAAAATGTTCAACAAAATCAGCTGAATCATCCATCGTTTTCCTCATCACCCATAACTTATCAAGGTGATTTTTATCTATGAGCATTTCTTCTTTTCTCGTTCCGGATCTGCGGATATCAATAGCCGGGAAGATACGACGTTCTGCTAAACGGCGATCAAGATGCAGCTCCATGTTACCCGTTCCTTTAAATTCTTCATAAATGACATCATCCATACGGGAACCTGTTTCGACTAAGGCCGTGGCAAGAATGGTTAAACTTCCGCCTTCTTCAATATTCCGGGCCGCTCCAAAGAATCGCTTAGGACGGTGGAAAGCAGCTGGATCAATACCTCCGGATAACGTTCTGCCGCTTGGCGGAATAACCAAGTTATAAGCGCGCGCCAAACGCGTGATGCTATCCATTAAAATAACAACATCTTTCTTATGTTCAACTAAGCGCATGGCCCTCTCTAAAACCAACTCGGAGACTTTAATATGATTTTCGGGAACTTCATCAAATGTTGAACTGACCACATCGCCTTTGACCGAGCGTTCAATGTCAGTGACTTCCTCAGGACGTTCATCAACAAGTAAAACAATTAACTCCACATCAGGATGATTTGTCGAAATGCTGTTGGCTATTTGCTTTAAGAGCATCGTCTTACCAGCCTTAGGTGGTGCCACAATTAAACCGCGCTGACCATATCCTACAGGTGAAATCATATCAATAATCCGTGTCGAAATACTTTTCGCATCTGTTTCGAGCACCATTTTCTTTTCCGGATACAATGGCGTTAATGCAGGAAAGTGAACCCGTTCCTTGGATGTATCGGGATCTTCTCCATTAACCGCTTCCACATGGAGCAAGCCGTAATAACGCTCGTTTTCTTTAGGGGGACGAACCTTTCCGGAAACTTTATCTCCGTTTCTTAAATCGAATCGCCTGATTTGCGAAGCGGAAATATAAATATCTTCTGAACTTGGTGAATAATTAATTGGCCTTAAAAAGCCAAAACCCTCAGAAGGAATAATTTCTAAAATGCCTTCCATAAAAGAAAAACCATCTTGTTCAGCCCGCGCCTTCAAAATTGCAAATATCAGTTCCCTTTTAGTAAGCTTACTGTAGTAAGAAATTTTATAATTGCGAGCAAGCTCGTATAAATCTTTAAGTTTCATATTTTCTAATTCTGCTAATGTTACTCCCATTATGACACCACACTTCACTGATTTTAAAAATGTAAGATGATGAAACGACATATGAAGGACTCTCTCAAAAGGAAAGGAAGAGATTAAGGAGCTGGATAAAGAAGTCCATAGAATTACTTATTATTCTTACCATATCTTTGACTTTTAATCAAATAGGAAAAAATTCCAATATATTATCTATTTTTCGGGACCTATTATACTCTTGTTTATTTTTAATTTCAAGAAGGCACTAGCCATTGCTAGTGCCCTGCACTCAGGAAAAATAACCCAAGTCTAAAATTTAATCTTCTTTTATAACTAAATGGGGCTTTTTAATTAAGCTGTGCGAGCCTTTAACAAACCGGACAGTTCCAGATTTGGCGCGCATGACGAGTGAATGTGTTGTTCCTCTTGAACCATGGATACGAACACCTTTCAACAATTCACCGTCTGTCACACCAGTTGCTGCAAAGATCGCATCGTCTCCGCGTACAAGATCGTCCATACGAAGAACTTGATTTGTATCTTCAATACCCATTTTTTTACACCGTTCTCTTTCCTCATCATTTTGAGGCAAAAGACGGCCTTGAATTTCCCCGCCTAAGCATTTCAAAGCAACTGCAGCAATAACGCCTTCCGGAGCGCCGCCAGCGCCAAACAGGATATCAACACCGGTATCATCAAAACCTGTATTGATAGCAGCCGCAACATCGCCCTCAGGGATTAATTTAATTCTTGCACCGGCTTCACGGATTTCGTGAATAATACGCGCATGGCGATCACGGTCGAGAACTGTGGCTACAACATCCTCAATGTCCTTATTCTTAGCCTTGGCAACGGCTTTTAAATTATCTATGACAGGTGCATTAATGTCAACCTGACCGACTGCTTCACGGCCGACTGCCAATTTATCCATATACATATCAGGAGCATGCAATAGATTGCCGTGTTCAGCAACTGCAAGTACTGCAAGGGCATTCCAAGTACCTGCTGCGACAATATTTGTTCCTTCTAACGGATCAACGGCTACATCCACACCCGGTCCTACACCAGTCCCAAGCTTTTCACCGATGTAAAGCATTGGCGCATTATCCATTTCACCTTCACCGATAACAACAATGCCTTGCATCGGAATCGTATCAAAGACATTGCGCATCGCAGTTGTTGCCGCGTTATCAGCTTCCTCTTTCTTTCCTCTTCCCATCCAGCTTGCGGATGCAAGCGCAGCAGCTTCAGTTACCCTTACAAGCTCCATCGATAGACTTCTTTCCAATTAAGTCACTCCTTCTTTTGACCACAACCCGCAAAGAAGTTGTTAAAAAGGTCCGGTTTATCCTCTTTATTTAACACGCACTTTCATGTTAACTGCTTGCTTTAATATCTTCTATTTCATGAATATCTAAATCTTCGCGCCATACATTTGCGCCTATCCCTTGTAACTTCTCGACAAGCTGGCTGTATCCGCGATCTATGTGTTCAAGCCCCAAAACTTCTGTGATGCCATTCGCCATCAAACCGGCAACAACAAGTGAAGCGCCTGCTCTTAAATCAGTTGCTTTAACCTTTGCCCCCTGCAATCCTGTCGGTCCCGTAATAATTGAAGATCTGCCTTCAACTTTAACTTCTGCACTCATCCGCCTTAATTCATCAATATGTTTAAATCTTGAACCGTAAATCGTATCCGTTACTATGCTTGTTCCCTTAGCATGGGTTAACAGACTTGTAAGCGGCTGCTGCAAATCAGTTGGAAAGCCAGGATATACCAGGGTTTTAATATCGACATTTTTTAATTCCTTTACATGGCGCGAAATCGCAATCTGGTCATCATAGATATCGACTGTTATGCCCATTTCTCTTAATTTAGCTGTTAGTGATTCTAAATGCTGAGGTATAACATTATCAATAAGAACACGATCCCCCATAGCTGCGGCAACAATCATATATGTACCGGCTTCTATTCGATCAGGAATAATTGAATGACGGCATCCATGCAGCTCATCAACACCTTCAATACGGATCACATCGGTTCCTGCACCTTTAATTTTTGCACCCATACTTGATAAAAGTGTCGCTACATCAATAATTTCCGGTTCTTTTGCCGCATTCTCAATAATTGTCCGCCCTTTTGCTCTGACCGCTGCCAGCATGATATTGATTGTTGCACCGACACTGACGACATCCAAATAAATACGCGCGCCTCTTAATTCTTTTGCACGTAAGTATATAGCCCCTTGCTCATTAGTTACAGAAGCGCCAAGTGCCTCAAATCCTTTTATATGTTGATCTATTGGACGGGGGCCAAGGTTGCAGCCGCCCGGCAAACCAATGACAGCCTTTTTGAAACGCCCGAGCATAGCTCCCATTAAATAATAGGATGCACGGAGTCTCTTAACATGGCCGTTCGGCAAAGGCATATCAATCATACTAGAGGGATCAACCGTTAACGTATTTTTATCAAACGTGACTTTACCGCCAATTTCTTTCAATAGCTCACAAAGAATACGGACATCGGAAATATTTGGAAGTTGTTCGATTGTCACCGTTGAATTGGCAAGTATGGCAGCGGGTATCAATGCTACAGCACTGTTTTTGGCACCGCTTACTTGGACAGTCCCTTTAAGACGATGACCGCCTTCAATCATTAATTTTTCCATTTTGAACTCCTTTTCCGTGTCAGTCGAATGACCAGATTTTTTTATAAGATGTTAAAAAGTCCGGGAAAAATAGCCTTCGAATTTCTTCGTCACTCGGTCTCTCCGGTCCTCACGTATTATCCCCATACGTTCCGGTCCTCGAGACTTTCGTTCCTCGAACTTCTCGACTCTTTTTGTCCTCCTTTTTAAACACTTATTATTATTAAATATTATGGACCGGTATCTATTCTAACATGTATATTCTAATAATTTAAGATGTTAAATTAATGAGAAAAATTTGGGGGCACCTCTAAAAGAGGAGGTTCAAAAAGCCGGGGAATGTTTGCCCGCCTTTTTGAACACTCGCGGGTGAGGTGCGCCATTAATACTTAACGGTTTTTATATTTATCCCAGTCAGCGAGGAAGTCATGCAAGCCTTTATCAGTTAATGGGTGATTCATCATTTGCATGAATACTTTATGCGGGATAGTTGCAATGTGTGCACCAGCTTCAGCTGCTTCAGTCACATGCATCGTATGGCGGACAGATGCTGCAATGATTTCAGTATCAAGACCGTGAATATCAAACAGCTCAGCAATTTGAGCGATAAGCTCTATACCGTTTTGACCAATATCATCTAAACGTCCAACAAACGGTGAAACATAAGAAGCGCCGGCACGCGCTGCAAGCAATGCCTGATTTGCAGAGAAGATAAGTGTAACGTTTGTTTTAATGCCTTCTTCTGAAAAAGCATGGACAGCTTTAAGACCTTCTGAAGTCATTGGCACTTTAACTGTGATATTAGGTGCTATAGCAGCAAGCTTTTTGCCTTCTTCAATCATATCTTCCGCTTTTGTAGAGACAACCTCTGCGCTGACAGAACCTTTTACAATTGAAGTAATTTCGCGAAGACGCTCATGAAAATCAACACCCTCTTTAGCAACAAGGGACGGGTTCGTTGTTACACCAGAAAGAACGCCAAGATCGTTAATTTCACGGATTTGGTCAATATTTGCTGTATCTATAAAAAATTTCATTTTAAAATTGCCTCCTGGTAAGTTTTTACTGTGAGAATGCTTAAAAGCCGGGATGTATTAACCCGAACTTCAAACACATACTCTTTTTTATACTTCTCAAATCAATTTGATTTCATGTAAGAACAAGAGACATAAAATCAATTACACAATAACAGGCGACGCCATCATGCAATGATCTTATGTCCGCGATTTTTAACAAAGCTTAAATGTATGTACCGTTCAAAGGGTTCGTCCGAAGGTGTTGTTATCCCCCTTTGAACAGCAGTGATATTAAGCTTGGCCAGATGAACCGAATTCGCGCATTTTGCCGATAACAGTTTCTTTAATGGCGTCGCGAGCAGGCCCTAAGTATTTTCTTGGGTCATATAAATCTGGTTTTTCTGCAAGAACTTCTCTAACTGCTTTTGCAGAAGAAATTTGGTTTTCAGTGTTAACGTTGATTTTTGCATGGCCAAGGGAAATAGCCTTTTTAATATCCTTTGTAGGAATGCCTGTGCCGCCGTGCAATACCAGCGGTACACCTACAAGGTTATTGATTTCTTCCATACGGTCAAAACCTAAGTTAGGTTCCCCTTTATACGGCCCGTGAACAGACCCTAATGCAGGAGCAAAACAATCTACGCCGGTTTCTTTGACAAGCTGTTCGCATTCTGATGGAATGGCATAAGCCGCTTCAGCATCATTAACTACAAGATCGTCTTCTTGTCCGCCGATACGGCCAAGTTCAGCCTCAACAGATACGCCTACTGCATGTGCAGCATCGACAACTTTCTTTGTATAAGCAATGTTCTCTTCAAGCGGATAATGGGAACCGTCAAACATAACAGATGTAAATCCGGCGTTAATAGCTTGCATACATTTTTCAAAAGATGAACCATGATCAAGATGAATAGCCACTGGAACTGTGACATTGTATTCATCCATTAATGCTTTAACCATGGCAACAGTCAGCTTAAATCCGCCCATGTATCTGGCGGCGCCTTCGGAAACACCTAAAATAACCGGAGATTTCTCTTCTTCTGCAGCTTGAAGAATGGCTTGAGTAAACTCCAAGTTATTAATGTTAAATTGACCTACTGCATACTTTTCGGCTTTCGCCTTTTCAAGCATTTCTTTCATTGAAACTAAAGGCATGCGTGACCCTCCTTAGTAATCGCTGGCTTCTGACAACGATTAGCAGTTTTACCTAACTTGTACATCCGCTAATCGTTGAAAGAAGCGGTGCAGGAACTGATTAATATTGTTTCGCCCCTTCGACTCAACAAGTATAGCATACCATAAAATTGAGTTAAAATAATCTCAAATGCACCGTTTAAATAGGTAATTCTTTTTGAACCGCTTTCAATACATCATCGATATCAAAAGGTTTGGCAAAGTGTGTAATTGCACCATTATCAATGGCTTCCTGGATCATATCAAGTTCGCCGTAGGCCGTCATAATAATGACCTTAACCTGACTGTTCTTTTCCTTAATTCTCTTTAATATTTCCAAACCGTCCATACCAGGTATTTTCATATCTAAAATAACGAGTTCCGGTTCCTCTTTCTCTACAATATCCAAAGCTTGGATCCCATTGCCGGCAGTGAATGTCTTATATCCTTCTTTTTGAAAAATTTCATTCAACAAAATTCTAATGCCGAATTGATCATCGACAATCAAAATTTTTCCATCTCTTCCTTCAGCCATTGTATTTCTCCCCACCTTGGTTTTTAAATTATGATCTAATATGTATATGTAGAAAAGCATACTACACGGTTAATTCGGCTTCCTATTTAAAAACTCCTGCTCCTGCGCGCAGATTATTCAAAGAAGCTGTTCAAAGCTCGTCGCAAAAAAGACCGTGCTCCTGCGCGTAGATATTTCAAAGAAGCTGTTCAAAGCTCGTCGCAGTTATTTTAGCAATTTCTGGATAATCGTGCCAATAATTAAAATCCGCGAACCTTCCAGAATAAGGTCAAATGTCCTATAATAAGGCCGAAAGGGGCGAAATCATGTTAAAAATTTTTACAACACAGTTAGTTGGCGTATTTAATGATGTACAAAAACAAAATGAAACAGAGATTGAAGACAGCGCACGTTTGCTTGCCCAAGCCGTTATCTCAGATGGAAAAATTGCGGTTCATGGATTAGGATCATGGCAGTCTGTGGCTATCGAGGCTGTCGAAGGTGATAACCGATTGCCAAAAGCACAATATCTTTATGACGAAAGCGGGAAAATAAAAGATCTTGATGCTACAGATGCTGTCATCATCGCTGCAAACGACATTAATCAGCAAGAGGCAATATTTCTCGCTGAAGAACTAAAAAGCAAAGGCTGCACTGTTATCGCTATTTTTGAAAAGGATTATGAAAACTATTCTGATTCTGTTGATATTGCGGTAATAACAACCGAAAACAGGCCTTTAGTACCACTTAATGATGATAAAAAAATAGGGAGACCATCAATTATGGCCGCCCTTTATGGATATTTCGCTATTTATTTGACAACTATCGACATGCTGGACGAACAAAACCTTTACTAATCTTGTAAAAAAATCAGGGAATTTGAAGGGTTTTAGAAATAAAGGGAGAATTATACTATCGAGGAACGGGACTTTCCTCACAGGCTTCCCTATCCCCTGGAATAGGGCTCTATCCTCAAGCTAATTCTCCCGCATCATGTTATTACCCGAATAAAAAATGTTTTAAACCTCTTTTATTCTCTCCCCTAAATTCCTATCCTTTACTTATCGCTGCTCCAACAAAGCCTTTGAATAATGGTTCCGGGCGGGTCGGACGCGACTTAAATTCCGGGTGGAATTGGGAAGCCACAAACCACGGATGATCCTTAATTTCTATCGTTTCCACCAAACGGTCATCAGGGCTCAATCCGGAAAAGACAAAGCCTTTTTCCTCCATCGCTTCCCGATATTCATTATTGAACTCATAACGATGGCGGTGCCGTTCATAAATAACAGGCTCCTGATAAGCTTCATAAGCCTTTGTACCTTCTTTTACTTTGCATGGGTAAAGTCCTAAACGCAATGTACCACCCATGTCCTCAATTTCTCTTTGTTCCGGAAGCAAATCAATAATTGGATACGGTGTTGACGGATCGATTTCTGACGAATGAGCGCCTTGTAATCCGAGAACATGACGGGCAAATTCAATGGATGCCAATTGCATGCCTAAGCAAATACCTAAAAACGGCACACGATTTTCCCGGGCATATTTTATAGCGGCTATTTTTCCTTCTATACCGCGATCGCCAAATCCTCCAGGCACTAAAATACCATTGACATCTGAAAGCTGTTCTTCAACATTTTTGTCATTAAGATGTTCAGAATTAATCCATTTAATATCAATGTCGGCGTCATAGTCATAACCCGCATGACGCAATGCTTCTACAACAGATAAATAAGCGTCTTGAAGTTCAACATACTTTCCGACAAGGCCGATTTTTACAGATTTCTTCAAATTCAATACCTTGTCCACTAATTTGTTCCACTCATCCATATCTGCTTTAGCACATTTGAGTTTTAAATGTTTACAAACAATGTCATCAAGTTTTTGCTCTTGAAGTTCAAGGGGTACTTGGTATAATGTGTCCGCATCTCTTGCTTCAATAACGGCTTTTTCATCAATGTCGCAGAACAGGGCGATTTTGCTTTTCATTTCTTGAGAAACAGGCACTTCAGTTCTAACGACAATAACGTTTGGCTGTATGCCTAAGCTTCTTAATTCTTTAACACTGTGCTGTGTCGGCTTTGTTTTCATTTCGCCTGCCGCTTTTAAATACGGAATTAATGTACAATGAATGTACATGACATTTTCAATGCCGACATCGCTCTTAATTTGGCGAATAGCCTCAAGGAACGGCAAGCTTTCAATGTCCCCCACTGTACCGCCAATTTCAGTTATGACAACATCAGCGTTTGTTTCTTTGCCGGCTCTAAATACACGTTCTTTAATTTCATTTGTAATGTGCGGGATCACTTGAACTGTTCCGCCGAGATAATCGCCGCGGCGTTCTTTCTTCAGAACGGTCGAATAGATCTTGCCTGTCGTCACATTGCTGTTTTTACTTAAATTAATATCTATAAAACGCTCATAATGCCCCAAGTCTAAGTCTGTTTCGGCACCATCATCAGTGACAAATACCTCACCATGCTGGTAAGGACTCATGGTGCCGGGGTCTACGTTAATGTAAGGATCAAATTTTTGAATTGTTACTTTAACGCCCCTATTTTTCAACAAACGGCCTAAAGAAGCCGCAGTAATACCTTTACCAAGTGATGATACGACACCGCCGGTAACAAAAATATATTTCGCCAAACCATTCATCCCCTTTTTGACATTATTATGCTCAAAAAAATGACATATAAAAAAACAAAAGTGACACCGCTCCCTATATTGAGAGGGCTCACTTTTGTATGAAGGATATTTTCTTTCGTTCTATAATTTAATAGCCCAAAAGTGATTGTACCAGAGTATCCGATATGAGGCAACTACCTTTTTGAACCACTTTTTGTGTTATTTGCCTTCCTCTTCATCTTCGTCATCGAAGTCTTCATCATCGTCTAATTCATGGTCTGCATCTTCTTTGTCATCGGCATCGGCATCATCATCATAATCTTCATCATAGTCTTCATCATCATAATCTTCATCGTCATAATCTTCGTCTAAATCATCATCAAGATCCTCAAGTTCATCATCGAGTTCATCATAATCATCATAATCATCGTCAGTTTGTTTTTTCTTTTTCTTTTTAGTCGTAAGGTGTAATGCGACATCTTCACGCTGTTCAATTGGATACCAGCTTGTTAAACCCCAAGCGTTCTCCCCGATGTTAAGAAAACGGCCATCAAGATTCATATCAGTGTACAGCCGCGCCATCGTTTCACCTTTTTCTTCATCTGAAAGTTGGTCTCCAATGATTTGATCAACTAATTCATAGAAGCTTTTTGGCTGTTTGTCGTTTTCTAAGATATCATGAACTCTTTCAATCATTGGTTTATCATGAGACAGTTGTTGCTCCGCCATTAATATTTAACACCCTTTCCGTCCGTAAACTATCTAGAGGATGTTCAAAAAGTCCGGGATATATTACTCCTTTTTGAACACACACTTGTACATATCAACCATTATAAACAAAAATACAACGACTATGCTACATTTTAGAAAAAATAAAAACAAGCGCTTCGTTATTTAACGAAGCACCAATTTAATCCCCTAAAAATTTTTACATATTCCGGCGATATTTTCCTCCAACTTCGTAAAGGGCTTGGGTAATTTGCCCAAGACTTGCCACTTTGACTGTTTCCATTAGCTCAGCAAAGATATTGCCGCCCTCAAGCGCTGTTGCTTTTAATTTTTCAATGGCTTCTTTTGCTTCAGATTCATGGGCTTTTTGAAATGCCTTCAGATTCTTAATTTGCCATTCCTTCTCTTCTTTTGACGCTCTGGCAAGCGTGAGTTCCTTTTCTTTTTCCTTTTCCTGGTTAGGATTAAGATATGTGTTAACACCGATGATCGGAAGCTCTCCGGAATGCTTTTTCATTTCATACAGCATCGATTCATCTTGAATTTTACCTCGTTGATATTGAACTTCCATGGCTCCGAGTACACCGCCGCGGGTATTGATTCGTTCAAATTCGCTTAGCACGGCCTCCTCGACAAGGTCGGTTAATTCTTCTATTATAAAGGAACCCTGTAAAGAGTTTTCATTTTTCGCAAGACCGAGTTCCTTTGTAATAATCATTTGGATTGCCATCGCCCGGCGCACAGATTCTTCTGATGGTGTTGTAATCGCTTCATCGTAAGAGTTTGTATGGAGAGAATTGCAATTATCATAAATCGCCATTAAGGCTTGAAGCGTCGTCCTGATATCATTGAAGTCAATTTCTTGAGCGTGAAGCGACCTTCCTGATGTTTGGATATGATATTTCAACTTTTGGCTTCGTTCATTTGCCCCATATTTCCGGCGCATCACCGTTGCCCAAATACGTCTGGCCACACGGCCGATCACTGTATACTCAGGATCAAGCCCGTTTGAGAAGAAAAAGGATAAGTTATGAGCAAAATCATCAATATTCATGCCCCGGCTAAGATAATATTCAACGTAAGTAAACCCGTTAGCCAGTGTGAAAGCGAGCTGTGAGATAGGATTGGCTCCCGCCTCGGCAATATGGTAACCGGAAATAGATACGGAATAATAATTTCTAACATGATGATCGATAAAATATTGCTGGATATCCCCCATCATCCGCAAAGCGAACTCAGTCGAAAATATGCAAGTATTTTGCCCTTGATCCTCTTTCAAAATATCAGCCTGAACCGTCCCCCGGACTGTCGATAATGTTCTCGCTTTAATTTCTTCGGCTTCAGATTGATTAGGCTTCCGTCCGTGTTCTTCTTCAAAAAATGCCAATTGCTGATCGATCGCCGTGTTCATAAACATGGCAAGGATGATTGGGGCCGGTCCGTTAATTGTCATTGAAACTGATGTAGACGGCACACATAAGTTAAAGCCGTCATAAAGCTTTTTCATATCATCGAGCGTACAAACACTTACCCCGCTTTCACCAACCTTACCGTAAATATCCGGCCGGCGGTCAGGGTCTTCCCCGTACAACGTAACTGAGTCAAAAGCAGTACTCAGGCGTTTGGCATCATCATCTTTTGATAAATAATGGAATCTCTTATTCGTTCTTTCCGGTGTTCCTTCACCGGCAAATTGTCTTTTCGGATCTTCACCTTTGCGTTTGAATGGGAATACGCCGGCAGTATATGGATAGGACCCCGGAACATTTTCCTTGTATACCCATTTTAAAATTTCGCCCCAGTCCTCATATTTCGGTAAAACAACTTTAGGAATATCCAGCCCTGATAAGCTTCGTGTTGTGATTTCTGTTACAATTTCTTTGCCGCGTATAACTGTCGTATATGTCTTTCCGGCATATTTTTTCTTCAGTTCATCCCATCCGGCTAAAATTTTTCTTGAATCCGGATGAAGCTTCTCAAGCCATTTATCCTTTAAGGCTTCCATTTGTTCTATTGTATTTGCATCTGCTTGCTCTTCTTTTAAAACCTTGATGGTTCCGTCAATTTGAAAAGCGCTCCGGGCGATTTTCACTTGTTCTTCTACAAATTGGTGATAACCTCTGACAGTTCTGACAATGTCATTTAAGTATTGCGTGTGTTCGGGAGGAATGATAACACTCTTTTCTTTTACTGTTAAATCGGCTGTTTTTGGGACCGGAAGCTTAAGTTGGCAATTTTTATTAATCGTTTCTATAAGCGCATGAAATAGACGATTTGTGCCAAAGTCATTGAATTGGCTTGCTGTTGTACCGTAAACCGGCATATCTTCTAATGAGGCATTAAATAACATATGGCTTCTTTGATACTGCTTTCTTACATCTCGTAAGGCGTCTTCAGAACCTTTGCGGTCAAATTTATTAATAACAATTAAGTCGGCATAATCGATCATATCGATTTTCTCTAATTGGGAAGGGGCGCCGTATTCGCTCGTCATGACATACATTGACACATTTGAAATTTCGGTAATTTCTGCATCGCCTTGGCCGATCCCGCTCGTTTCAATTATGATGAGATCGAATGGGGCGGTTTTAACAATTTCCAAGGCGTCATGGATCGCCGCAGATAACTCTGTTTTAGAATTTCTAGTGGCGAGCGAACGCATATAGATATTCGGATGATGGATGGCATTCATCCTGATCCTGTCCCCTAATAATGCGCCGCCTGTTTTTTGCTTTGTCGGATCGACAGAAAGAATAGCAATTTTCTTATCAGGGTACTGATTGATGAACCTTCTGACTAATTCATCTGTTAAGGAACTTTTACCTGCGCCGCCGGTTCCCGTTATACCGAGGACCGGGATTTGCCGAGTATTTTTAGATTGAGCCGACTTAATCTCATCCAGTGCTGCGGATATTTCTTCAGAAATCTGAATACCGTTTTCGGCAATAGTGATCAATCTGGCAATCGCTTTGAAATCACCCTTTTGAGCCTTTTCAATATCATTCTCTAATGCTGTAACAGTCGGAAAGTCGCATTCTTCAAGCATGATATTAATCATGCCCTGAAGACCGTATTTGCTCCCGTCTTCCGGCGAAAATATCCAGGCAATTCCGTAATCATGCAATTCTTTAATTTCCTTTGGAATAATAACGCCCCCGCCTCCGCCGTATATACGGATGTGGGAAGCGCCCTTTTCTTGAAGCAAATCATACATATACTTGAAATATTCAATATGACCGCCTTGGTAGGACGAAATCGCGATACCCTGTACATCCTCTTGGATGGCTGTTTGAACAATCTCTTCAACAGAACGGTTGTGGCCAAGGTGAATCACTTCCGCCCCGCTCGATTGCAAGATCCTTCTCATGATGTTTATCGATGCGTCATGGCCGTCAAACAAACTCGAAGCCGTGACAAAGCGGACATGATTCTTTGGTTTATACACCTTTACTTCGCTCATGTATTCTACTCCCCTTTAATTAGAGAATAAGATTTATTAACATCACTTAATCCATTTAACAGCACTTTGACTTGCATGTTTGAAAACTCTTTAATTGAATAATCTTTCTTAAATGCCCAGCGGCGGAAAGCCCACATTTGGCATTGGACCAGAATATGATGCGCGTAAAATTTAACCTCTTTATCCGTTAAATTCAGTTGTCCGGAGCTTATGCAAAATCTCATAATTTTTTCAAATATTGACGCCATCTCTGACTCTTTATTCAAAACATACGGAAGTGAATCCCGTGACAAAGATTTTGCCTCTTGGTACATGATGAGTATTTCATCTTGCATATCATTCACAACAGTAATGCAAGTCACAATAGCGTCCCTTAAGCAGGAGAGGCCGTCACCCCTTAACTTAACCTTTTCCTTTAAACGGGTGCTTACCTGTTCGTAAATATCATCACAAACAAGATAAAGAACATCTTCTTTTGAGCGAATATACTCATAAAGCGTACCAATGCTGAAACCGGCTGCCTTAGCAATCTCCCTTGTCGTTGTTTTATGGAACCCTTTTTCAATAATAAGCTTCACGGCCGCTTTAATTAATTGATCGCGTCTCTTTTGAATGAGCTCTTCATTTTTTACAGACGTTACAACATTCTTCTTTTCTTCCATCACCATCCCCCTCAAAAAAGGGGTCTGACCCTGTGAACTGCGGATAGTGTGAATAATGTGGATAACTTCAGCAGAAAGGTCAGATCCTCTTAATCTTTCAATAAGTATCTGGAAATAACAAGCCTTTGAATTTCATTGGTGCCTTCATAGATTTGCGTGATTTTAGCGTCACGCATATAACGCTCAACCGGGTAATCTTTTGTATAGCCGTAACCGCCGAATACTTGGACCGCATCAGTTGTGACTTGCATGGCGGTATCTCCTGCGAACAATTTTGACATTGCTGATGCCTTGCCGTACGCGAGGCCTTCTCCTTCCAGCCACGCTGCCTGATAGGTTAATAGACGCGCCGCTTCAACCTTTGTTGCCATATCAGCCAGTTTGAATCCAATGCCCTGCTGCTTGCTTATGGGCTTTCCAAACTGTTCACGTTCTTTAGCGTAGTTTACAGCGGCATCAAGCGCTCCCTGGGCAATACCGACTGCCTGGGCAGCGATACCGTTGCGACCGCCGTCAAGTGTCATCATTGCGATTTTAAAGCCTTCTCCTTCCTTGCCGAGAAGGTTTTCCTTTGGAACCCGGCAGTTTTCGAAGATCAATTCCAATGTTGGCGATGACCGGATGCCTAATTTTTTCTCCTTTTTCCCGAACGAAAAGCCTGGGGTGCCTTTCTCTACGATGAAAGCACTGGAGCCTTTTTGCTTTAATTCTGGATCAGTTAAAGCAAATACGATATAAATTTCTGCTTCCCCGCCGTTTGTTGTAAATATTTTTGTACCATTCAGGATATAGTCATCACCGTCTTTTCTTGCCGTTGTTTTCATTGTCCCGGCATCTGATCCGGAAGACGGTTCCGTCAGGCCGTACCCGCCTAACTTCTCCCCTTGCGCCAAAGGTTTAAGAAACTTTAGCTTTTGCTCTTCTGTACCGAACTTGTAGAGCGGCCAGCTTGCGAGTGATGTATGTGCAGACAGTGTAACGCCTGTCGACGCGCAGACCCGTGACAGCTCTTCCACTGCGATGACATAACTTAAATAGTCCGAGCCAATGCCGCCGTATTCTTCCGGCCACGGGATACCCGTTAAACCTAATTCAGCCATTTTATTAAAAAGGCTCCGGTCGAAGCGTTCTTCTTCATCACGCTCAGCGGCTGTCGGTTCCACTTCTTTTTTGGCAAAGTCCCTAACCATCTTTCTGAGCATTTCGTGTTCTTCATTGAGTTGAAAGTTCATATATCGTCTCCACCTTCCCCATTTTATCCACAGTTTGCGGGGTCTGACCCCGAAAACTGTGGATAACCTAACTTAACAGCTGCTTGCTGATGACTATGCGTTGAATTTCGCTGGTTCCTTCATAGATTTCAGTCACTTTGGCATCGCGAAAGTAGCGTTCTGCCGGATAATCTTTCGTATAGCCGTAACCGCCAAATATTTGTACGGCTTCGATTGCCGTTTCAACGGCTGTCCGGGAGGCAAATAATTTGGCCATTGATGCTTCTTTGCGGCAGGGTTTTCCGGTTTGGACAAGATGCGCCGCTTGATAGACTAACAGTTTGGCGGCTTCAATATTGGCTGCCATATCAGCGAGCTTAAAGCCTATCGCTTGCTGCTTTCCGATTGACTTACCAAATTGCTCCCGGCTTTTTGCGTAAGCGGCCGCATGGTTGTAAGCGCCTTCAGCAATGCCAAGCGCTTGTGCCGCAATGCCAATTCGTCCTATATTAAGGTTCCCGAGGGCTATTTTTAAACCTTGGCCTTCTTCTCCCAAACGATCTTGCTCAGGAACTTTGGCATTATCAAAAAGCAGTGAAACGGTGCTTGAGCCGTTTAGTCCCATTTTCTTTTCTTTTTTCCCTACCGAAAAACCTTCCGTCCCTTTTTTCACTATAAAAGCCGTAATCCCGTCTTTTCCTTTTTCGGGATCAGTTAATGCAAAGGTTACAAATGTATCCGCCGCTTCCCCATTCGTAATAAAAACCTTAGAACCATTTAACAAATAATTGTCTCCATTGCGCACAGCCCTTGTCTTAAGGCCCGAGACATCAGAGCCCGCACCAGGTTCTGTGACAGCGAAGGCTCCGATATATTCTCCGGCAGCAAGCTTAGGAATGTAAGTTTGCTTTTGTTCCTCATTGCCAAAATAAAGAATCGGGTTTGTGCCGACAGACGTATGAACAGATAAAATGACGCCGATCGTTGGACTTACCTTAGATAATTCATGAATGGCAATGATATAAGAGATAAAATCCATTCCCGAGCCGCCGTAAGCTTCAGGAACGGGAATTCCCATTAAACCAAGGCTTCCCATTTTTTTTACGATTTCTAATGGGAAGACATCTTCTGAGTCCATTTTTTCCACAAAAGGAGCAATCTCCTTTTCGGCAAAGTCTTTAACCATCTTTCTCATCATCTGCTGTTCTTTAGTAAAAAGAAAATCCATCGTCATTACCCGCCTTTACTCAGTATATGAATAAAAACCCCGTCCAGCTTTCTTTCCGAGCCACCCTGCTTTGACATATTTTCTAAGCAGCGGACATGGCCGGTATTTATCATCTCCAAAGCCTTCATGGAGCGTTTCCATAATATAAAGGCAAGTATCCAGCCCGATAAAATCAGCAAGTGTTAATGGGCCCATTGGGTGATTCATACCAAGCTTCATAACTTCATCAACAGCCTCAGGTTCCGCAACCCCTTCATAAACGGTGTAAATGGCTTCATTAATCATCGGCATCAACACGCGGTTAGAGACAAAGCCCGGGAAATCATTAACTTCAACTGCCGTTTTATTTAATGATTCAGCGGTTTGTTTTATAGTTTCAAAGACTTCATCTGAAGTCGCCAGTCCGCGAATGACTTCTACGAGTTTCATAACAGGTACCGGATTCATAAAATGCATGCCAATCACTTTATCAGGCCGTTTCGTGGCTGCGGCAATTTCTGTAATCGGCAAGGAAGATGTATTAGTAGCAAGAATCGTTTGTTCAGGCGTTATTTGGTCAAGCTGTGAGAAAATTTTTGTTTTGACATCCATATTTTCAACAACCGCTTCAATAACCAAATCGCAATCTGCAGCTTCATCAATTGATGCTGTTTTCTTAATACGAAGAACCGAAGCATGCTTATCATCTTCAGATATTTTCCCTTTTGTAACATCCCTGGCAAGCCTTTTCTCTATACCTTTAATACCGCGGTCTAATGCTTCTTCATTTGCATCATATAAAAGGACGTCATAACCGGATACCGCACAAACCTGAGCGATCCCCGCACCCATTTGGCCGGCACCGATGACCATGATTTTATTAATATTCATCAATAACATCTCCTCTTTAAAACTTTTTCGAAATTGTTATACCTCAACTAAAACAGCATCACCTTGACCGCCGCCGCTGCAAATCGAGGCAATCCCCAATCCGCCGCCGCGGCGTTTTAATTCATAAATAAGCGTCATCAAAATTCTCGCCCCGCTTGCGCCGATTGGATGACCGAGGGCTACAGCCCCGCCGTTAACATTAATCTTCTCCGGATCAAGACCGGCTATTTTCTGGCTCGTTAAAGCCACCGCTGCAAAAGCCTCGTTGATTTCAAACAAATCAATATCATCAAGGTTTTTACCCGATTTTCTTAATAATTCATTGATTACAAGTCCGGGTGTTTCAGGGAAGTCTTTAGCAGGAACGGCAATTTCCGCATGTGAAAGAATTGTCGCTAACGGCTCTTTGCCCTCTTGTTTGGCGTGAGCTTCATCCATTAATACGAGAGCCCCTGCCCCGTCATTGACACCTGGAGCGTTCCCTGCTGTTACAGTACCGTCTTTACTAAAGGCAGGTTTTAATGTAGCCAGCTTTTCCGGCGTTGTATCGGTTCTTACTGCTTCATCATTTTCTACAATCATTGATTGGCCGCGTTTTTGCGGAACTTCAACCGGGATGATTTCTTCTTTAAATTTACCTTCTTTAATCGCTTTTGCTGCCCTTACATGACTGCGGAGCGCCCATGCATCCTGTTCTTCTCTGGAAATGTTATAAGCTCTTGCTGTATCGGATCCATAAATACCCATATGAACATGATTAAATGAGCAAGTTAACCCGTCATGAACCATTAAATCTATCAATGGCGCATCACCCATTTTGTGACCCCAGCGAGCAGTCGGAAGCACATACGGCGCTTTGCTCATAGATTCCATACCGCCGGCAACTATCACCCTTGCATCACCGGCGCGGATGATCTGGTCTCCCAATGTGACACTTCTCAAACCGGAAGCGCAAACCTTATTTATCGTTTCCGTCTTTACAGCCCAAGGAAGACCGGCATGGCGCGCTGCCTGCCGGGACGGGATTTGCCCTTGTCCGCCCTGGAGCACCATCCCCATAATGACTTCTTCTACTTGTTCCGGATTAACATTTGCCCTTTCAAGCGCTGCTTTTATCGATATTCCGCCGAGTTCTGCAGCTGACAGAGAAGACAAACTTCCCCCCATTTTTCCAAAAGGTGTACGAGCCGCACTGATAATCACTGTCTTTGCCATTTTATTTCCCCCTTATTGTCATTTTGTATGCGTTTTCACAAATCTATTTATTCAATTGATTGAACGCTCGCTCGGTTATAGGTTGAAAAGGATGCCCCTGCTTAGAGGGGCTCATCCTATACTGCTTGCTCATCACTTGGTGAAACTATTGATCTTTCTACTAATTCAACAATGTCGTATGTGCCAACCTGATCCTCAACTTCTTTTGCTTTGGTGCCGTCGCTCATCATTGTTAAGCAATAAGGACAGGCACTGCTGATGACCGTTGGTTTTACTTGTAAAGCTTGTTCTGTTCTCGCCGCATTGACGCGGTTTCCTGTACGTTCTTCCATCCACATCATACCGCCGCCGGCACCGCAGCACATTGCCGTCTCGCGATTCCGGTTCATCTCTACTAATTCAACACCAGGGATAGCCTTTAAAATTTCTCTCGGCGGATCATATACTTCATTGTAACGGCCAAGATAGCAAGAGTCATGGTAAGTAATGCGTTCTTTGACCTCATATTTAGGATTGATCCTGCCTTCTTTGATCCATTGATAAAGCAGCTCGGTATGATGGTATACTTCCACATCTTCAAGGCCAAATTCAGGATATTCATTTTTAAAAGTATTATATGCATGAGGATCTGCGGTAATTATTTTCTTAATGTTATGCTTCTTAAACAGGTCAATATTCTTTTGAGCCAGATCCTGGAATAGAAACTCATTACCGATCCGGCGCGGTGTATCACCAGAGTTCTTCTCTTTATTTCCTAAAATGGCAAAGGTAATGCCGGCTTCATTCATGACTTTCGCCAGAGACCCGGCAATCTTTTGACTCCGATTGTCATAAGAGCCCATCGAGCCGACCCAAAACAGGTATTCGAACTCTTCTCCCGCCTTTTCCATTTCCTTGACTGTTTTCACTTCGATGTCATCACGGTTATCGCGCCAAGTTTCCCGTTCTTTCCGGTTAAGGCCCCATGGATTGCCTTGGCGCTCAATATTGGTGATCGCCCGCTGAGCATCAGGGTCCATTTTACCTTCTGTAAGTACTAAATAACGCCTTAGATCAATGATTTTATCAACATGCTCGTTCATTACCGGGCATTGGTCTTCACAGTTACGGCAAGTTGTACAAGCCCACAGTTCCTCTTCTGTAATAACATTGCCGATAATGCCGCCGGATGCAGCTCCTGTTGCCGCTGTTTCTTGCTCAGCGCTTTGACCGCCTGATGCAACGGCCAGTTGATTTGCCGCAGTATTGGCAAATGCATAGGCAGGCATCCACGGTGTTCTTGATGTTACTGATGCCCCGTACTCCGTTAAGTGGTCCCTAAGCTTCACAATAATATCCATTGGCGAAAGCATCTTGCCTGTTCCTGTTGCCGGACACATATTTGTACAACGTCCGCATTCCACGCATGCGTATAAATCAACAAGCTGTTTTTGCGTAAATTCTTCAATGCTGTTAACGCCAAACGTTTCCTGGGTCTCATCTTCGAAATCAATGGATTTCAAGCGCCCGACTTTATGAGTCCGTCCAAGAAAGACATTGACCGGCCCAAAAATCAAGTGAGCGTGCTTCGATTGCGGTACGTAGACAAGGAAGGTTAATAAAATAAGCAAATGTACCCACCAGGCGACATAAAAGACAACATGTGAAGCGAGCGGACCCACCGCTTGAAAAATATAGGCAATGCCTGAGGCCATTGGCTGCATCCACGTATAGGCGTCATGCTGCCAAATAATTTCCATGCCGTCCGCCAATAAAACGGAGATCATTAGACCGGCGATAAAAATTAATACCAGCCCTGCTTTAAAGCCGCGTTTTAACCGCACAAGCTTTTCAACATATCTCCGGTAAAAAGCCCAGACAACAGCTACAAGAATCATAAGGACAACAATTTCTTGAAGCAATTTAAAAGCCGGGTAGAGCGGGCCAAACGGTAAATGAGAGCCCGGCGCCAGACCTTTCCAAATCAGATCAATAGCACCGAATTGGACCAGAATAAAACCATAAAACATCATCACATGCATGGTTCCGCTTTTCTTATCTTTGAGCAGCTTTTTTTGCCCAAAGACATAAACGCCGATTGCTTTCCATCTGTCTTTCATCGTTTGTTCCCATTCAGCTTTTTTACCTAATTTGATAAATTCATATCTTGTTTTCATGACATGTACAAAAAGATAAATCCCGTAAGCGATTACAATTAGGAAAGCCAGCCAATTAATAATGAGTAATGAATTCATGAGTCCTCTCCTTTCTTTGCCGTTAAGATGATGTTAAAAGGTTTGGGAAGCTTCACAGTGTGACTGCACCGAGTCTATGCCGCAGCTTATTTATGTAATATCACCGCTTCCCATTGCAGCCCGGAGCGGTTCAGAAGCGCCGCCCGCTACTTCCAAACGGCAGCCTATTCTGTACAATGCCGCCGCTCCCCGCCAGAAAGTTGCAATGATGTTTTCCTAAGATGAGTCTATTCTGAATGGGGATAATTTTCTGTCACCTATTATAACACATATTTATTGAAATGAGTGAGCATTCAGTCGGATTGTTTATTAAATTTTTCTAACAGTCAATCTTCATTGAACTAAACACAATATTCCTGTTGTAAAATTATTATTTTATAAAAGTATACATTTTTTAGTAAATTTTAACTAAACTTCATTTCTTTATATATTAAAGTATTATAGAATATTTATATCCAATATCGTAGAATAGGACGTCGAATTTTCATTCATGCTGCAAATTTATATACTTAAAGTAAAAAAGGGGGTAAAAATTTTATGGCCACAATCAATTTAGACGGTAAGACAAATGAGGATTTAATAGAAATTAAGGAACTTATATTAGCTAAAAAAGAGGAATTTGCGGAAAGATTAATAACTGAAAATGTTATCAAATACCCTCCTCACATCAAAAGCGATTCAAAAGAATTAAAATCTTGGCGCTATGAACTGTTTCAAATTTTTGCCGACGGAATTGTTCTTGATAAAGAAACGTCAATACAGCATGCGACAGAATGGGGAAAAAGAATTGCAGGCTTTCTGGTATCCATTGGCATACCATTAGAATTGTCTATTGTGTCGATTCGATTTTACAGACATTTAATTGGCGAAATTATTAAGGAGGAAGCCAAGAAAAAACAATTTACATATGATTTATTTTTTGAGGTTCTATCCCGTTTTGATGCTATTATTGACCAAACGATTCTATCGGTCAGCCTTTCTTATGAAAAAGAGAATCAGCACCGTATACAGATTGCCCAAGATGCTCTGGATGAATTGTCGGTTCCTATTATCCTTGTCGCGG
Source organism: Scopulibacillus cellulosilyticus (assembly GCF_042665295.1). Taxonomy (NCBI): domain Bacteria; kingdom Bacillati; phylum Bacillota; class Bacilli; order Caryophanales; family Sporolactobacillaceae; genus Scopulibacillus; species Scopulibacillus cellulosilyticus. The sequence continues at coordinate 48,722 of NZ_JBHTCO010000003.1, forward strand.
AAAGAGCAGGCGTTCTCCCGCTTATAGGCGACTTGGATACCAGGCGCGCCAAAATATTAATGGATAAAGCGCTTGATGTAGGAGCCGCTCATCATCTTCGTTATTTAGTTATTGATGTCTCAGGTGTACCAATTATAGATACAATGGTCGCTAATCAAATTTTTAATGTTGTTAAAGCGCTTAAGTTAATAGGCATTGAGACTAAATTAAGCGGCATTCGGCCGGACATTGCTCTGACAATGGTAAAGCTGAACATTGAATTTAAGGAAACATTAACATTTTCCAGCTTACACCTTGCCTTAGAAAGTATAGGCGTTAAGATGAAAAAAGATTAATAGATTAAATTTGTTTAAAGTGCAAAAAGGCGGCTAATAACAGCATTAGACGCTTTTTTTGTTAAGTTTTCACATTTTTTATTTTATACACCAGAAATAATGAGTAAAATGTAGATATGCTGACTTTTGGTATAATGTCATACATCCTGGTATTTTATAAATAAGGAGTGAAAGGGTTGGAGCCCAGAAAAGCAAAAGGAACCTTTTTCAGAGAAAAGATTTTAAATAATAAGTTCGTTGTATGGGTCATGATTATTTTGATCATGAGCGTCACTATTTTCGCTTTATCAAAGATCGTTTTTATTTTAAAACCGGTCATCATTTTTATAGAGACTATTTTCTTACCTGTTCTGTTAGCAGGCGTTTGTTTCTACCTGTTCAATCCGATCATTAATTTCTTAGAGAAAATCGGTATTAAAAGAATCATTTCTATTTTAATATTATATTTAGTCATCATTGGTATCATTGCTTTAATTATTGGCTCTGTTATACCGCCGTTAAGGGACCAAATACAAAGTCTTATAGATAATATTCCAAAATTAACCCATGAAGTCCAAACCATTATCAAGCAGGTTACTCAAAGTAAATTAGTTGAAAAGGCCGGGACATCCATTAACTCAGACATTAGCAAAATTGCTAAGAATGTTTCCGGCGACCTCAGCAAATATGTATCAAATTTCTCCCAAGGGATCGTCAGCTTTGTCGGTACATTGACTGAAGTCATCCTGTCAATTGTCGTTTTGCCTTTCTTATTGTTCTATTTGTTAAAAGACGGCAGAAAGCTCCCTAATTATATCGTCAAGTTCCTGCCAAACCAATCTCAGGATGAGGCAAAAGAAATCCTTGGAGATATGAATCACGCTTTAAGCGCTTATATTCGCGGGCAAATTTTTGTGGCTATTTGTATAGGTGTGTTACTTTTTATCGGCTATCTGATTATTGGATTGCCTTATGCTCTGTTATTGGCAGTCATTGCAATGGTTACTAACGTTGTCCCTTATTTGGGACCTATTATTGCTATTTCGCCGGCTATTGTTATTGCTTTCGTAACATCACCTTTTATGATTCTGAAATTGGCGATTGTCTGGGTTGTCGTTCAACTGTTAGAAGGCAAAGTCATATCCCCGCAGGTTATGGGAAAAAGCTTGCATGTTCATCCGATTACAGTTATTTTTGTCATTTTGACAGCGGGAAACCTTTTCGGTATCGTTGGCATTATTCTCGCTGTTCCAGGCTATGCCATTCTGAAAGTCATCGTTACCCATGTCTATCGATTCATTCGTTTGCATTCGGGGATGTATTCCGACGCAAAGATTGAAAAATAAAGTAAGGCCGCAAAAATGTTATTTTGCGGCTTTTCTATTTAAAAGAAGCCTTCTGCCCAGTAACAGATTTGGAATGCCCATCATTTTATTGGTAAACTATTCTTACACTGGTAATGCCTTATTCTTAACTTGCTTTTAAAAGAGGTGAAATTTAATGAAACATGAGCTCCATGCTAAGACCGGTTCAGAACATCCTGTTGCTTTATTAATTATTGATATGATCAATGCTATGGATTTTGAAGAAGGTCATTTATTATTAGATCAGGCTGAGAAAATCGTTGAACCGGTTGTTCAATTAAAAAAACGGGCAAAGGAACTTAATATTCCTGTCATTTATGTCAATGATAATTACGGTGTTTGGCAGTCTGATTTAAATAATGTTATAACAAATGCCAAAGAAGGCCCCGGGCATGAGATTATAGAAAAATTAGAGCCGGAAGAAGATGATTACTTTGTTGTCAAGCCAAAGCATTCCGGATTCTTTTCTACACCGCTTGCTACGCTGCTCGGCAATCTTGGCGTAAATACGTTAATTTTAACGGGCTTAGCCGGCAACATATGTGTTCTTTTTACGGCAAATGACGCGCATATGCGAAATTATAAGCTTTTTATTCCCTCGGATTGCTGTGCTTCTAATACGAAAGAAGATAACGATTATGCGCTCCGCCTCATGGAAAGCAGCTTAAACGCGGACATTAGAAAGGAAGAAGAGCTTGTTCTTAATGAAATTAAAAAGGCGGCATCACAGCGTGAAACAAGACCGCTTTATGACAGTTAGTATTGTAAAAAGTGTTTTTTTAGATAAAAATAAGTAAATAGATGGATATCTGAACCAAAAAAACCATCAGAAACCACTGATATAAGAGGAGGACTCCCTCTCTATGCTGGCTCTTATCATTATAGCGATCATTGTTATTTTGATTATATTAATCATTTTAGGTGTTATTCTCGACATCTGGCTCGGATTTAAAGTTAAGCATAAACAGGCAAAGTTATACAAACCGAAGGATGGTTCTTGCCATGCGGAGCTATTTATGGAAGGCCGGTTTTTTTACGATTCGTTAAAGAAAGACATTGAAAACGCCGAGGATCACATACATATGTCGTTCTTTATATTCAGGGATGATACGATTGGACAGGAGTTTATTGACCTTTTAATAAAAAAGGCGCAATCAGGTGTCAAAACTTATCTTTTAATTGATGCGATTGCTAATCATGCCTTTCCCAAAAAAACGATTCAACAGCTGAAGAACAGCGGTATTCATTTTGCCTTTTCAGCTAAAACATATTTCCCTTTTTATTTTTATTCTTTAAACAGGCGAAACCACCGGAAAATTACTGTTATTGACGGTCAGGTTGGTTATTTCGGCGGATTTAATATAGGCGATGAATATCTTGGCAAGAAGCCGGAATTAGGCCTTTGGCGCGACTATCATTTAAAAATTAAAGGAGAAAGCGTCAAAGATCTTCAAGAACAGTTCATATCGGATTGGGAACAGGCTGCAAAAGAAAAATTAACAGGAAACAATCTGTACCCCGTACTGGAAAAAGGGCCGGTTGACATGGCCCTTTTAGCAACTGATGGAAGGCAGTTAGAAGACGTTCTATTAGAGCACATTAACAAAGCAAATAAGTCTATTGTTATCGGTTCTCCTTATTTTATCCCAAGCAAAAAGCTTCAGAATGCTTTACTTGGACGTTTAGAGAAAGGCGCAGATGTTACCCTGCTGCTTCCTTTAAAGAAGGACCACCCCTTTGTGAAGCCGGCATCATATCACTATTTAAAGCCCCTGCTTGAAAAGGGGTGCCGTGTCTATCATTTTTATGAAGGGTTCTATCACGCTAAGGTGTTTATTTTCGATGATGCAATCTGTTGTATCGGTGCGGCTAACTTTGATATGAGAAGCTTGATTTGGAATGATGAAATCAGCGGGTTCATATCTGACAAAGAGTTAATAAAAGAAATAAACAATATGGTGAAAATTGATTTTACCATGTCCGTTGAAGTAACGCTTGATGATGTCAATAACCGGTCTATCGTTGAAAAAGGAAAGACTGCATTATCCAAACTGCTGGCGCCGCTTTTGTAGGCCTAAATGGAGCCTTGCATACTAAATCCCTCTTAATCAATAAGAGGGGTTTTTTTCCTGCGGCTTAAAAACTGGTCAATCGCGCTATTAAAAGGTTTATGAAATCTTGTCGGTATTTGGTGGGTTGCTTTAGAGATTTTTAAAACATCAAGATGATTCATCCTATTTTCAAAATAAGTTTTATGCTTAAATATATGCTGAGACAGCGTTCCGTATATTAACAATGAAGGTATTTCCTTAAGCTGCTCGAGCTCATTCATGACAGTATAATGAACACCCGCTTGATATAATTCTAAAACAGCTTCAATGTCAGCCTTCATTGAATAACGGTAAATTAACGCTTCATCTTCATCAGTTATTTTATGTGTCTTAGCCAATAGCCTGCTTAGAAAATGCTTATATCGCCTTTTCATCAGCCATATGCCGGCGTAATACTCAAAAGCTAACGGCCATGTTTTAACCTCGGGATAGCCGCCGGACAGTATCAGCGCACCTATTTGTTCCGGATAGTGAAGCGCATAGTTCATCGCAATAAAGCCAGCATTCGAATAACCGATAATGACGGGTTTCTTTAAATTTAGATAATTGACCAGCTCATATAAATCTAAAGTATGGTCTTCAATGACTTTACCGTCTTTTTGATATGTACTTTGGCCGTGTCCCCGGCAATCATATAAAATCACTTGATACTTTTCACTTAGCATTTTTTGATATTTAAAAATAACATGGCCTAATAATGGCGGATGAATAAAAATAAGCGGTTGGCCTTGACCGTGTGTTTCGTAATACAATTTTACACCCGAGCTTGTTTCAAAATGGGGCATTCTTAAAACCTCCAGTTTAACTAATTAATGTTTATTGTCTGCGAAAGCGGCCAAGGTCATGCAAAAGCCCCTTGTTCTTTTGAACAAGGGGCCAATGAGCTTATTTACATTTTTTCAGGAGCTGATACGCCGATCAGTGACATCGCGTTATGCAATGTTATCTTAACAGCTTTCATTAATGCCACTCTGGCAGCACTTAAATCTTTATTTGAGTCATCTAAAACTTTTTCTGCATTATAAAAACTATGCAGTGTTGAAGCTAATTCAAAAACATAGTTTGTCACGCGTTGTGCAGCTAACCGTTCCGCCGCTTCGACGACCATTTCAGGAAATTCACCAAGCTTTTTAAGCAAATCAATTTCCTTCTCACTTGTTAGAAGGTTAAGATTAACTTCCTCAACCGGCTTGTCAGCATAAGCGTCAGCTTGCCTTAACATACTGCAGATCCGTGCGTGAGCGTATTGAACATAATAGACAGGGTTTTCATTGGATGTAGACACTGCGAGATCTATATCAAAGTCAAGATGGCTGTCGGAGCTGCGCATGGCAAAGAAATAACGCATCGCATCAACGCCAACCATTTCCATGAGTTCACGTAACGTGACAGCTTTGCCTGTCCGCTTGCTCATTTTCATTTTTTCGCCGTCTTTATACAGGCTGACAAGCTGAATAATTTGGACTTCCAAGCGGTCGCGGTCATATCCAAGAGCTTCAATAGCTGCTTTCATCCTGGGAATGTAACCATGGTGATCGGCTCCCCAAATATTAATAAGCTGATCAAAGCCGCGTTCCAATTTATTTAAATGGTAAGCAATGTCCGGGGTCAAATAAGTGTATGTGCCGTCACTCTTAATTAAAACACGGTCTTTGTCGTCCCCGAATTTCGTTGATTCGAACCATAACGCGCCGTCTTTTTCATAAGTGTGGCCATTATTTTTTAGCTTCTCAAGGACCGCTTCAATTTCACCTGATTGATATAAGCTAAGCTCAGAAAACCAAACATCAAAATTAACCCGGAAATCAGCCAGATCGTTTTTAATATTCTCCATTAATTTTTCGACACCGACTTGTCTGAAAAAGTTAATGCGTTCCCGTTCTTCCATTTTGACATATTCATCGCCGTGTCTTTCAGCTAATTGCTTGCCTAATTCGATAATGTCTTTGCCAAAGTAACCGTCTTCCGGAAGCTCTTTATCTTGCCCAAGGGCTTGATAATATCTTGCTTCAATGGATAACGCCAAGTTCTCAATTTGTTTTCCCGCATCATTTGTATAGTATTCCGGACTGACTACATATCCAGCTTTATCAAGAATACGGCAAAGCGAGTCTCCTACTGCTGCACCGCGGGCGTGTCCAAGATGCAAGCTCCCTGTTGGATTGGCAGATACATATTCGACTTGTACTTTCCGGCCATTGCCGGCACCTGATTTCCCATAATTTTCGCCTTCCTCTAGAATATTAGGGATAAGATCGGTTAAATATTGATTATCGAGGAAGAAATTAATAAAACCGGGTCCGGCAATGTCAACTTTCTTAATATTTGCTTTCTCTAAATCGATGTGCTTAACCATTTCTTCAGCTATTTGTCTAGGCGCCTTCTTGGCAATCCTTGCAAGCTGCATAGCCATATTCGTCGCAAAGTCACCGTGGGATTTTTCTTTTGGTACTTCTAATATAACGTCCGGCAGCTGCGATGCTTCAGCCAAATTTGCTTTAACTGCAGCTTCAGCTATTTCTGTTTTCAATTGCTGCTTAACTTTTTCAACAACTGTCATGATACGCCTCCTATTATTTTATATATCAATTGGCAAAGACCGACATGCTGACCTTGCATCGCAAATTCATAGTCAATCTTAATCAGTCCTTGTTTCTTATCTTCGTCCCATGAACCTTTACATGTCTTTGTTGTCGTTTTCATTAACATGTTTCCATATGGATGATGGTATGTACCTTCAGTGACGGCGCCCTTTTTTAAGGGTTGTCTCATAGTAACCGCGCCTTTTCTAATAATGACGGCTTCACCATCTTTTATTTTAACAGTATTATGAACAATACCTATACCTTCCATTGTTTCATCATATCGCAGAAATAAGACATTATTTTTTAATACAGCTTGTCCATTCAATTCAACGGTCGTCTTTTCCGTATGTCCTTCCGCTTTGTACGTTAATTTACTGTCTAAAACTATTTTTACATCGTGCATCCTGGTTACCAAACACTCCTATGTCCTTTAACTATAATATTATAGTAAATATTATAAGCATTGTACAATAAGGTTAAGAAAATCGCCATAAAAAGGAGGAGTTGGTTTTGTGTCAACTCCTCGTGCTTGTTATTAAGATTTTTGCGATTGCTTTCTTTCAAATTTCTTTTGAACCCAATTATCCAGTGCTTTAACATGCTTTTTGCCAATCGTTGCGCCGTAAATAATTAATACAACGATAATAAGTGTGAACAAATCGAGTTCTCTGGTCGCAAAGAAATTAATGATACCTATGACAACTTGCGGGATAACGCCGGTAATAACGGTTAAGAAGACACCTAATTTAAATAATTTATTTGATCTTAAACCATACCTTGCGTAAAACATAAAAAACGTTGAAGCCCAGGCCAATACTTCGAGTCCAACCAAGACATACCATTTGTATTCAAGAAATGTTTGCATGGCGCTTCCCTCCCCTAGGATGCTTTAATTCCTTTCCAAAAAATATGCCAAACACTTTCCATCTTTTCTTCAAAATGCGCTTTACTATAATAAAACATTTGAATGAACAATCCATCTTGAAGGCAATAATAAGCCGCAAGAAGCCGATCAATCGGTTCCTCGCGTATGACGCCTTTTTCAATACCTTCTGTGAAAAATTTTTTTAATAAAATATCAGTGTTTTTTTCGAATGTTAGAAACTGGTCTTGCAATTTATCTTTAAGGCCTTCCGGCGGAAACAGCATCGCCCTCTTCAAAAGAGCAACTTCATCTTCATGGGTAAAGTAATAACGGCAGGTGCCGTATAAAAATTCCCGCAGCTTTATTTCAACTGAATCTTTCTTATAGGGTTCAATAAATTCCTTGACTGACTTTACGTTGTCTTCCAAAACATCTCCAAATACGGATAAAAAAAGATCTTCTTTACTCTTAAAGTGTGCGTATAATGATGGTTTTTTTATTCCTACACCAGATGCAATTTCTGATAATGACGTTCCTTCATAACCCTTAGATGCAAATAACTTTAACGATACCTTTCTTATTTCATCAATGGTTGACGTGATAAACACCTCCCGGGGCTACCTACCGTTCGTTAGTTCCATTATAGCATGAGACTTTTTACTTTTCAACTTGCTCATAAAGAGGCGAAATAAATCCCGCCGAGCGGCGGGATTTATTTCTTATTTGTCCATCCTAATAAAATTTCTCTTATAAATTTGCTTGCGGCAATTGCTGTTTGTTCACTCGGGTCGTAAGCCGGGGCGACTTCAACAAGATCGGCGCCGATAATTTTCAAATCTGATTGAGCGATTAACATAATCGCTTCGAGCAGCTCTTTGGAAGTGATTCCGCCGGCTTCAGCCGTTCCGGTTCCCGGTGCAAAGGCAGGATCTAAGACATCAATGTCAATTGTGACATAAACATGACGCCCTGCAAGCTTCGGCAAATGTTTTTTCAGCGGTTCAGCGACTTCAAATTTTTCCATTGTCATTCCGGAAGTTTTCGCATAGGCAAACTCTTCGCGCATACCTGAACGGATACCAAACGAATAAACATTCTCAGGACCGATTAAATCGCAAATTTTTCGTACCGGCGTTGAGTGGGACAATGTTTCACCCTCATATTCCTCGCGAAGGTCTGCATGTGCATCAATATGAATCAAAGCCATATCCGGATATTTTTTATGCATGGCTTTAATCACCGGCCATGTGACAAGATGTTCACCGCCAAGCCCGATCGGAAACTTGCCGTCTTCCAAAAGCTTATCTACATATTTTTCGATCATTTCAAGGCTTCTGGCTGCATTGCCAAAAGGCAGCAGCATATCTCCATTATCAAAGTAATTGATTTCCTCCAAATGCTTGTCCATATATGGAGAATATTCTTCCAAACCAATCGAAGCTTCGCGAATGCGGTTAGGGCCGAAGCGGGAGCCCGGCCGGAAACTGACTGTATAATCCATCGGCATACCATATATAACGATATCCGCATCATCATAGCTGTGCCGGCTCATAATAAAAACTTTGCCAGAGTAGGCTTCATCAAAAAATTCCATTCGCTCACGCCCTTTACTTAATAATGTCGCCTACAAATTTTGGAAGCACAAATGAAGCTTTGTGGATCTCTTTTGTATAATATTTTGTTTCAATATCATGGAAGCGTTCTTCCGGGACATCGAGCGGATCGTATTTTTTAGAACCGATTGTAAATGTCCAAAGGCCGCTTGGATATGTCGGTACATTAGCTGTATACAGCTTTGTGATCGGGAAGATTTCTTTAACATCCTTAAAAACTTGGGCAATAAGGTCAGCTTTAAACCAAGGATTATCGGTTTGGGCAATGAAAAGCCCGTCTTCTTTCAGCGCTTTAGAAATGCCTTCGTAAAATCCTTTTTCAAACAGCTTAACCGCCGGGCCAACCGGTTCGGTTGAATCAACCATAATCACATCATAGGCGTCTCTGCTTTCTGCAATATGCATAAAACCATCGCCAACTTTTACTTCAACTTTCGAATGATCAAAAGCTGATGAAATGGTTGGCAAATATTTCTTCGAATACTCGATGACCTTGCCGTCAATATCGACCAATGTTGCCTTTTCCACTTCCGGATGTTTAACAATTTCCCTAAGGACACCGCCGTCACCGCCGCCAACGACAAGCACATGCTTTGGATTTGGATGTGTGAACAGCGGAACATGAGCGACCATTTCATGATAGACGAATTCATCCTTTTCCGTTGTCATGACCATACCGTCAAGCGTCAGCATATTTCCAAATTCCTCAGTTTCAAGCATGTCCAATCTTTGAAATTCTGTTTGCTCAGTATGTAAAGTTTGTTTCACTTTTGCTGTAATACCAAAATTCTCAGTTTGTTTTTCTGTATACCATAATTCCATGTTTATCATCCTTTCTTATAACCTTATTTAAAAACACAAAAATTAATTTTACCATTACACAGTACAAAAAAAGTATAGTGCAATTCTTTTAAAAAGCAAGAACTAAATTCAATTTAAACAGACATTGACCTATATGTTTAGATGGTGCCTCTTTTTACCATAATAAATACTACTGTAAATCATTTTTTACCGTTAAAGAAACAGACAAAATCTTATTACTGCACCTATCCTGCGTACCAGATATATAAATTAAGAGGAGGCCCGCTATGGAACTGGTCACTGGTCACCATAAGAAAAAAACAATATTAAAATGGCTGATAACGGCGGGCATTGGCTGCTTTTGTTTATTTCTGTTTTTTATATTAAGCCTGTGGGGCTTTGCAAAAATACAAGGTCCGCCGCCTATTACAGTGCCGCAAACAACCCGAATCTATGACACAAACCATCATTTAATCGGAAAAGTTGAACATGAAAACGAAAACAGAACATGGGTCAATTTAGACGATATTTCAAAACCTTTGATAAATGCTACGATATCAATTGAGGATAAACGCTTTTATCAGCATCATGGATTTGATATGAGGCGTTTGGCGGGCGCTGTTCTTGCCGATATTAAATCTTTTTCCAAGCAGCAAGGCGCAAGCACCATAACGATGCAATACGCAAGAAATCTCTATCTGGGGCATGAAAAAACATGGATGCGCAAAATAACAGAAGCCCTGTATACAATGAGACTTGAAATGAACTATCCAAAGAACAAGATACTTGAAGGTTATTTAAATACGATCTATTATGGCCACGGTGCATACGGGATAGAAGCAGCCGCAAAATATTATTTTAATAAAGATGCTGATGAATTAACGCTTAGTGAAGCAAGTTTATTAGCGGGTATTCCAAAAGGGCCAAGTTATTATTCTCCTTATAATAACTTCAAAAGGGCAAAAATGAGGCAAAAACTTGTGCTGCAATCTATGGTAAACAACGGCTATATCACAAAAAGCGCAGCGCTTTCGGCTTACCAAGCACCGATACACCTTGTTCATAAACATAAGGCGATTAAAAGAACAGCCCCCTATTTTCAGGACGCTGTTGAAAATGTATTAAAAAATCAGCTGCATATTGATAAAAAGACTCTGGCCGCCGGCGGTCTTAAGGTTTATACAACATTAAATAACAGCGCCCAAAAGAAGGCGGAATACTGGGTTAAACAAATCATTAACCCGGCATCTGATATTCAAACGGCTTTGGTTGCGATGAACCCGCAAAACGGTGCTGTTGAGGCTATGGTCGGAGGACGAGATTATCATAAGAGTGCCTATAATCGGGCTGTCCAGGCCATGCGGTCACCCGGGTCTTCCTTTAAACCCTTTTTGTATTATGCAGCGCTAAGAGACGGTTTTACGCCATCAACAACACTGCGTAGTGAACCGACAACTTTTACTTACAATAAAGGGAAATCAAAATATTCTCCCAGCAATTTTGGCGGATATTATGCCAATGGTCCAATTACATTGGCAAAGGCACTAGCCTTATCCGATAATATTTATGCCGTGAAGACGCACCTTTCAATAGGCATGGATCAATTGGTAAAAACCGCACGGAAAGTCGGGATTACATCACCTTTAGCTGAAATCCCGTCGTTGGCGCTTGGCTCTAAACCGGTCAGCGTTTTGGAAATGGCGGGAGGTTACAGCGCCATCGCTAACGGCGGCGCAAAGGTGACACCGCATTATATTACAAAAATCGTTAATCAAAAAGGCGATACCATTTATGAATGGCACCCGCAAAAAGAGCAAGTGCTTAACAAAGCGACAACCTTTGTCCTGTCGCAATTAATGACTGGCGTATTTGATAAGAAACTTAATGGCTATTCTAAAGTAACAGGCGCCAGTGTTGCTAATGAATTGACACATAAGATAGCCGGAAAATCTGGGTCAACTGCGGCGGACAGCTGGATGATCGGCTTTACCCCGCATCTCGTGTCAGCTGTTTGGGTTGGTTATGACAAAGGCCAATCGATCAGCACATATCCTGACTCGGGCTATGCTAAAAAAATATGGGCCCATTTTATGGAGTCCGCATTAGCGGGACAGCCGAAAAACAGCTTCAAACCGCCAAAAGGCGTTGTGCGTAAGCTTGTAGATCCCGACAATGGCAAGCTTGCAACTAAAGCGTGCCATAACGCCCGGTATACTTATTATTTAAAAGGCACAGCTCCTGTTAAATACAGTCCTAGATGTTCTAAACAGAAAGATCATGAAAATCACCACAAAAAACATAAAGGGTTTATCAAAAGGTGGTTTCATTGGTTTCACTGACAAAAAAGCGCCCTCATGATTGATGCAGGGCGCTCTTTATTACTGTTAAACAGAGTTCATCCTCTTATATATCCAGCTGTTTTTTCAAATCTTCATTTGCCCTTTCCCACATGCCTTTGTCATAATTCACGAGATAATCGCGCAGTATTTTTTTTGACTTTTCATCCATATGATCAACTTCAACTTTGCCTTTTAAAGCTTTATCCATTTTATTAACATGATCAGGAAGAACTTTATAACCTCTTCGTGTTTCACGGTTAATAATCATATCTGCAGCACCCGCACCTGCATAAAAAGGTCCTGCGTCACTCCGTTCTGTGTTGACCCAGACAAGCCAATACAGCTTACCGCCTTCAGCCTTTTCTTTATCCGGAGAAAAGCGAATTCTTCTCTCAACTTGGCTTCTTGCATGAAGCGCTCCTAAATCAACGAAGGCTTCCTCTTCTTCTACGTCAATGATCACCGGCGAAATGTTATCCAGATTAATAACGCCTACACCGTAACCACCGTGCCCCGATGTTGAATTCCCTGAAAGGATATTGAATCCTGATTTTTTCTTATCATTTTCAAAGATATCCATACGAATCCCTCCTAAATGACTCATTGGCTATGACAAGTATTTATTTTTAATTTAAAAATAGCTTTTGTCTTATATATTTATTATGCCATATCCGGTGAAAGCATAAAACTTATTAAACTGAAACGTTTTTATGCTCATTTAATAAAAATTATGGTATCTTTATGTTGGAAATAAGATTGGGGCAATGCGGAGGATAGATATGATTTTAGTACAGTGCATTAAAGATGTTTATAAGCAGTCCGAACATCACTTTATCGAATATATCAACCAAACATGTCTTTTTAAAAAAGGCTATTTTTATATGGTAACTGAAGATGAAAAAGGCCAGTGGCTGGCAAAAGATGAAGAGGATATGCCTCATGTCATCAGTGACGGCCGGGCATTTCTTCATGAAGATTTTTGGTTTCATGAACATTTTATTTTAGCTTAATATCATTAGATTATGGTATACTAAAGAAAACTTGCCGATTGGCAAGCCTAAAAGGCGAAGACAGAGGCCTAGTTGCGCTTATACTATCAACATTATCCTGGCAGCTGCGCCGAGTTTTCATCTAAGTAGCCAAGATATACTTTCTGATAGTATCAATAAAAACGGTCAAAGGTGCCGGTACACCTTTGACTCGTCCATACAGCGGCTCTTAATTAGAGCGATGTACTGTGAGATGGTAACCCTGTTATTTGTATTAGCAGGGTTACTTTTTTTTGCTGTTCATAATAACAACAATTAACGAACCAAAGCTGATCATTAACGTTATCACTTGATAAGCTGTCATTTAAAGTGCACCCCCTTTCAATTGGGGATACCTGCACTCTAATAGACCCGCTGTTAATTTTAATAGTAACATATTTTCAAAAATATGAAATAGTATTTTAGAACTGGTGTTCCCATTTCATTGTTTATTACCCAGGAAATAATATGTGCTAAAATCTCTCCTGCTTCGACTTAAATCAACATTACGCTGCCCTGCGGCTAGGGGCCGTGTTACCCTTTTGACTTAAAAGACTGCACCGGTCTTAAAACCTTTTCAACATCAAAAAACCAGCCGCATCTAAAAAACAGCTGGTTACTTTATCAAACATAATAATCTAATATACGATCGACGCCTGAACCATAACTCTCTCCAAATAAGTTAAGATGTACAAGCAGATAGTAGAGCTGGTATAACGCTTTTCTATCCTCATATTCCCCGGATAAAGGATAAACTTCCTGATAAGCGCTGTAAAAGTCTGTCGAAAATCCTCCAAACACTTCAGTGAATGCCATATCCATTTCTCTGTCCCCGTAGAACACCGACGGGTCGATCAAATAAGGTTCTCCTTCCGGCCCCGCCATCCAATTGCCTCCCCAAAGATCCCCATGCAAAAGACTTGCAGCAACATTATCCGGGAGAAAGCGGTGCAAATTGTCCAATAATGTGATGAGTTTTTTATACCTTTTATCTTTTATCGTGCCCCGTTGTTTCCCTAATTCAATTTGCTGGAAAAGGCGCTGTTCACGATAATAGTTAACCCAAGAAGTGAATAATCCATTAAATTGCTTTAACTCTCCAATAAAGGTTTGTGTCTTAAGCCCATAAAACTTAGATTCATGTCCGTGCATGTGTGCAAGCCGCTGTCCAAGCTTTATTTCAGTTTGATTATTCCTTTGCCCTTCAATCCATTGCAACATTAAAATCCCCGTATTATCTTGACCTTTGGCATCTGCACAATCATATACTTCCGGAACACGACTCGTATGGGTTGACCTAATGAGATTTAATCCTTCAGCCTCTTTTTTAAAAAAATTTCTTGGCGCACCTTTTTTTAGTTTAATAAAATACTGACAGGATTCTGTCTCTAACTTAAAAGCCTCGTTGATTGACCCGCCGGATACAGGTTTGATTTGTTTAACAGGCGTTTTATCACCTATTCTTTCAAGTGCTGAACTGATTACCTTTTTAATGGCGCATCCTTCCCTTATAAATACAATATGTTTATATTTATACCCGTTTATTCCTGAGTTACACCTGTTGTTCCGTATAAGGCATGCGTACGGATTTTCGGCAAGTATGCATAAGATATCGTGAATATCGGACAAAGATACAGGAAGAAGACGTATGGCAAGTATTCAACCACGGAAACGCCGAGTGCCTGTGTGAAAAAGGCGCCGCTAACCCCCCATGGTATCAGCGGGTTTACTAATGTTCCGCCGTCCTCAAGCGACCTTGATAAAGTTTTCAAAGGGATGCCCTTTCTTTCAAAAGCTTTTTTATATGCTTGGCCGGGAAGTAATATAGAACAGTATTGCTCGCCGGTCATAAGATTGACGCCAATTGAAGAACAAGCTGCCGCTGTGACATAATGGCCTTTATACTTGAATTTTGTTACAAGGCCGTTAATCATTAAATCAATGAGACCTGTATTGTGCGCCACGCCGCCTAATGCCAGCGCAATAAAGATAAGTGAAATAGAGTTCATCATTGACTGTAATCCGCCTCTATTCACAATGTTCGTAATCAGTTCGTTCTTGCTGTTAAGATGAAACCCATTTTGCATTGTTGCCATTAAATCGCTTATAGTCATCCCTTTTTGAAAAAGCAGCGCCGTTATACAGCCCGTCACGATCCCTGTAATAAGAACCGGAAGAATCGGCATTTTTTTAAAAGCCAGAATAACAACGACCAGCGGCGATAACATGACGAGCCATGTCAGATGGAAATGAGCATCTAAGGCTTGCTGCGCTGAAACAATGTCTTTCATGGAAACATGCGTTGAAGAATGCTGACCTAATACAAAAAACAGGATAAAAGAAATAATAATGGCTGGAAGTGTTGTCCATACCATATGCCTGATATGGGTAAAAATATCAATACCTGCTACTGCCGGTGCAAAATTTGTTGTATCTGACAACGGGCTCATTTTATCCCCAAAGCACGCACCGCAAATGACAGCACCCGCACAAAATGCCGGATAAATGCCAAACCCGAGACCAATACCCATCAAAGCAGCTCCAACCGTACCGATTGTTGTAAATGAGCTGCCTGTAAAAGTGGAAACGATCATTGTCGTTAATAACGCCGTTACTAAAAACCATTTTGGATTAATTAATTCAAATCCGATATATATTAGATATGGAACAGTACCGCTTGCCATCCATACGCCTATTAAAATGCCTACTAAAGCTAATACCATGATTGGTATAAGACCTTTAGAAATGCCATCCACTAATCCCTTTTCTATGTCTTTCCATTTTGCCCCATGCCAAATGGCAAAAAGCGACATTAATATAATGCATCCTAAAAGCGGGAGATGAGCCTGTGTCTTCAAGCCTATTAAGCAAACCATCAACAATGCCAGCATCAGCACTAATAATAAGCCGACAGTCCATCCTTTTGGTGTTCTTTTCAACTTTTTGCACCTCTCTATCTATGAAAATCCTTTACTCCATTTCAAAATATCCGTCAAATAAAAAACGCCCCGATCATTGATCGGGACGATTGTTATCGCGGTACCACCCAAAGTTAACCCAAGATGATTTCAAAGACCGCATCTTTGAACATCTAAAGGTTCTCTCAATTTTATTAACGGAATATCCGGGAATCCTCCAGCTCCGCATTTGTAATTTACCAGTTACTATCCTTAGTTTGCACCGACCACTAAGTCTCTCTTTGCTGACTCGTAACAAGCTGCTCATATGCTTCATCGCTTTTTTACTTCTATGCTTTTATGCGTTTAAGTATAAAATTAACGATGAAATATGTCAATACATCCTAACTTATAACCTATCTTGTAACTTTTCCCATTCCTCTTTCACTAAACCATAGATCATTGTATTAACGTAATGATCATATAAAAATTCCCCGTCACGGATGCAGCCTTCTTCCCTAAAACCCAGCCTTTGCGGAATTGCTCTGCTCTTCATATTTCCTTCAGCGGTTTGGCATCACTCTCTTCCAGTATTTTCAGCTCAATTTCATGGTCTGCTTTGAATGTAAATATAACTGCGTTCCTCCTCTTTGTGAATAGACAAAAGTCCCTATAATCTTTTTTTTAATACAACAATAATATCTAATATTAGACAAAGGGAATTGAAGCTCCTCTGCGAATATTTAATCAATAGGAGGTGAGCCGTCATGACCCACGGCACAGAAGAAAAGGAACGCTTTTACTGGACGCGGGAAGTTGCGAATATGATTGGCATTAAGGAAGGTACGGTTCGGAAGTATGCCCGGTTGCTCGAGGAAAATGGTTATGAGTTTCATAGAAATGAACATGATCAGCGTGAATTTCTTAAGCGTGACGTTACAATCATGGAAAAGATCAAAACAGCCAGCAAACAACAAGGTATGACTTTAGAAAATGCGATCAGAACTGTCATTGGCCAAGGACAAGTTCAAAAGCAAAATCATCAGCCCTCTCCTTCCGCCGGCAAAGAAAACTCTGTATCGAAAATTTATGAAGAGTTATCACATCACAAAGATCACCATGAAAAAATGTTTGAACTAATACAAGTACTATATAATGACAACCAAAATCTGAAAAAAGAATTATCCAAAGCTCTGAACGATCATCATGAGAAATTGGCTAAACATATTGAAGCGAGTGAAGAACGGATTATGGGTTCATTAACAAAATGGCAGGAATCCAACTTGGAAGTGGCCGCCAGCATCGATCAAAAGCAAAACAAACGGTTTTTCAAAAAGATTTTAGGAAATTAAAGAAAACCAATAAACGGATCCCCCATCTCCCTAATATTGGAGATGGTTTATTTTTTTATATATGATTATTTTGAAGACTGTTTATTTCGTATGCTGCTCTAATCCCTGATTCTATCGCCCCTTGCACCCAACCATGCGTTGTTGTTGTATGTTCTCCAGCAAAGTGAACCCTTCCCTCCGGTACCGGGATATATGGGAAAAGGTCCGTTTCCTGCACAGGTTTGAATTTCGGAAAAGATCCGGCGGAATAAGGGTATTGCACCCAGCTATGGGCCGCTCCTGTTTCAAATTCGCGAAGGATTTCTTTACCATGAATAACCGCCAGCTCATTTAACGCTTGAATCACGCGTTCTTCCTCGGACATGCTGTCCCAGATTAAAGCATCATCTCCCCTTGTATAACTCGCTAAAACAACACCTTTTTGCCCGCCAAATCCATGACTCGGATATTTTACAAATCGAATTGGCAGGTCAGTCGTCACTTTACCGCCTCGCATCCCTTCCTCTTCCCAGAACCTTCTTTTAAATTGAATACCCATTTTCGCTGCAGGCTCATAATGAAGCTCTCGAATCGCTTTCCATTTGTTATGGGAAAAAGCATGTTTTGGTTCAACCTTAACGAACCGTAAAACTGAAAATGGAACGGCTATAACGGCAATATCGCCGCTTATTTGATATGGTTCGGATGTCCTTGAGTGGATAGTATGAATGGTCACATTTTGTTGATTTGATTCAACCTTTACCATCTTTTGTTGGAATAATATGTCTCTCTTTAATTGATGGAGAAAGGATTTAGGAAGCTGATCATTTCCGCCAGCGATTTCATAGTAGTGAAGATTCGGCGATAAGAAAATTATGTATTTTCTCAGCGTTTCCAGGAGTGATATATCTGAAGATCCTTCTTCACTAGTTAAAACTTTTATCATCTCAGATGCGCCCGGTGAGAGAGGTGTTCCGGACGGGTTATGCCGTAAAAAGGTATCTAATGAATACTTGTCAAAATCATTAATGACAACTTTCCAATTCCTTTTCGGGTCTTGCTTTATAAAGTTTAAAATAGGCTGAATTGCCGATCTTATAAGCTTTTGAGCCGTTTGACCTTTTTCACTTAATAAAACCGGGTAATTTAAAATATCCGGGTTGTGAGTATATACTTCTGAACGGACTTTAATCCCGTTAACATAAATAAGGTCTTTGGGTGTGCTGTTAATAAAATGATTAACGGGCAAGCGGAATTTTTTTATATATTCCAATGTCAGAGAGTGAACACTTGGAAAGCGCATTGCGCCAACATCAACATATTGGCCATCAGTAAAAGGGGTACGAATCGTATAAACCCTGCCGCCTACTCTGTCTGATGCTTCAAGCATTTTAATATGGTGCCCGGCTTCCTTTAGCAAGGAAGCGGCCACCAAGCCGGCCATACCGGCACCAACAATGATTATTCTTTTAGGCGATTCAGTTTTTTTAAGTCCATACTTAATCGCAGAAACCATTTGATGATTTGTTAATATTGGGGGTGGGGGCGCTTCCCTTAACATATCTTCTCACCTCGTTGTAAAAAACACTTAGAGGGCTGAAATCTGCAGATGAACCATACAGAGACAACAAGATAGCATTTATTTAACAATCTTCTACTCGTTTAATTTATGCAGCTCAATTAAAGCTTAGATCATTTTTAAGCGGAACTTTAGTAAAACTATTAACATCGATTTTATAATGACACCATCGAACAAAGCTCATATTAAAAATTCATTAGCGCCAAGCCAAAGAACTGCCAGTGTTAATATAACCATAATGACATGCTCTATCGTGCCGCCGGTATGAGTATAAAGCGGAAATCTTACTTTCCACTTTATAGGCCAAAACAAGGCAATCCCGTTAGTTGTTGCAGCGTCCAATATCATATGGCTCAGCATTCCTATTAAAACGCCGTCACGAAGCCAGTTCATATGAGGAAGAAAAAATGTAAAAAAGGCTGAAACGACAATAAGAAAAAATATACTATGGGTAAAAGTACGGTGGCCAAACACCCCATTGATAAGCCGTGACAAGACAGGAAGTTTCCGGCCAATTTTAGATCCCGAATGACAAATATCCGGCAATAAAGCTCCGCCAGCGCATGCTGCCAAGAAAATAGGGTCTCCAGCATGGGTACCCATAAAATATTGAAGGGCCTCCCCAAGGGCTATGCCGCCGATGAGGTGTGTCTTTCCAGTCATAAATGAAATCTCCTTCTATGTCTTATGCAAGATTTTTTAGCAGTTTTTATAGTCCTCAGTTTGGCAGCTTTGCAAAATCAGCCAGTTAATTATGATTAACTGGCTGATTGCTTGCTTTGTAATTGCTCTATAAACACAAAAGCTTGTTGTATATCTTCATCACTGTAATTTTGTTTTTTCTTTACAACTTTGACTTTATTAATGATCTCTTCTTTTGACAGGTTTTCAAAGTAAAGAATCGTTGAAACAAGTTCAAGAAACTTTGAATTTTGGCCGTTTAAATCAGCTATAAATTCCTGAAGCTTAGGCATGTCAATTTGATAGTGAGACAGAAAGTCCCCGCCTTTACCGGTTAAAGAATAACGGTATTGGTGGTAACCGCCTTTGGATTCCTTCACTTCGCTGATGAATCCAAGATTGCAAAGTTCTTCAATTCTTAGTGTGAGCTCTTCTGAATAAGGACCGTAAAAGTGAAATTGATATTTTTCCTGAAATGGATAGTCCAGTTTTTTCAATATGTAAACGATCTTTTGCAGCTTTTTTCTGCCAACAACCTCTCCGGCCAGGTTGAGTAAAGAAACGAGCTTGGCATGATCCTCAAACATTCGATTAATTTCCTCCTTAATGATTTAAAAGTTCTTTAATCTTCTTCTTGGCTGCCTGGTGAGCAGACAGATCATTGATAAGGTCAGCCGGGTAATACAGCTTATGATCCGTCCGCCTTTTCCCTGAAATGGCTTCAACAATCGATGATTCGCGTGATAATTCGCGAAGCGTGCCGTCCGGCAATAGCAAATGAATCGGAAGCCTCTCTTCTTCTTCGCCCGGACGATAGAAATCGTAAGGTAAATCTGAGGATGAATCAACAACCAGATAATATTCAGGGTCAATATCAGCCTCATGGAAAGCTTCGCGAAGTTCATAAAATACATCAAAATGCTTGTTTGGACTAAATTCAACATACTTAAATAACCGTCTATTAATAAACCGTTGGCATAAATCTCTTAGAATATGATCTTCCTCATCCAACCAAACTTGAAAATAATACATAATGACTGATTCATCTAATTTAAGATAATCATTTAATAACAGTTGTTTATTAAACAGGGGAATAAATGGGAGCGGCTGTTGTTTAAATTCGTAGCCTTTATAATACAGTGATTTAACCCGCTTTAAAATTTTCGATAAAATCACTTCCGCACTGCGTGTGACAGGATGAAAATAAATTTGCCAATACATTTGGTAACGGCTCATGATATAATCTTCAACCGCATGCATACCGCTCTGCTTAATGACGACCTGGTCATCATAAGGCCGCATGACCCGCCAAACCCGTTCTAAATCAAAATTGCCGTAACTGACGCCGGTATAATAAGCATCACGAAGCAAATAATCCATGCGGTCAGCATCAATTTGGCTTGAGATTAGACTGACAACAAGTTTGTTCTCATATGTTTTGGCTATCACTTCCGCCACTTTCTTTGGAAACTCGGCATCAACCTTCCGTAAAACCCGGTGAACTTCAGTATCCCCTAAAATAATCTCTTGGGTAAATGCCTCATGATCAGTATTAAACACTTTTTCAAACGTATGTGAAAAAGGACCGTGGCCGATATCGTGGAGAAGCGCAGCTGAAAGACAAAGCAGACGTTCATCAGGGTTCCATTGCGGATGCCCGTCAAAAACATCAATGATTCGTCTAGTAATTTCATATACACCTAACGAATGGCCAAAACGGGTATGCTCAGCACCATGAAAGGTTAAATATGTTGTTCCCAATTGACGGATCCTGCGCAGCCGCTGAAACTCTGCCGTACCAATCAATTCCCAAATTAATCGGTCCCTGACATGAACGTACCGGTGGACGGGATCTTTAAAAACTTTGACTTCATCTAGCTCTGCAAAATTCTGAGACACTTTACTCACATCCTGTCTAAACATGACATTATTATAGCTTGTTCAAAAGGAAATTTAAATGTCATTTTCATCCGTAAAGCTTCTAAAAGGACATATAAAAGCCGGTATCAAAACAAAACTAAACCACATAAAAATTTTTTTATGAAGAGCGGTTAACGTTCAATGATTCAAAGAACTCAAGTAAGCAATAAAACATGGTATAATATGTGCGGATATTAGTGAAATGAGGAGAAAAATAATGGATTCAATATTGTATCAGCCAGGGTGGCGGGTGATTGATCAATCAACACTTGGCCCTGCCTTTGAAGCCAAGCAATCCTTCGCTATAGATGATGCGCTTTGTTATTCGGTCGGCAGCGGGGAATCAAGCTGCGCGGCCCGGACGTGGGTCCATCATGATACGATTATTTTAGGGATTCAAGACACAAAGCTTCCCCATCTGAAAGAGGGATTAGATTACTTAACATCACAAGGTTATCATTACGTTGTTCGTAACTCCGGCGGGTTAGCCGTTGTTCTTGATGAAGGCGTTTTAAATATTTCTTTAATTTTCCCCGAAAAAAACCATCGGATTTCTATTGATCAAGGTTACGCGGCTATGGTTTCTTTTTCAGAAAAAATGCTCGAAGCCTATCACTTAACGATTGAAGCGAGAGAAATTACAGGTTCATATTGCCCGGGACGATATGATTTAAGCGTTGATGGCAAAAAATTTGCCGGTATCTCGCAACGGCGCCTTCGTCACGGTGTTGCCGTTCAAATTTATTTATGTGTTGACGGCAGCGGCTCACAGCGCGCAGCTCTTATTAAGGAATTTTATAAAAGAAGTTTGCAAGATGAGAAAACAACCTTTGAATACCCTGTCATCCAACCCGAAACAATGGCTTCTTTATCGGAATTAACAGGGAAACCGCTTGATGTCGGAAAAATGATGATGCATTTTTATCAAACGTTGCAATCTATAAGCCATGTTATGCCCTCACAGCTCACCTTAGAAGAAGTTAAACGCTTTGAAGAAAGTTATAAGCGCATGGTTGACCGCAATGAAAAAGCGTTCAGGTTTTAGAGGTTGGAGGTTGGAAGCAAGAAGTCAGAAAGACCTTAATACCCGCCTGTTAGGCGGGTATTAGCTGTTTCAAGCCATTTCTGACTGCAAGTAATAATAAATTAAATCGCCTGTATGGCATAAAGAATCGCGGTGTGTCCTCTCATAAGCATGTGAGGCGTCGATCCCCGGTCCAATCAAACCGTGAACAATGTCATGACCAGCCCTAATCGCGGCAGAAGCGTCCGATCCGTAGAAAGGATAAATATCAACTTTATAACCAATATCGTTTGTCTCAGCAAGTTCAACTAAATGTTTTCTTAAACCATAATGATAAGGGCCGCTTGAGTCTTTTGCGCAAATGGATACAGTATATTCATCGGTTTCCTGGCCGTCACCGATCGCGCCCATGTCAACCGCTAAATATTCAGCTGTTTGTTCGGGAATATTAGAATTTCCCCCGTAACCGATCTCTTCATTGTTAGAAATTAAAAAGTGTGTAGTATACGGCAGTTTGATCTGCTTTTCCTTTAATTTTCCGATCACATGCAGCAGCAATGCCACACTCGCCTTATCATCCAAATGACGTGATTTTACAAATCCGCTTTCGGTAACAGAAAACCGCGGATCAAACGAGACAAAGTCGCCGACACGTATGCCAAGAGCTTCAGTTTCTTCTTTGTTTGTGACCTTTTCATCAACGCGAACCTCAATGTTCTCGTCATTACGTTCTAATTTACCGGCATCCTTATAGACATGAACTGATGTTTGATGCATTAAAATGGTTCCAGTATAACGTTTGCCGATTGCTGTTTCGATTTCACAGTATTCACCTTCCGCCATATTCCAAGGGAAACCGCCGATTTTTGTCAGCCGTAATCTGCCGTCAGACTTAATTTCTTTTACCATCGCACCAAGTGTATCGACATGCGCAGTCAGAAAGCGATGTTTCGTATCATCATCACCTTGAAGCGTGACTAAGAGTCCGCCTTTATGATTCCGTTTTGTCTCAATCCCAAGATTTTTAAAATAATCTTCTACATAGCTGATGACTTGTCCGGTATTACCAGAAGGGCTTGGAATCGCTGTCAATTTTGAAATTAATTCGATAACTTCGTCTCCATTTACAATGTGCGCCATTTAACAATACCTCCATTTGATCATGTGGCTTTACAAATATTATTCTCTATGTAAGTTGTTAACAAGCATTATTGAAGTTTAAGTTAGCATAAATATTCAAAACCGTAAACTAACTGGACTTTAGAATATAAAAAAGACTTCTCACCTAAAAAAGGATAAGAAGTCTTAGCATCTTTAATCAGCAATGCTTTGCATAGCTGTAATCAGTGCCAGATTGTATACATCTTCTGTGGAGCAGCCCCTTGAAAGGTCATTAACAGGCTGGTTCAGCCCTTGAAGAATTGGTCCGACCGCATCATAACCGCCGAGTCGCTGCACCATTTTATAACTGATATTACCTGCTTCAAGGCTTGGGAAAACAAACACATTAGCTTGTCCTTTAAGAGGTGAATCAGGCGCCTTTTTAGCAGCCACTTCAGGAACATAAGCGGCATCAAACTGAAACTCGCCGTCAACAAGCAATTCAGGTGCCTTTTCTTTAACAAGTTTTGTTGCTTCAATGACTTTATCCGCTGCGGGATCTTTTGCCGAACCTTTTGTAGAGAAGCTGAGCATGGCTACACGCGGTTCAATGCCAAATGCTTTGGCAGTATTTGCGCTTTCTACCGCTGTTTCAGCCAAATCATTGCTGTCAGGTGCGATATTAATGGCACAATCAGCAAAAACAAGCTGCTCGTCGCCTTTTACCATAATAAAGGCGCCGGAAGTTTTTTTCACACCGGGTTTGGTTTTAATAATTTGCAATGCCGGGCGTACTGTGTCAGCTGTTGAATGGGCCGCACCGCTGACTAAGCCGTCTGCTTGTCCCGTATAAACAAGCATCGTGCCATAATAATTTTCATCTTGAAGCCACTGTCTTGCCTGTTCGTCCGAAGTCTTCCCTTTTCTTCTTTCAACAAGTTTTTGAACAAGCTCTTCAAAACCAGCATCATGATCAGGGTGGCGCAGTTCAAGCTGCCCTGCCTTTTCTAATTCTTTTACTTTATCGTTAAACTGGCCTTGTTCACCAACCAGGATTGGTTTTACAACTTTCTCTTCGGCAAGCCGGATCGCTGCTTCTACAATTCTTTGATCGCCGCCTTCAGGAAAAACAATCGCTGGCTGTGCCTTTTTAACTTTAATTTTCATATCCTCAAACATTTGAGTCATCATTTATCCTCCTTGCTGGTCTAACTATTATTAGAATACACTTAATAACTGTTTTTATAAACCAAAATAGAAAGCTGAAATCGCTTACCCATTTAATTCCTATTATTCTTAACACTTTTCTTTTAAAAGACATATCCACCCTATTTTTGACAAAAAAAAAACAAAAAGGCATGTTTTTACAAGGAATCTTTGGACTATGATATATTTAGAGAGAAAAATGAATGAACAAAGGGGTGTCAGCTATGAGTGAAGCAGCTCAAACATTAGACGGCTGGTATTGTTTGCATGATTTCCGTTCTATCGACTGGACGTCCTGGAAGAAGCTCCCGAGTGACGAACGGGAAGCTGCCATTCAGGAATTTTATACATTCCTCGATAAATGGGATCTCATGCAGCAAAACAAAGAAGGCAGCTATGCCTTTTATTCCATTGTCGGGCAAAAGGCTGATTTTATGTTAATGTGGCTCAGGCCAACGATGGTTGAACTGAACGAAATAGAAACAGCCTTCAATAAAACGAAACTTGCTGAATATACGATTCCGGCATATTCATATGTTTCAGTTGTGGAATTAAGTAATTATTTAGCAGGAAAGTCTGACGAAGATCCAATGGAAAATCCGCATATCAAAGCCCGCTTAAACCCAATCCTGCCTAAAACTCAATATATTTGTTTCTATCCAATGGACAAGCGTCGCGAAGGCAATGATAACTGGTATATGCTGTCAATGGAAGACCGCCGCGAAATGATGAAGAGCCATGGTATGATCGGCAGAAGCTACGCCGGGAAAGTAAAGCAAATTATTACAGGTTCTGTAGGCTTTGATGACTGGGAATGGGGCGTGACATTATTTGCTGAAGATGTCCTCCAGTTTAAAAAATTAGTCTATGAAATGCGCTTTGACGAAGTCAGTGCGCGTTATGGTGAATTTGGCGCCTTCTATGTTGGCGCGCTTCTTAACAAAGAACGTTTTTCACAAATGATGACTGTTTAGACAAAAGAAATTAGATACTTGATATCAATTATTCTAAAAAGCAAGATCTTCCTTTAATTTTCTTGCCTTGATATCTATACGCAGATTATTCCCCT
Organism: Scopulibacillus cellulosilyticus; assembly: GCF_042665295.1. Lineage (NCBI taxonomy): Bacteria > Bacillati > Bacillota > Bacilli > Caryophanales > Sporolactobacillaceae > Scopulibacillus > Scopulibacillus cellulosilyticus. Next base: position 74,550 of record NZ_JBHTCO010000003.1, read on the forward strand.
CTAAAGTGAGGGGATTTTTTTTGTCATAAATAAGCCCGCCTGTCATAAAAATGTTCATAGAGTTGATTTTGAATCTTTTAGAAGTGTTCAATAAGCCGCTGTTCAGTATAAAAATAAGGAGTGATTTAAATGAGTTACCAACCATCATCCCCATATGGAAACTGGCCTTACGGTTCTTCTGCTTATCCAGGCGGAGACAGCTTTGCCCCACCAATGCGTGCAGAAGCCCATGGGCCATATCCAAGTTCAGGAATGATGCCATCTCAGTTCCAGGGCGGGCAAATGATGCAAGGCGGTCAGCCAGGCCAAGGTTTTCAAGGCGGTCAACCGTCCGGAGCAGCCTTTGGCGGCGCGCAGCAAGGTGCTCAGCCGTATGCCGGAGCGACACCTTCAGCTATTATACCGTCAACTGAACAATCATATATTGAAAATATTTTAAGGCTTAATTTAGAAAAAGTCGCATCTGTTTATTGTACTTTTGAGAATAACAAAGAATGGAATGCAAAGGTATTCCGAGGTGAAGTAGAAGCTGCCGGCCGTGATCATGTCATTATTAATGATACTAATACAGGTACAAGATACTTAATCCCAATGGTTTACGTTGACTACGTTACTTTCCAAGGCCCTATGAACTATTCCTATCCATATGAATAAAGAAAGCTGAATTTTAACACGCCATATATCTGTTTAGCCGCCGATTGGTTCATGGCGGTTTTTATTTTTTATATAAAAAGGCATGAACAGGAAAGCCCCGTTCATGCCATGATTATTTATTAATCCAAGCCGTGCATATAATTGTGAATTTTCGGTGCAATAAATAAGAGAATGACACCAAGGATAACCCCAATAATCCCAATAATGCCGAAATACGCGACTTCAGTATGCGCATTATATAACGGGGTTACTTTTGCATTGATTGCTTGCCCCGCCGCATCGGATAAAAACCATAAGCTCATGATTTGTGCAGAAAACGCTTTTGGTGCAAGCTTCGTTGTGACTGATAACCCTACCGGCGACAAACATAATTCGCCGAGTGTTACAAGAAAGAAACTTAATACAAGCCAAAGCGGACTCACCAGCTTGTCTGTCCCATACATAAGAGCCGGAATCAGCAACACTAAATAAGACAGGCCGGCCAATATTAATCCAAGAGAAAACTTATTTGGCGTAATCGGTTGGCGCTTCCCAAGCTTTAACCATAAAGCCGCAAAAATTGGAGCAAAAATAATGATAAATACAGGATTAAGAGATTGAAACCAGGAAGATGGAATATGGAATCCCCACAAGTCTAATTGCGTTCTCTCATTAGCGTAAATGGCTAAAGTAACGGAGCCTTGTTCCTGTATCGACCAAAACATCACAGCAGCAATAAACAGCGGAATATAAGCAAGGAGACGCGATTTCTCTACAGCTGTTGTTTGTTTGCTCATAAACATAACGACAAAGTAGCATATCGGAATAACAATACCCAAAATACTGATGAGGGTAGTAAAGCCATTAACCGTTAATGTATGCGTTATCATCCCGACGATTACTAATAGAACGATGATCACCGCACCGATCATTAATCTTGTAAATACTTTTTTCCGTTCTTCGGGTTTAAGTGGATTTGCAACTCTCTTTCCTGCATCCCCGAGGCTTTTCCGTCCGCTTATCACATAGAAGATAAGTCCCAGTGCCATACCAACAGCCGCTGTTGCAAATCCTAAGTGATAATTAACTTTTTGACCTAACGTACCGGCAATATACGGCGAAATGAAAGCCCCTAAATTAATGCCCATATAAAAGATGCTGAACCCTGAGTCGCGGCGGGCATCATCAACACTGTATAAATCGCCGACGACTTTAGATACGTTCGGTTTAAGTAAGCCTGTTCCCATGACAATAAAGAACATTGAAACGAACAGAGCCGTAAGTCCTCCAGGAAACGAAAGCGCAATGTGCCCTAACATGATTAAGACGCCGCCCCAGAAGATGGTGCGTCTGTTTCCTAATAAGCGGTCAGCAATCCACCCGCCAATAATTCCTGACATATATACAAGTGATCCGTAGACAGACATAATAGCAGCGGCTGTCCCTTGATTGATACCCAAGCCGCCGTTTGAGATTTTGTCATACATATAAAGGATAAGAATAGCCCTCATGCCATAATAAGAAAAACGTTCCCACAGTTCAGTAGAGAATAAAGTGAAAAGCCCGCGGGGATGTCCAAAAAAACCTTTTTGCGGTATATCTTTCAATTCTTGATCTTTAGAAGACAAGCTGAAACGACCTCCCTTTACTGGTTGTCTAAAAGCTTTTATGATTTTGGGATTAAAAATTTTAATCATAGAGTTTTAAAATTTGACAAATAACAACACAATCCATGAAATTTCGTCTCCTACTTATCTATTATAATTTAACTTGGCGTGTTGTAAATAATAGTTTACATTATTAAGTAATTATCTTGAAAACGCTTAAAAACTTTAAAAAGAATGTTCACAAATTTGACATAAAGCGCTATCATTAATTTATGACCGTATTTTACAAAATCCCCTAAAATATTCAGAAAGAGAGGCGCCTTAATATGAAGAAATTACTGAAAAATTTAACGTTTCAAGTCGTAGTTGCTATTATATTAGGTATTATTGTCGGACTTATATGGCCAAATATCGCACAGCATTTGCAGGTTCTTGGCAACACATTTATTAATGCGGTTAAAATGGTCATTGCCCCTATTATTTTCCTGACTTTAGTACTTGGCATTGCCAAAATGGGCGATATGAAAAAGGTTGGCAAAGTCGGGGGAAAAGCAATTATCTATTTCGAGGTTGTAACAACGATCGCCCTTATTATCGGGCTTATTGTCGTTAACATCGTGAACCCGGGAAAAGGCATAGATCCTAATAAAATTCCAAAAGGCGACGCATCCCAATTTACTTCAGGCGGCGGAGATAAAATTAATTGGGTTGACTTTTTCGCTCACATCGTACCATCCAATGTTTTTGATGCCTTTGCCAAAGGCGATATTTTACAAATTTTATTTTTTGCTATCTTATTCGGTATTGGACTATCTGCACTGGGTAAAAAGGGACAGCCTGTTATTGACTTATTTGACAAGTTGTTGGACGTCTTCTTTAAAATTATAAGTTACATTATGAAAGCTGCCCCAATCGGCGCCTTTGGCGCTATGTCTTTTACAATAGGCAAATTTGGTCTTGAAACAATTGGACCGCTTGCCAAAGTCATGGTTTGTATGTATGTAACAATGATATTGTTTGTTTTTATTGTTCTGGGCATTATTTGTAAACTGTACGGTTTTAGCTTATGGACTTATTTAAGATATATAAAAGATGAAATACTCATCGTACTCGGTACAAGTTCTTCTGAATCCGTTTTGCCGAGAATGATGGATAAGATGGAGCGATTTGGCTGTCCGCAATCAGTTGTCGGTCTTACTATTCCAATGGGATATTCTTTCAACCTTGATGGGACATGTATTTATTTGACGATGGCAACTGTATTCCTGGCCCAAGTTTTTCACGTGCCTCTTAGCCTGGAACAGCAGTTATTAATTATCCTGATTCTTATGCTGACATCAAAAGGTGCAGCAGCAGTTACCGGCGGAGGCTTTATTGTACTCGCTTCAACACTCACAGCCATGCATGTTATTCCAATAGCAGGCCTTGGTTTATTGCTCGGCATAGACCGTTTCATGAGTGAAGCCCGTGCCATAGTTAACCTTATCGGCAACGGGATCGCGTCTATTGTGGTATCAAAGAGCGAAAAGGACTTTGACGATACCAAGCGTCAAAACGTCGAATTAGCATTAAAGTCAGGCAAAAAAGCTTCTTAATATAAAAAGAAAGACACGTCTTCTATTTAACGTGTCTTTCTTTTTAGGACTTTATAAAGGCAATAATAACCAACAGCCAACTCACCAGGAATGCGACTCCGCCTAACGGTGTAATTGGTCCGAATACTGAAAGCTGCGTTGTACTGAGCATATAAAGACTTCCGGAAAATAATATAATGCCTATAAACATGATCCAGCCGGCCCAGTTTAGAAGTGAGGATTGGCCTTGGAATACTGTGATAGAAAGAATGCCTATAAGGATTAGCCCCAATGCATGCATCATTTGGTATTGAACGCCTGTTTCAAAGACACTTAGATGCTGCTCACCGATTTTCGCCTTGAGTACATGGGCGCCGAATGCTCCAAATGCCACAGCAAGAAATGCAAAGGCACTGCCAAAAATAATAAAAAGCTTGGACATAACTTTTCACACCCTTCTCCTTTAATTTTTTTTTACCAGTCAAGTAAATATATTTAATATGTAGTGAATATCAACTTTGTCCCCATCATATCACATTTTCTTCAAGAAGGTCCCTTAAGCCGTCCAAGGTTCACAAAACTGAAAGAAAAGGAAGATAGATAATCAAGGCCGTACATGACGGCACGGCCTTATCTGCTTTGTAAATGAAAACTTAAGATTTCCTTAAGCGCTTCTGGATATTGATTTGTATAAATTCGATAATAATCGCCATCACAGACCGCTTGATAAGATGAAAACCCATTTTCAGTCAAAAAGTCATTTATATCATCAATCGTTTCATTTCCGCTAAATAATTTCTTCATACCAACATAGTCACCATTGACATAAACATCATAACGGTCATTTCGGTCATATAAACTATTCCAATCATCTGTCTGGAAATCTTGTACAAAAGGTGTATCATCTAATGACATAAAATATACTCCTTTCATTTACAATTTAACCTCCCAAACCATGAATATTAGTGTTAATCTCTGGTATTAAAGCCATAGAAAAATTGGTATGAGAGTTATATGCTTTTTTAAGACAGACTATGAATAGTTTTAAGTAAATGATACAAAAAAAGCTGTTCTTATAAAAAGAACAGCGCCGAGCGAAACATCTCGATTAACTACGAGCTGCGACGAGAAGTTGGCGATACATCCATGAATATGCTGCGGCGCAGGAGCACCAAGCAATACTTCTCGAACTTACTACGAGCTGCGACGAGAAGTTGGCGATACATCCATGAATATGCTGCGGCGCAGGAGCACCGAGCAATGCTTCTCGAAATTACTACGAGCTGCGACGAGAAGCGGCGTTTCCAGATCCGCCAATCAGCAAGTTTTCATTATTCAATTTCCGGGGCGGCTTCCAAAAAACGGGCGACAACTGATTGCATCCATCGTTTGTTTGACCCAAAGTCGGCAAAACCGATTCGTGAAACGGAACGAAAATGGATTTCCTTTTGCTGATCATTAAAGTAAAATTCGGCGTCATGGTAAAACTCTAAAATAGGCGTTTTAAATTCGACATATATATATTGGTCATTCTGCTCTTTAATTTCAGTTTTGGGCAGTGATTCAATCGTATTAATTAATATTTCCTTAGCTTGTGGAAGTGTTAATTGTTGATAAGAAATTGGGAGCATTTTACGATTTAAGTTTGGATGTTCCGTGGAAACACAATTTGACTTTTTTGGACATGGGGCAAGCCTGCCTTCTTGTACCCCCAAAATGTTGTTTTTTTCCTTCGCCATGTCTTTTCATCATCCTTACCGTAAGCCCGCAGGCTCGTTTCTGCAAACATTACTAATTATAGTTCCTAGTCCCTGTAACGGTCAATAATTTTAACATAATATCCTGTCAGAATGTGTATAAATATTCATTTTACACATGATCAAGTCTTTTTCAATTCTAAATGCCATTCTGAAAGATTCGGTTCATTTAAAACATGATCAGCCGGAAATATAAATGTCCAAGGCATACTTGTATAAGGCGGCACATCAAGGTCATAATCCGCAAAATAGTATTCAGCCACTTTACAGCTCTTTTCATAATACAAAAGAGTAAATGGCAAAGACACCCGCTTGCCGGTCCGATTTTCAATTAAAACCGAAGCTAGAATATCCTGTTGGTAGTTCCTGGCGACCCGAATATTTTGAAGAGCTAAATCTTCTTTCCCCCGGCTTTGATGAAAAATCTCTTCTATTAAAATGCGATCTTCTTTGGATAAAGCCTTCTCCCATTTTTCATGAAACAATAATTGCTGCATGTTATACCCACTGCTCTCTTATTTTAAAAATTTAAGACCAGCCGGTAAGCTAGTCCCATATGAGTTTAAAATCAGTGATTTTCTTGAAGTTTATGATGCTTTTTCTTTCCTTGCGCTCTTTTCGACTTCTTTCTCTTATTGATAAGCAATCCAGCGATAACAACAATGACTGCCAGAACCAGTTCAAGAATCTTATCAAAAGGGAACCCTTGATTAACAAACCATTGATCAATCGCTTTATCCCCTAAGATCATCTCTCCTGCAGTATAACCAAGTAATGCCGAGCCAATGATAACGATGATTGGAAAACGATTCATCAGTTTCATGAGAAGCTTACTGCCCCAAACAATTAATGGAATGCTGACGGCTAACCCGACGATAATAAGAAAAATATTATTATGAGCCGCGCCTGCTACAGCGACAACATTATCTAAGCTCATTACTAAATCGGCAACTATAATTGTACGGATCGCCGCCAATATATTTGAACTTGCTTTTAGATCAGTATCTTCCTCTTCAATTAACAGAGTAATGGCAATATAAATCAATAAAATTCCGCCAATAATCTTAACAAATGGAATTTGCAGCAGCCATACAGCAATAAAAGTAAGGATGATTCTTAAAATAATAGCGCCAAAGCTTCCCCAAAAAATCGCTTTATTTTGCTGATTATTCGGCAGATTACGGCAAGCTAATGCAATAACAACCGCATTATCACCGCTTAATACGATATTTATTAGAATAATCTCCAATAAACCAATGATAAATGAGCCGATCAAATGATAACATCTCCTATTATAATATCTTTTCTAAAGTATACCCCCATTACCTGTCTTATTCAAATAGATCCTATAGAAAATTTGCCGATTGACATAGTGTTACAAAAAAAACGCCTGACGAAGGTCAGACGCTTTAATTTGCTATTGGTATAATTTATATAATGCTTGCGTACCGCTGTCTTCTTCACCTGTATCCGCAAGTTTTTCATAAAGGGATTTTGCAAGTTCAAGTCCAGGCGTCATAAGGCCCATTTCCTCCGCTGATTCTAAAGCGATGGTCATATCTTTAATAAGGTGTTTGACATAAAATCCCGGAGCAAAGTCACCTTTCAACATTCTTGGACCAAGGTTTGACAATGACCAGCTGCCAGCCGCGCCTCTGGTGATGCTTTTTAACACTTGATCTTCATCCAGCCCTGCCTTTTTAGCATAAACCAATGCTTCGCAAACACCTATCATATTAGAAGCTACTGTTATCTGGTTACACATTTTTGTATGCTGGCCTGCTCCTGCTTGACCTTGATAAACAATATTCTCGCCAATCACTTTAAACATTGGCAGCATCTCATCAAAATCTGCTTTATCACCGCCAACCATAATAGATAATGTTCCTTGCTCTGCGCCGATGTCACCGCCGGAAACAGGTGCATCCAAGGCATGAATCCCTTTTTTCTTCGCTTCCTGATATATTTTCTCAGCAAGTTTCGGTGAAGAGGTTGTCATATCAATGACAAAGCTTCCCGGTTTTGCATGCGCTAAGACGCCATTATCAAAGTAAACTTCTTCAACATCTTTAGGATAGCCGACCATTGTGATCATAATATCAGATGCTTCTGTAACAGCCTGTACGGTATCAAACCACTCCGCGCCCTTGTCTACTAAGGACTTTGCCTTTTCTTTCGTGCGGTTATAGACATTCACATGAAAACCTGCCGATAATAGCTGGTTTGCCATACCTCTTCCCATCACACCTGTTCCGATAAAACCTATCTTTGTATGATGATTCAAAAAGATCCCCTCCATTTTCTATCATTAGATATATAAGGAACTTCTTTTCTTCATCTTGCCATTAAACATACTCATCTGGATCAATCTTACACTCTTTTAACGGAATCACTTTTGTTTTCTTAACTATTTTATAACCAAACCATAACACGAGAAAGAGCGGAATACCAAGATAAGCGACAACGAGGCTCATCCAATCTATATGGCTTCCAAGGAAGGCTTGGTAGTCTTGTGCAAGTATAACGATTAAACAGACAAGGAATCCAAATATCGGTCCAAAAGGATACCATTTTGCTCTGTATGGCAGATCTTTAACATTATATCCTTGAGCGACATAAGCCTTACGGAAACGATAATGGCTGACCGCAATACCAATCCAGAAAATAAATCCTGTAACCCCTGCGGCATTTAACAGCCAATTATAAATCGCGCCGTCTCCAAATATAGAAGCCAAGAAAGCAAGCGCCCCGACAATAGCTGTAGCTATTAACGACCAAACAGGTACGCCGCGTTTATTTAACTTTGCGAATATCTTCGGTGCCTGACCGTCTTTCGCCATCGCGTACAGCATACGGGTCGAAGCGTAAAGACTGGAGTTGCCGGCTGACAGTACCGCGGTTAAAATAACAGCGTTCATGACTGAAGCGGCAAAGGCAAGCCCTGCTTTCTTAAATACTAAAGTAAATGGACTGACCATAATATTTTGGCTCATTAAGCTATGAGTCGTATATGGAATGATCATGCCTATAACGAAAATCGCAAAAATATAAAAGAGCAGAATCCGCCAGAAGACGCTGCGAATCGCGCGCGGGATATTTTTTCTTGGATTTTCACTCTCTCCTGCCGCAACACCTACTATTTCTGTACCTTGGAAGGAAAATCCTGCCGCCAAGAAGATCGCAAATACAGCTGAAGCTCCCCCGTGGAACGGCGCATCACCGACAGTAAAATTCTTAAAGCCTGCGGCATGTCCATTCATAATACCAAAAATCATTAATAAACCAACAATAATAAATATAATAACGGTCGCTACTTTAATAAAAGCAAACCAGTATTCACCTTCACCATATCCTCTTACGGAAAGGTAATTGATAGCAAACATGATGACTAAAAATAATGCACTCCATAATAGAGACGGGCTGTGCGGAAACCAAAACTTCATAACGAGTGCAGCAGCAGACAATTCGGTAGCTAAAGTTATTGCCCAGCTGTACCAATAATTCCAGCCAAGCGCAAATCCGAGCGCCGGATCGATAAACCTCGTCGCATACGTGCTGAATGAGCCGCTCGTCGGCATAAATGCTGCCAATTCTCCTAAGCTTGTCATAATGAAATAAACCATAATACCGATAATAATATATGCTAATAACGCGCCTCCGGGACCTGCGGTGTGAATAGCTGTGCCGCTTCCGAGAAACAGTCCTGTACCAATTGAGCCGCCTAAAGAAATCATTGTCAGATGTCGGGCTTTCAACCCTCTCTTCAGGTCAGCCGAATGAGCGGATTGTGCGTTTATTGATTGCTTAGATTGTTTCGTCATACCTTTCACCCCTTTTCAAAAGCATTTATGATGTGTTTGAAAATATTTTGTAATTTTTCAATTATTATAATAACCTATAATAACTAAATAAAAAAGCCCGCCTCTTAATCAAGAGACGGACTTTTTCCGCGGTACCACTCTAATAGTTCTTCAATTGAAGAACCTCTTATATCTGATAACGGGATGCCCCGGCAAATTCTAGTAAACATCATGATGTCGTTCAAACAGCTTCTCGAAAGTGCGGTTCATTATTTTCTAGCGCCAGGCTTCCACCATTCCCCGGCTCGCTATTGCATCAAAAATAACTACTCTCTTTGTCATCGAATGATATTCTAAGTTGTTTAAGATATTTAAAAGTATAAAACAAATTACTTTTTTGTCAACTGATTATCAGATGTAAAATATCGCCATTACTTAGTCTATCTTCCTATCAAAGTCGCATTGCTTAAGGGGAATCACTTTTGTCTTTTTAATAAACTTATATCCGAGCCAAACTATTAAGAAGATCGGAATGCCAATATAGGACACAAATAACCCGTTCCAATCGATATGTCCGCCGAGAAAGGCACTATAATTCTGCCCGATAACAACAATCATACAGACGATAAATGCAAATATCGGACCAAACGGAAACCATTTTGCACGATACGGCAAATCATTGAGATCCCGCCCCTGGGCAACATAAGCTCTACGGAAACGATAATGGCAGACTGCAATGCCAAGCCAAGCGATAAATCCCGATAACCCGGAAATATTTAAGAGCCATGTATAAACAATACCGTCTCCGAAAATCGATGCAAGAAAAGCAAACGCACCAATTAAGGCCGTAATAATAAGCGCCCAAATCGGCACACCGCGTTTATTAACTTTTGTTAAAAAGCGGGGTGCTTTTCCCTCTTTGGCCAGTGCATAAAGCATACGTGTTGATGCATATAATCCAGAGTTACCGGAAGATAAAACAGCCGTTAAAATAACTGCGTTCATCACAGATGCCGCAAAAGCGAGTCCCGCCTTTTTAAAGACAAGCGTGAACGGACTGACCATAACACTTTCGCTTGCTAAGCTTTTATTTGTGTAAGGAATAATTAAACTAATCACTAAGATCGCTAATACGTAAAACAATAGAATGCGCCAAAAAACACTTTTCATCGCGCGGGGAACGGTTTTTTCAGGGTCATCACTTTCACCGGCGCTGACACCCAAAAGCTCGGTTCCTTGGAAAGAGAATCCAGCCGCTAAGAAAATGCCGAAAGTCGCAAGGATCCCGCCATGAAAAGGCGCATCTCCAATTGTAAAGTTTTTAAACCCTACTGTATTGCTGTGAAAGATACCCAGTATCATTAAAATACCGACAATAAGAAAGATGATAACCGTGGCAACTTTAATAAAGGCAAACCAATACTCAGACTCACCATAAGATTTTACGGATAAAAAATTAAGAAGAAAAATAATAACTAAAAACAAAGCACTCCAAAACAATGATGAGCTGTGAGGAAACCAAAATTTCATGACAAGTGTCGCTGCAGAAAGTTCAGCTGCAATCGTAATTGCCCAGTTAAACCAATAATTCCAGCCTAAAGCAAATCCGAAAGCCGGATCGACATACCTGGTAGCATAAGTGCTGAATGAACCGCTCGTCGGCATGTAAGCCGCAAGTTCCCCCAGACTGGTCATTAGAAAGAATACCATTATACCAATAATTAGATAAGCTGCAAGCGCCCCGCCTGGTCCGGCCGAATGAATCGACCCGCCGCTGGCTAGGAAAATACCGGTACCGAGCGCTCCGCCTAACGAAATCATCGTTAAGTGGCGCGACTTAAGGCCTCTCTTTAACTCATTTGAATTATTTTCAGGCTGATTGTCATCCATTATCATTATCAAATCTCCTTTTCCTTTTAGAGGATGTTCAAAAAGTCCGGGAAACATGTCCTCCCTTTTGAACTCACACTTTTAGAATGGGAAGGAGAAGGGTAAAAAAATACCGTCGAAAGAAGCTCTCGACGGCATTAAGAAGCCCTCATCATACCTTCCATCGATAGCTCAACACGCAAGGATTACTCACGTGACAGTTCTGCCCCTATTCGGAAACAGCCCCAGCCCGTCCAGTAAGAGAAACCTGAATGAACTTCGGCGATTTTTCCTTTCATGCAAACTCTTAAACTTCTCTTAGTCTCCTCTGCATTACTGATAAAAACCGCGACCTCTACCTCACCTAACTTAACTTATATGATGAGGATTTTGTGTCTATTCAATTAAAATTTCATTGTATATGACAATATTTAAATTGGCAATGGTATATGGTACGCTGGCAATAAAATAGTTCGATAGGCGGTTTTCAGCTGCTGCTTATTGACCTCTGTCTAATTTAACCAGTGATATATCCAGATTATTAATATAAGACTTTTTATATATAATAACATATGGCGATATGTTAATAAAAGAGATTTAGTAAAAAGGTTTATGTTTCCAAGAAAACAAGCTTGTAAGTTTGTTATGATGACAAGCGTTGTTAAGATAGAAATTACAAAACCTTGGTTTTATTATACCTAATTCAAAATAGTCTTCGAAAATCCTTTTATTTTCCCCAAATATGAAAATGATAAACCTTTTTAATTTAAAAAAATTAAAAACCATTCTATCAGTATTTTTTTACTTATTTAATATGCTCAGTTAAGTAGTCAATAGGGATTTCAAATTAAAGAAGAAAGACAAACCTTTTCTTTCTTGTAAGATATTCTAACATTAAAATATAATAAAGTTTAAAAAAGTCAAGGATTTAATCTTTTAAAAGGGGGACCTTTTGTGAATTTTGTTGAAATAGAATTTTTGTTTTTGGCTACAATGGCAATATTATATAGTCTTTTTTCAATTTTTGTAAGTCTCTTACTGTATATAAAAAAACAAATTGCCTTAAATAAATTTAATTTTAAGAGGAGTTTTTTTAATTGGATTGATGACTTTAAAAGTTCAATTAAAAGGGGTAGAGAGGTACTTAATGCAATTAAATTAAGCAATAAATATCGTAATAAAATTTTTAATAGTATTTTTGTACTTAGTACCTTATCTAAAACAAAATGGCGATTAGTCATTTATGGATTATCCTTTGGAACAGTAGTTTTCTTTGCCACTTTTGGGCTTTATTTAAATAGAATGCCCTTAGCTTTAAGAATATTAATTATTATAATGATTATTATTCTAGCTTATGGTTTTGGAGAATACATAAGTGCTCCATTTTTAAAAGTTTCAACTGTAAAGTCAAACAAATTCCCAAACAAAATTCATAAGATTTTTACTGTCATATTTTCAAACTATATAAAACTATGCCTTCTGGCTTTATTTTGTATTACTATTCTTGAAGTTAATATTGAAAATAACGGGGGTAATTTATTTTCTTTATTAATTACTGTAATCCTTACAACAATTTATTCTTGTTTATATTTAAAATTTGCAATTGATAGCACCAGGAATTGGTTATTTCATATAATAATCTTTTTATTTATGATCTGTTGGGTTTTCTTCATAATTGGGGTGGCTTTTGGTTCATATTATTTAGAACATAATGATGTTTTCAATATGTTCTCTTCGAAGGAAGTAATTTTACTAAACCATAACTTCAAATGGAAACATCTGTATTATATGATAAGCATGGGTTTAACACCTTTATTCTCTTTACAATCTAAATTTAATATACAGAATCCATTAACGTTAATTACTTTGCTAGAGTACTTATTAGGATATATATTTACAGCCATATTTGTAGGCTTTTTTGTATCATATTTCTCGACAAAATTTAATGAAAAACTAAAAAGGTAAACGGACATTAAGTAATAAATGAGTTTCAATGTGAATTTTTTATTAAAATTTAATTCTCATATATAAGCCTCCCATTCTAACGGGAGGCTATACAGAGTTTACATCGAAGTATCTTTTGACTTGTTTCTTGACATACTTGCTGATTTGAAGCCGGCGAACAATAAGACAGCCGCAATGATTAAATGCAGAACCGTGTCTGCCGGAAGCAGCATCATACCCATAATATTTTGGGTAAATAAACCCGCCAAAAACATTAGCGAGTAGATAGCTCCGAATACTTTCGCGCATAATGAGCTGCGCGCTTCATTACTGCTGCTAAGCAGCATCACAATGCCGGAAATAAGATGCACCATATTGTGATTCATCGTTAATGAGAAAAACCCTTCAAACGGCACAAAGTATCCGACTATTCCTATGACAAGAAAAATAAAGCCTAGTAAACGCACTGTATGCTTTGCCATAAAACTTTCACCTCTTTAAAAAAGATTGCTAAATTTAATTTCACGATAACAATCCTTTCCAATTAAGGCGCATTTTATACTGTTATAATGCGTTGATTTATACTACTAGTTTACTTTAATCAATCTTTTTAATCAGCGGACTCAATTTCAACTCTTCCAGGTTATGGGCACCAATCCCGAACATCGCCATTTTAAGTTCCATTTCAATTCGCTCAAGTGTTTTGTCAAGGGCTTCTTCCGACTCAACAGCATCCTTCAAAATTGACCGCCCAAACCCTGCCAGATCGGCACCTATTGCTATTGCTTTTGCCGCATCGACACCTGTATATAATCCCCCGCTCGCAACCAAAGTTTTTTGATTGTCGGGAATAGCCTTCCTCACATCAACAATACAATCAGACGTAGGAATGCCCCAATCGTAAAAAGCTTCAGCAGCCTGAATTCGGACAGGGTCTTTTGAACGAAACTTTTCAACTTGAATCCAGGAGGTCCCGCCGGCGCCCGCAACATCAACAAATGACGCTCCGGCGTCAAACAATTGTTTAGCCAGTTGACCGTTAATGCCCATGCCGACTTCCTTTATGCCGACGGGCACCTCAAGTGTTGTACACACACTTTCAATCTTTTTTAATAGACCGGTGAAATCCGTATCACCTTCTGTTTGAAAGACCTCTTGCATACTGTTAAGATGCAGCACCAATGCATCTGCTTGTACTATATCTACCGCCCGGCGGCATTCATCAACACCATATCCTGCATTTAATTGAACCGCCCCCAAGTTAGTGAAGATTGGGATAGACGGTGCCGCTTTTCTCATATTGTAAGTAAATCCGAGCTCCGGGTTTTCAAGTGCGGCACGGACTGACCCGGTGCCTACCGCCCAGCCTCTTTTTTCAGCTGCAGAAGCCAAGTGCAAATTAATCTCCCAAGCTCTTTCAGTCCCCCCGGTCATTGAGCTAAGTACTAATGGGGCCTTAATTCTTTTATTTAAAAATGTTGTTGAAATATCTATATCTTTAAAATTGATTTCCGGCAAAGCTTGATGAATGAACCGGAAGTTTTCAAACCCGGTCGTTATGCCCCGTCCGGATACTTGCTTATTTAAAGCAATGTCTATATGTTCGGATTTCCTTTTTTCTGTTGAATGTTGGTCAGACAAAGTAACTGCTCCTTTGTGAAAAAAATTCCTGTATATTAAAAAGATTTACCTTATATGTTTCGTCTATTCATCATGTTAACCTTATCAACAAACGATAGACAATAAGAAATACCCAAAGAACTATTATTATGTCTGGATATTTTATAATATAACGGTCCATCACATCCATAAAAAAATACTTGAAATCTTAAATTATATGTATAAAGCTATGAAACTTGGCAATACTAGAATTACAACGGTTTCCCCCACCGTTCAATATACATTTTTATTCCTTGGGCTAATTAATAGCCCTCTTTTTTTTTGCACTTTCAGAAGATTTAACTTCACTAAAGGATGAAAGTATAAGTACAACTTGGCACCAGCCAAGTTTTCTTTACCGTTATTAAACTTTTTAATATTTACATAAACTAACTTAGAGCCATTCAGTTATAATTAAATTAGAGGAATAGAATGTAAAATTGGGGTGTTCAGATGAAAATACTTGTATTAGGGGCGACGGGTCGTGTTGGTTATCGCGTTGTAAAGTTAGCATTAAAGGACGGACATAAAGTAACCGCTTTCGTGCGGGAAACTTCAAGATTAAATATCTCACATCCGAATCTATCAGTCTTTATTGGCAATGCCTTAAAAAAAGGGGATATTCTTTCCGCCGTTAAAGGGCAAGACGCTGTTATCAGCGCTTTAAGCACAGATCGGGGTGAAACATTATCGAAAAGCGCGCCATTGATTATTGAAGCTATGAAAAAAGAAGGCTTGAAAAGGATTATAACGATTGGTACAGCCGGAATCTTAAACAGCAGAGAAAACCCTGACATCTACCGTTATCAATCATCAGAATCGAAAAGGTCTTTGACCAGGGCCTCTGAAGAACATAAAAAGGCTTTTGAATACCTTTATAACTCCAATCTTAATTGGACTGTCATTTGCCCAACCTATATGCCTGATGGCAATGCTGAAGGCAGATTTCGTATAGAAGCAAACTTTCTTCCAAAAGGCGGTGAAAAAATTACTGCCGGGGATACTGCAGAATTTGCTTATTCTCAATTATTTGATGACAGCCATATTAAACAGCGGATTGGCATCGCCTACTAGGTTTTTATTTTATAAAATAATGTCCCCGCCGCTTTTTTGATTTCCGGTTCCCGGCTTTTTTGATAAGAAATTATAAAACAAGTCGAAGGTCCTGCCGACTTTTCTGTATCGAGTTTGCAGGACCACTCTGATATATTTAGATGATTATCACTAAACAGCCCGGTTAATTCGCTGGCAATACCCTTGGACCCTACCGGCACAAGCTCATAAATGCCGTCCATGTGACATAACTGTTTGAAAAGTGTTAATGACGCTGCATCATTTTTTTGAGATATAACTTCATCTCCGACAAGCGGCCGGCCGATAACGGCAAACCCTGCTCCCGGCGGTGTCACAGCGATTCGCCGTTTGGAGCGGGCTGCCTTGCCAATCACCGTAAAACCAACCGCCGATTGCAGCATTGAAAAATTCGTTTCGCTGCTGCCCATGATAGGCAGTATAGGAATTTTTAATTCACGGCAAATTTGTGTGACGCTTTTTTCAAAAGTCCGCCATACTGGGCCATTAACGAAATTTTGTACAATAACAGCAAAAGGCCTGCCTCCAACCGCAAGACATTCCATTAATGTGACGCGCAAACTGGCATATGCTAAAACATCATATGAAACGTTAATTTCATCATACTGTTTCTCACCGATTGCCCCGGCGCAATCTGCTGTAATAACGAGTTCTTCATCTTCTGATAATGGAAAAAATGACGCATCACGCATAGGAATCTGTCAATCCTTTCACTAAGATCAAATGATTTTAAGCCAATTAATATTCTTTATCCTTCCGTTTGCCGTCCCTAAATACCTTAGCACTGCGAACGTATTCAACATCTTTGACATTCAATCTAAAATTGATCACCCGGGCTAAAGCAAAGAAATAATCAGACAGCCGGTTAACATAAGCGAGTGCTAACGGCGGTACATCTTCACTCGTTTTCGTTAATTTTACTATCAAGCGTTCGGCACGCCTTGTAATGGTTCTCGCAATATGGATTGTTGCCGCCGCGCTTGTGCCGCCGGGAAGAATAAACCGCTCAACATTTGGCGCTTCCGCAATAAATTGATCAATCCGCTCTTCCAGTTCATCAATAGATTCTTTTTGCAATTTATAGGAACGATGTGATGTTACATTTGCTAAATCTCCGCCGCAATCGAAAAGCTCATGTTGAATTTTTTCAAGGTCTTGTAAAACATCTTTAAATTTGTCCTCATTAAGCTCTGTCATCGCCTTGCCTACAAAGCTGTTGACTTCATCAATCGTACCGTAAGCCTCAACACGCACATCATCCTTATCCACGCGTCCGCCGATAAGACCTGTCTTTCCCTTATCACCTGTTCGAGTATAAATTTTCATATAATCATCTCCTTATAAACATTGCGATAATCCGTACCAAATGATATTAACCTTCAAACACCTTTTTATCGCATCTTGATAGCACCAGCCAGTCACATCCCGCCAGAGACGCTGCTTTTCTTCTATTGGAACAATCCCTTTCGAGATATCAACGCCTATTATAATAATCTGGCGGTTAGAACCGCTGTACTCCCAAGCTTGCCACTTGCGGATAAGATCCTGCCAGAAACCCCGGGGATCTTTTTCAATGGATAGGGACTGCCAGATGAACTGCTCCCAGCCTTCAATCACTGTTATCAGCTGAAAATGGGACACATTCATTAACTGATCAAGGTGTATGCTTGAATCATAGCCGGAAAGCCATCCGACATTTACTTTATTTTCTAATTGATAAGTTTCTTTAACCCAACGGCGTTTTCCGTTAAAGGCACCTCCTGTAACAAAGTGCATCGCTCCCCCCTCCTCATCCTTGTTCTGTCAGCGGATAATCTGTAACCATTGCCATGTGAAATCTGCCATTCCCAAAAGGGCCTTTTCTCAGGAGCAACATGAGCCAACAGTTCACGGAT
The DNA here is from genome assembly GCF_042665295.1 of Scopulibacillus cellulosilyticus. NCBI lineage: Bacteria > Bacillati > Bacillota > Bacilli > Caryophanales > Sporolactobacillaceae > Scopulibacillus > Scopulibacillus cellulosilyticus. The sequence continues at coordinate 92,380 of NZ_JBHTCO010000003.1, forward strand.
AGGCCCGCTATGCGTCACAACAACAATCTCAGATACTTTTAAATGACTAAAACAGGAAGTTATCTCTTGCCACGCTTTCCATACCCTAAAAGAAAAGTCTGCATAAGATTCACCTTTTGGAGGCGCATAAGTTTTAAAATCCGCCAGCCACTGCCTGTAGCCGGGAAGATCCTTCAGTTCTTCATAGGACGCCCCTTCCCATTCTCCAAAATGTATCTCCCTTAACTGTTTCGACAAAACTAAATTTTTCCCTGGGAATAGAAGTCGGGCTGTCTTTTCGGAACGGCACAGGTCGCTTGTGATGACAAGATCAGGATTCGGGATATTTAGGCGTTTGTCTAATAAATCATTAATACCCTTTTGACTTAACGGCTCATCAGTCCAGCCTATATAACGTTTCTCAATATTTTTCTTTGTCAGCCCATGACGAATAAGCGACACAGCCACAATATCATCCATAGAAATGTCTCAGCCCCTTCAACACTGGCACCTAACGTATCACCGGTTATTCCTCCAAAGTTTTTCTTAAAAAACCGATAGCTTATAAAGAAAAATAAACCTGTACATATAACTAAAAGCAAAAGACAGACAAAGGCTTTTATATTTATAACCCCGATAATAACTAAGTAAATCATTATATAGATGAAGAATATGATTGCATCTTTTTTACGGCACCCGCGCTGAAAATATGCGGCAAGTCCTTCGTCTTTAGCCAACGGACTATAGACTAACAGCATCGCCATGGCCATCCTTGACAGAAAAGGGATACTCGCAAAAAGCAGCAACTTAGACAAACTCATTGCCGTGAGCCCTTCGTACATAAATAACAAACGCCAGCCTAATATAAATAAAAGGGACATGACCCCAAAGGCGCCAACGCGGGAGTCCTTCATAATTTCCAGCCGCTTATCACGATCCCGGTAGGAGAAATAAGCATCGCTTGTATCAATCCAACCATCAAGGTGGATGCCTCCGGAAACAACAATAAACAGTGTGAATAAAAGACATGTTAATGCCAGATGAGAAAAAGGCGTCCACACATCAGCCAGCCAATAAATCCCGATAATGCACCCGCCAAAAAACAATCCAACGATCGGATAAACTTGAATAGCCCGGCGAATATTTCTAATGTTAAGATCAATCGTTTGATGAATAGGAATGACCGTAAAAAATTGCAGTGCAATGATCATCCCCTCAAACCACACCTTAGATTGCTTAATCATTCATGTTTCTCCCAATTAATAGCCAAATCAGTTAAATAATCTATATCCAAATACGTCTCAACTTGTTTTGCCAGCAAATCAAACCGATGATCCCCCGATTGATGAAGCCTGTGACAGTTACGTTCCGGAAGCCCTTTTTTCTTACGAATTTGGTTTAGCCATACTGTCCGCCACTCATCATTATGAAATAGATGGTGAAAATAAGTGCCGATAATTCTTCCCTTATCGTAGCAAACACCTTCGGTTTCACCATTTTGTAAAGATACAAAGGGTAATGGCGGCTCATCAGTATCTAACATGTCTGTTCTGCCAAGATGAATCTCATAACCTTCAATTGGTACTGACATCAGCCCTGATCGCCGGTGGACAACGCCTGTTGATCTCACTGTTTTTTTAATGGGCTGAAACCGCGTCACAGCCGGAATAAGTCCCAGACCGTCAACTTTTTTATTTATTTCACCCGTATCTGTTCCCGCTTCATCAATTAATTGATCACACATCATCTGATAACCGCCGCAAATACCAGCTGCCGTTCCGCCACTTTTTGCATAATCAACAATCGCTTCATCAAGACCTTTTTCCTTTAAAAAGTCTAAATCAGCGATTGTACTGCGGGTACCCGGAATTATCACAGCATCCGGGCTGCCAAACGTTTCAGTGTCTCCGACAAACCGGACCGAAACATCCTCTTCATATAAAAAAGGCTCAACATCGGTATAGTTCGAAATAAACGGCAGCCTAATAACCGCGATATCGATCGGTTTCTTTTCCTGGTTCAGAAATTTGGAGGCAATGGACAGTGAATCTTCACTCTCTATTTTATGATCGTGCAGATAGGGAAGAACACCGACGACTTTGACACTTGTTCTCTCTTCAATCCAGCGGACACCTTCTTCAAACAGCGTCATGTCCCCCCTGAATTTATTAATAATAATTCCTTTGACACGGGCCCGTTCAGCCTCTGTCAGAAGCTCTAAGGTGCCGACAATGTTAGCAAACACGCCGCCTCTTTCAATGTCAGCAACTAAAATAACTGGTACATCGGCAAGTTCAGCTACCTTCATATTGACAAGTTCACGATCATTTAAATTCATTTCTACCGGACTGCCTGCCCCTTCAATAACGAGCAGTTCATAGTCTTTATTTAACCGTTCCAGGGATTTCTTAACGGCAGAAATGCCTAATTCATAAAAATGATCACGATAATCTATCCCGGAATAAGCCTGGTAACTTTCACCAAGCAGCACAACTTCAGAGGTTCGATCATTTCTTGGCTTTAATAAAATCGGGTTCATATCAACAGAAGCCGTAACATGAGCCGCTTCCGCCTGGATACCTTGAGCCCGCCCAATTTCTTTGCCGTCAACCGTCACATAGGAATTGTTGGACATATTCTGTGATTTAAACGGCGTCACCCGATAGCCTCTTTGATAAAAAATGCGGCATAAGGCTGTCGCGAGAAAGCTTTTGCCAACATCAGATCCTGTTCCCTGTATCATGATCCCTTTCACGGTCCTCTCCTCCTTTCATTAGTCTCGCACGCCCAAATTCAAGTAAATATGCCGCTCCGGCTATTTTCACTATTGTTTGATGAAGATATCCGAGCGTTTTCAAGTAATCCAGTACGAATGGATTGTAATCAGTTATGTCTTGAAAAAGTTCATTAGAAACGACAACGACCAAAGCCGCTCGTGCCTTCATTTGTTTAATACCCGAGATAATAGCTTCGATTCTGGTTTTTAACACAGATTGATTCTTATAAAAAGAAAAGAATTCATTATTGACAAGTGTTGTTAAGCAATCAAGCAAGACAACATCTTGTTCTGTAAAATTGTTTGCAATTTTTTCAATCCGTTCCGGCTGTTCCCATGTTCGCCACTGAAATCCGTCCGCTGACCTTTTTTTCTGATGGTGAGTAATTCTTTCTGCCATTTCCTTATCGGTTCTGACTGCAGTTGCAATATAATTAAGCCTGCCATTTCCTAATTGCAAAACTTTACTTACAGCCAGGCGTTCGGCCCAGCTGCTCTTGCCGCTGCGGACCCCGCCGCTTATAAATACTAGCATATGGATTTCCATTCCTTTAACGCTTTTAATAATTGATCATTATCTGACTGTGTCCGAATGGCGCATCTCAAAAACTTACCGTTTAAACCTATAAAATTATCTGTATGCCTGGCCGCAATGCCGCGCTCAATTAAAAAGCGCAGTAAAGGTCTTGCCGATTTTTTTGTTTCTTCCCGGAGCAAATAATAATTTACTTTGCTTGGACTTAATCTATAACCTAAATCTTTTAAAACGGGAAATAAACGGCAACGTTCAAGCCCTATATTATTTTTAGTTTGGTGTACAAAGGCTGTTTGCTTTATGCAAAGTTCACCCAGCTTTTGCGCCAATGTGTTTACACTCCAATGGGGCTGAAAGCGCTTTAGGTGGTTAATCACAGCTTCGTCAGCAATGATATAGCCAAGGCGGATTCCTGCCAAGGCATACATTTTCGTAAGTGATCTTAAGATAATGAGATGACGATAATCCGTTACATATTTGCTCATTGAGATCTCTTCGATGCAAAAATCATAAAAAGCTTCATCAATAACGACATAAACGCCCAGGTTGGACGCTTCTTCTATAACTTTAAGCAGCGTTTCTTGACTATATGTCACACCTGTTGGATTATTCGGATGACAAATAAAAACGGCGTCCTTCCCATTTAAAGCCTCTGATAATTGATTGGCATTTAGCTGCCAGCCGTCATCTTCATTCAGTTGAAAGGATGCTATATGACAGCCATAGGCTTCACAGGTTGTCCGATACTCCGAAAAAGTCGGATCAACAATTAGAACGTGACGCCCCTGAAACATTCGTGCAATTAAATGAATCAGTTCAGAGGCGCCGTTGCCAATGAGAAGCTGTTTCCCGTCTATTTGTTCCTGTGCACTGATACCAGCCTTTAATGCCTTTGCATAAGGGTCAGGATAGTCAGCAATTTCTTTGTACAGCGACTGCCATACGGATTGAAGCTCAGCCGGCGGGCCAAAGGGATTGGTATTAACACTAAAATCTATTAATTTTTCCGGGACAGCCATATCAAGCTGTTTGATGAGATGTTCGGGATTAGATCCATGAGCTGGCAGCATAAATGATTCCTCCAATTAGCCAAAGTACAAGGATGAAAGACAATACTGTACGTTTCATCATCTTGACAGTATCAAGAATATGTCCGGTGCTTAAAGGAAAAAGCGGGTCACCCAGTTTTGCCCGGTTAGAAATAACACCTTTGTAATAATTAACGCCGCCAAGCTGAATGCCTAAAAGGGAAGCAACAGCCGCCTCTCCCCAACCGCTGTTAGGACTTGGATGTTTCCTGGCATCACGCTTTAATATGGCGAAACTTTTCCAGCGGGTTAACGGCGGAACAGCTTTATTTACGATTATTATCAGTATCGCAGTTATCCGGCTTGGCAGCCAATTCACAAGGTCGTCCAGTTTTGCGGCCGCAAAACCAAATTCAAGGTATTTCTCACTTTTATAACCCAGCATGGAATCGCAAGTATTAATAAGCCGGTAAATAAGGGCAAACGGCGCCCCGCCGATAAAGGCCCAGAAGATTGGCGCCGTTACACCGTCAGAAACATTCTCAGCAACCGTTTCTACAGTCCCTCTGACAATCTCCTCTTCCGGCAGATGATCTGTATCACGGCCGACGATCCAAGACAAATATTTTCTTGCTTGCGGCAGATCACCTTTTTGCAGCGGCTCATAAACCTGCTCCGCCGCTTCTTTCAGCCCCTTTGCTGCAATCGTCGTCCAAATGAGTATAGCTTCGATAGCCACACCCAGCCACTTATTAACCCAGCAGGCGAGTATGACAATGAATAAGCTCAGCCCAAACACAATAACAAGCAACAAGATCACCGTTAACAGCCCTTTTACCTTTCTATGACGCCCTATATTCCAATGCCTGTCAAAAAAAGCAATGCCTTTTCCAAAAAAGCGTACGGGATGCGGCAGCCACTTTGGGTCACCAAGAATCCAATCTATCAAATAAGCTATTGTGATAGCAATTAGATGATTAATCATGACTTATCCGACATTGATAGTTTTGAATGGCCTTAACCGTACATTGGTAAACTCCTGAAGCAATCGCCTTCCCAAGCAGCGTAATCGTGCCGGCATATGGCAAATAACAGCCTTGTTGACTTGCGGCAACCAGCACACTGTCTGTTGAAGTGCCTGATGCCCTAGTATTCGTCACCGGATCTTTAATATTTAAATGATCCAGGGCGCGGACTTTTGCTTCTGTAGCCGTAACAATCGCTTGTGTATATGCTTGGTCATCAAGCCTGGCGTTCACAAATACCCACGTGTTAATTGTTCCGCTCATTGGCTGGACTTGATGCGCCTTACTATGGGCGGCATCGACTGCATTGCTTAAGCCTGCTGTTACGGCGATGAGTACAGAGAAATCTTGTTCATTAATATCCATATAAGCAGCGTCTTCCAGCCGGGCGGCTGTCATCATTGCCAGTGTATCAGCCGGATCAAGACCTTGCTTTACTAAATAATCCCGCAATTCCTTCTTGGGATTATCACAACAGTAGTTTTTATTAACATGACGATTGACAAATGTCCGGTAAAAGCCCGTTCCTCCGCCAATGACTGCCGAAGATAAAGTCCGAAGCTGAATAGGTGAATCCAATAAAATCCGTTCGCTTGTTACTTGAAGAAGGCTTGAGCTTATCATTCCGTTCTCTCACTTTCTATCAGGACTTGTTCAAAAGCTGTGTTGATTTACTTCTTATTTTTAAATACATCCGGATAAACCATTTGAGCCATTTCCTCTAAGCCGTCAACCAACCTTGGGCCCGGGCGATTAACAAGGTCACTGTTCACATCATAGACTTGCTTATTTTTAACAGCGGCAACATTACCCCAGCCTGGACGCTTCAATAAGTTCTTTACGGCATTTTTTTGATAATAACCGTATGTCGTTAAGATAACATCGGGATTATCTTTCACAATTGACTCTTCCGATATCTTCACCCAGCCTTTTTGATTAGCAGCAACATTTTTCGCATGAATGATATTCAGCATTTCATTCATAAAGGTTCCCTGACCGGCGGTATAAATATCCGGGGACCCCGAAACCTCAATATAGACCCGTTTTTCTTTATCTTTAGGCACTTGCTTCGCTTTTTCTTGAATAGCAGCCACTTTCGATTTCATATCGTTTATGATTTGATCCGCTTTTTTATTTGTCCCTGTCGCTTGTCCAATCATTTGAATAGATTGATAGACTTGATTGAAGCTTTCTGCATCATTCACAACAAGAACCGGAATACCTGCCTCACGAAGCTGCTTTAAGCCGTCCCGGCTGTTATGAGCAGATGATGCATGAGCTAAGACAAGATCAGGTTTTAACGAGATTATCTTTTCCACATTCATGTTTTCCCCGCCGATTTTTGTCTTTTTAAGAGCGGCTTTAGGATAATTATCAAAATCTGAGACACCAACTATTTGCTTGTTCAAACCTAAATCAAAGGCAATTTCTGTATTGCTTGGAATAAGCGAGACGATTCTTTTAGGCTTATGTTTAATCGTTACCTTATCCCCGAGACCATCTTTAATTGTTACCGGAAAGGCCGTTTGTTCGGTTTTGGATTGACTGTTTTTGTTAGCTTTTTGGTCATTATTGCTTGTTCCGCACCCTGCTAATAAGCCAAAAATGACCATAAGCGTTAAGAATAACGCCAGTAATCTTTTTTTCACTGAAAGTTCCCCCTCGTCTGTTTAATGGCATTAAAAAAACATCCCCTGCCTATTGGAGATGCGCCGCGTGTGTTAAAAACATAAGAAATCCTCATTATTTTAAATAATGTGCACTGTTTTTAAACAACACCTCCCTATCCGCGTAGGCCATTGGTGTTCTGAATCAGGCAGGTCTCCTGGCTCATGGTCATTGCAGTCTAAACCTTCCCATATGAACACTTAACTTCGTTAAGCGTTTCGATCATACAGTGGCATTCTTAGACCGCTTTCCATTTACAGTGGCGGGACCGCGTTGGACTTTCACCAACTTCCCTTTTAAGCTGCAAGCAAAGCTTTCAGCACCTGAATCATAACCTATGTACTTTTTGGCTTAATATCTATTATACTAAGGTTTCCTAAAATTTTATATATTTCTCCTAACTTTTTTAGAACTGTAAGAAATAAGTATGAGAGATATTAATCCGCTGACAACAAAAGCCAGGATGACTCCTAAACTGCTGTCCCTGAATATCCCTATAGCAAACGGTCCGTTAAAAAACGGTGAATTTGTAAATAACAGCCCGAAGACAACCCCTATCAACCAACTAAATACACCTCGATAGTTTACTTGATTATAATCCTTATCCGTCAGCAGCCTTAATTCATAGCCCTCTCGCTTTCTTATACAAATATAATCAATAAGGAATGTTGCGGCCCATGATGCAAGCCCAACCCCAAGGAGCCCGAGAAACGTTTGAAAATTTCCCAAGAAATTTTCAGAAATAAACAAAACATATATTGTGAAGAATATCATAATTAACGCGTGTATGGTGACAGCCGATGCGTGATTAACTTTAATATTCAGCGTTTCTAAATTGACCCTTGCAGATTTCAAAGCAATGATGCATTGCGGGATTAAGCCGCCAAGCGCTGTTATAAAATAGGGAATGATCATCCATTTAGGCAATCCATGACTAATCGCATCGATTGGATTTGATGATGTGGATAATCCAGATACTGAAGTCGTCATCAGAACACCGGCACCTATTATAACGAATAAAGGAATGAACGCCCCTAAAGTGATACTTGCAAATATTGATTTCGAAGAATTATTTGGATTTTGATAACAGCTATAGTCGCTTGCCGCGATAGTCCAGCTAATGCCCGTACCTGCCATGATAATGGATACAGCCGGCAGAAAACTGCCCAGCCATTCTCCGCTCTTCATACTCAATAATTCGCCCCAATTCGTTTTTGGTATTAAAAGTAATAAGACGACTAGCGTCAATATCCCAAATACATATGTAAACCATGTTTGAATCTTTACAAGCGTTTCTTGACCAAAAATACTTGATACAATAATTAAAGCTGAAAAAATAATTAAGCTGATGACTGTTAACGTTTTAGTAGAACTAAAACCAAAAGCGCCAAATAGAGATAATAAAGTTAATGTACCTGTTACAACACCGACTGACAGCCACCCTGCAAGGTTTATCCATCCAATTAAAGTAGGGATATAGTTTCCTTTTATTCCGAAGGCTGCCCTCGACAATACAAAGGTCGATGCCCCAGCCCCCTTTCCAGGTATACCTAAATACCCTACCAATGCAAAAGATAGAGAACCGACAGCCGCGGCTAAAAGGCATTGTAAAAAACTCAGTTTGAAACTAACGAGAATAGCGCCATAAACCAATCCTAAAATGCCAATATTTGAAGCAAACCATATGAAAAAAAGCTCTTTTTGTTTTCCGGTTCTTTTTTCCAGCGGCAGTATAACCGGCTTATTATTGTCCATTTTAAAAATTCCCCCATTTTTGGATTCCGCAGCCTTAGAATTTTCAAACCATTCAAAATGGAAATTTTCCAATTGACATTATAACCTAAACGCTTTATTGTAAGATAGTATTAAAAATGAATTTAAAGTGATTGTTCAAAAAGGAGGAACGAGCGTTACATCTCGAACTACTACGAGTTGCGACGAGAAGCGGCAATACTTCTGTGAGTAATCTTCGGCGCAGGAGCACTATACCGCTTCGACAGCTATTTTTCCCGGACTGTTTGAACATCTTCTAAATAAATCTTCTTATCAAGAGAGACAGAGGGACTGGCCCGATGAAGTCTCGGCAGCGGACTCCACAGAGAGTGCTGTGCCAAATCCAGCAAGCTTTAGGCTTGGAAGATAAGAAGGGCGTTTCTTATATATTTTATAAGACCTCTTCTTATTGGAAAGATGAGGTCTTTTATTTGGCCTCTCATACTTGCATACAAGACAACTATGATTAGAGAGGTGATTTTAATGGAAAAAAGTAAAGGGAACCCTTTGGCGCTGTTGCCCTTTGTTATATTTTTAGTTTTATTCCTTGGGACTGGTATTATATCCGGTGATTTTAATAAAATGCCTGTGATTGTAGCTATTCTTATCGCGGCAGGCGTTGCTCTGGCTATGAATCAAAAAGAGTCTTTGAATAATAAGGTTGAAACTTTTTGTAAAGGCGCAGGGCATCCTAATATCATTTTGATGGTGATTATTTTCTTGTTAGCCGGCGCTTTTTCAGAAGTAGCCAAAGGCATGGGCGCCGTTGAATCAACAGTCAATTTGACGCTGTCGATTTTACCGCCAAACCTTCTTATCGTCGGCTTATTTGTCATAGGCTGTTTCATCTCTTTGTCTATGGGAACCTCTATGGGAACAATCGTTGCCTTGGCACCGATTGGCGTCGGTATCAGCCACCAAACTGATATCTCAATGGCCTTATCCATGGCGGCTGTTATTGGCGGCGCTATGTTTGGCGATAATTTGTCGATTATTTCCGATACAACAATTGCGGCTGTTCGTACACAAAATACAAAGATGCGCGATAAATTTAAAACCAATTTCTTTATCGTTCTGCCGGCAGCTATTGTCACCATTATTATTCTGGCTTTCGTGTCAACAGGCGGCCATGCGGAAGTCACACAGCATCATTTCAACATACTGGAGACCCTTCCTTATCTGGCAGTATTAATCGCCGCATTGTCCGGCGTCAATGTAATGATTGTGTTAGCCGGTGGCATCATTTTTGCCGGTGCGATTGGATTATTTAATGGCAGCTATCATTTGTTAGGTCTTTTACAAAAAATTGGCGATGGCGTCGCAAGCATGCAAACGATGGCGATGCTGGCGATCCTCATTGGCGGGACTGTCGAGATCATCCGTTATAACGGCGGCATAGACTATCTATTATATATTGTGACACGTAAAATCAAGTCGAAAAAAGGCGCTGAGTTCAGTATTGCCGGATTGGTCAGCTTGACTGATCTTTGTACAGCCAATAACACTATCGCCATTATTATTACAGGTCCCTTGGCCAAAAATATTTCAGATCAATATCAAATTGACCCGAGAAAATCGGCAAGCTTATTGGATTTATTCTCGTGCTGCTGGCAAGGTATTATTCCTTATGGCGCACAACTCTTAGCAGCAGCAGGATTAGCATCTATTTCTCCTGTAAGCATCATGGTTTATAATTTTTATCCCATTCTGATCGGTATTTGCGGTATTATTGCCATAATGATTGGTTTTCCAAGACTGTCACCGAGAAAGAAACAGGCAAAATTAGAGGCGAAAGAGACCAAAAATAAAGCGTAGATTACAGCGGCACTAATCCAATTGGATTGTGCCGCTTTTCTTAGTTTTAATAAAATAAAGCTTTTGTTTAACCGTTTTCCCATTGTCATCGGATAAAAATAACAGTTTATTATTGACACGAAATAGTGTATGATGGTATAAAATATTAAATCCGACTAAAATTATACGAATTGGGGTGATTTGAATTGGCAACTGTTCATCATAGTGTTCAAAAGCATCAAGAACAGCAAACAGAGAAAAAACAAACAAATAGCCTCGGCTCTCCGCAAACGATTTTAATTATTGCCGCTGCACTTATAACTATTATTCTGAGCTATTTTTCTATTTCAATTGGAGGCATTAAGCAAGGCGTTCTGCTGTGGGTTGGTTTGTTGTTAGGTTATACATTATTTCACGCAAGATTTGGTTTTACCTCAGCATTTCGCAGAATGCTGTCAGTAGGGAATGGCGAAGGGATCAGGGCTCATATGCTGATGCTCACTATTTCCAGTACTTTATTTGCCATTATCCTTTCCACAGGCATCAGCTTCTTTGGCGGACATCCTGAAGGTGATGTCTCCCCTGTCGGCACGAGCTTGATATTCGGATCATTTATTTTTGGCATTGGCATGCAATTGGGCGGAGGCTGCGCTTCCGGTACCCTTTATGCTGTTGGCGGCGGCCGTTCGGAAATGTTCCTTACTTTGATCGCCTTTATCGTTGGCTCAGTTTTTGGCGCCTGGCATTTTGACTTCTGGGTCAATCAAATGCCGTCGTTTAAGCCAATCTCTCTTGCAACCAGCACCGGTCTTGGCTATTTTGGAGCATGGATCGTTCAAATTGTTATATTTGGATTGATCACATGTCTCACACTGTGGATTGATAAGAAACGACGTCCGCCAAGAGTAAAACCATTACCAACCGCAACAGGCTGGAAACGCTTCTTCCGCGGATCATGGCCGTTATGGTTTGCAGCCATTGTATTAGCTGTTCTTAATGCAGTTGTCCTAATGGTTAGAAACTCTCCATGGGGAATAACCTCGGGATTCGCATTATGGGGCTCAAAAATTGCGGGCGCTATGGGAATTGACGTATCACACTGGGGTTACTGGTCAGGCGACCGCGCCGCCAGTCTCCACCAATCAGTATTTACCGATTCTACAAGCGTTTTGGACTTTGGTATTCTAATCGGCGCTTTCCTTGCCTCAACGCTCGGCGGATTATTCCTGCTAAAGAAAATCCCGTTCCGCAGAGCACTTGCCGCTATTATCGGCGGTCTGTTAATGGGTTACGGTGCAAGGCTTGCGTTCGGCTGTAACATCGGCGCCTACTTCAGCGGTATTTCATCCTTCAGCCTCCATGGCTGGGTTTGGATGATCATGGCATTGATCGGTTCTTATGCCGCACTTTACCTGCGTCCGCTGTTTGGAATGTCTAATCCAAATTCTAAGGATCATTTTTGCTAAATAATGTTGTTATTATAGACCGGCTTAATTGCCGGCCTTTTTTTATTGTGAGGAACGGATATACAAAAAGGACACATCGCTTTGGTGTGTCCTTTTGGCATTGGCCCCGCCTACGCCAAATGCCCTAACAACCACAGTTGTTGTTCATCCTATAATCATTATAATTGAAAACGCTTACAGTTTCAAGTTAAAAGATCAAATTTATCATTTAAAAGTTAAATTATAAAGCTTCAAATGGATGGGTTTTAGCAGATTTAAACTTATCTGCTACTTCCCCCTATCCCCTATCGGCAAAACTGTTGAATATTTAATTTCTCTTAAGGCCAGACTTGTTTGGATTCTTGTGATCCCAAGCCTGTTAAGTTTTCTGATGAAACTCTCTAATCCTTTTCGATCTTTGTTTGCTACCTTTAAAAGGTAGTCATATTCCCCGGTTAAACAATGGCACTCTAATACTTCCGGCATCGCCATTAATTCCTTCTCCAAAACTTCCAATTTCTCAGCTTTATGAATATTCGTACTCATAAAGATAAAACACAATAAATCGAACCCAAGTTTCTCCTGGTTTAAAATGGCGACTCGCCGATCGATAAAGCCGTCATTTTCCAACCTCTTAACCCTTGCATGTGTGGCGGGCGGAGATAAATTCAAACGACGCGCAAGCTCCACATTGCTTAAATGACCCTCTTTTTGCATTGCATCTAAAATTTGAATATCCACATCATCTAACGCTTTACTTATGAAAGATTCCATTTTATCTATCCCCTTTCAAATCTTCAACAAAAAGCTCCAATCCATGGATTAAAATGAATTTAATTATTTCAAGAATGACATTTACCTTTTATTATTTTGAATTTCCCTTATTGAACAAAATAACATATCGTTAATAAGCAGATCATGTTAAAATCATTTACAAATATATAGAACATTTTAATCCATTGTGCACAGCGGTTTCAATAGTGAAATGCGAAAAGGGGTTCAATGATATGCAAATTTTCAGTTACTTGCTTCTGCTATTAACGAGTTTGTTATGGGGAGGAAATTTTGTTGTTGGGAAGTCACTGGTTGGCCATGCTTCTCCGGTAACCTTGACAAGTTTAAGATGGATCATCGCTGTTGTTTGCCTTTTTCCCATTGTGTGGCGGAAGGAAAAAAAGATATTACCGCCGTTAAGTGCCATTCTTCCTTTAGCTTTAATGGGGATCACCGGGGTTGTACTATTTAATGTCTTTCAATTTTGGGCATTGGAACAAACATCAGCGACCAATGTCGGATTAATTTCAACATTAAATGCGATTTCAATTGCTGTCTTTTCCTTTTTATTTTTAAAAGAAAGAATAAATATTCTGCAGGGCGCTTCAATGATCCTTTCACTATGCGGTGTTATTCTTGTCCTTTCAAAAGGTAGGATGGATCTTTTACTTTCGTTGCATTTCAATAAAGGCGATCTTTGGATGTTAGCAGCTGTATGTATATGGGGAATATATTCTGTTTGCTCAAGATGGGCAACAACAAAGACATCGCCAATGATGTCTACGTTATATTCCGGCATATTCGGGCTTATTTTTCTTGTGCCATTTAACCTGTCTGATTTTACAGTAACAAATATTAATGCTTCTTTTATTGAATCCATTTTATATACCGGGGTTATATCAACTGTATTGTGTATGGTGTTCTGGAATATTGGCGTACAAAGATTAGGGCCTACCGCTTCAGGTGTTTTTTTGAATTTTAACCCTATCTTTACGGCCATTTTAGCGTTTTTGCTGTTAGGTGAAAAAATGACATGGATACAGGGGATTGGGAGCGTCATCGTGATTATCGGCTGTTATTTGTTCTCCCATTTTAAAACTAAAGTGATTTTAAAGCGGAAGCGCAGTCTCCCGCAGCCTTCAAATACTGCCCTTGCCCAGAAAAAGGGAGTATCTTAAAAAGCAGATTTAAATTAAGCAGAAACCGGACTTACTGTGAAGTGAATCCGGTTTTTCTTTGCACCTATACGGTGATCCTATGTAGCCGCAGCTATATATCCTCTAATAGCTGCGGCTACATCGCAGTAATCGAGATTTAACTCAGTTTGCCTGCCAAGGGCAAGTTTCATAAGCTCTCCACTGTCAAGCATATCGGGGTTATTGAAAAAATCCATTTCACAATATGCCCATCCAAATTTTTATTGTTGTCGCAATGATTAATACTAGCAAAATCACCTTTAACACTTTAGGATTCACTTTTTGTCCAAGTTTAGCACCAATTGGTGAAGCTATGATGCTTGCAATAACAACGATAAGAGATGGCCAAAACAATATTTGATGCGACAATAGTTTACCTGTCACAGAGCCAATCGATGAAATAAAGGTTACGGCAAGGGATGTAGCGATAGTAACACGCATGGGGATGTTAAGGACAGTCAGCATAATGGGAACAAGTAAAAAAGAACCGCCAGCCCCTACAATCCCCGCGCAGATTCCAACAATAAAAGAAAGAACCATTGCTAATAAACGATTATATTGTAAAGATTGATCAGGTTGCACCGCATCTCTTCTCGGTATAAACATCAGGATAACTGCAAGAATCGCCAAAATCCCGTAGATAAAGTTAACAACATTTTCAGAGATCCATTCAGAGCTGTAACCGCCAATTAAACTGCCTGCCAAAATACTGATACCCATATACAAAATAAGACCTTTATTTAAATAACCGCCCTTCCGGTAAGCAAACACGCCGCATAATGTTGCAAAAAAGACTTGAACCGCTACAACACCGGAAACATGATGGGCGGTTAAGGCAGCAACCCCCAATAATGGCGGAATATATAAAATCAAAGGATAGTTGATAATAGCTCCGCCGACACCTAGCATCCCCGAGAGAAAAGAGCCAACAAATCCCAGAACAAATAATATGATAATAAATGATAAAGACATAAAATGTACTCCTCATAAGAAAACTTGCCAACCAGCAAACCGTAATACTCTTTTAGGTGCTTTGTGAGCTATAACCTACTATAACGTTTTTACAAATTCTTATCTCCTTAAGTATCAAAAAAGAGGATACGGAAAACCGCACCCTTAACCTTTTTTAATCCAAAACTTAAGAACATCTCCATCCTCTTTTTTGTTCGAGGAGTTCGTTTCCACCTGATCCCGCCCAAGCGGTAAGGTCATTTTTTGTACTTTTATCCGTCGCGCGGATTTCCAGCACATGACCCGAAGTCAATTCATCCATTGCCTTTTTCGGACCGACAAATTGGTATAGGGCATGAAAAATCTGTTGATCTAATTAAAAAAATTATTTACCCTCCAATGGCTCCAGCTACATCATAATAGTCAATGTTAATCTCTAATGGTCTCCCAAGGGCAAGTTTTGCAAGCTCGGCGCCTAAATACGGACCCACTGTCAGACCTGATGCACCGAGTCCATTGGCAACTAATATGCCTTTATAGTTCGGCAGTCCGCCAATTACAGGCAGGAACCCGGGTGTAAATGGACGGAAGCCTACTCTTGTTTCAAGAACTGTGCTGTCAGCCAAACCGGGTGCAATTGTAAAAGCTTTATCAAAGATTTCATGCAGTCCGCCCGCAGTCACCCGGTTATCAAATCCGGCATCATTTTCGTGTGTAGCGCCCGCCACTATCCGGCCGCCGCCAAAAGCTAGAAGGTACTGATCATTAGGCGGCATAACAACAGGCCATTGGCTTGTATCAGTATTTGGCAAATTAAGATGAACAATTTGCGCTTTCTGTGACGTTACTAAAAAATTAATTTCCAACGGCTTAAGCAGCTCTTTCGCCCAAGCACCTGCAGTGACAACGACTTGATCAGCAGACAATGTCTCCCCTCCTGCCTTGACACCGGTTACCTCGTTATCTTTATAGACAATTTCAGCCTCTCCATGAATACATGCGGCTCCATGTTTTTTGGCTGCATTAATCAAAGATTGACGAAGCGCCCGTCCATTGACACGAGCCGCACCGCTCACATGTACAGAGCCGTAGCCTTCTGCCAGCAGCGGAAACAGCGACCTAGTTTCATCAGGAGATAATTGAGTAATCTCACCTATTTCCGGTGCATCCTGACGGCGTTTTTCTGCCCGCTCTGCCATCTTTTCCAATTTCCGCTCGTCTTGATAAATACTAATGGCACCTACTTGCGCGTATCCGGTGTCGGTTTCCCCGCATCCTTCAAGGTCCTTAATAAGCTGAGGATAATACCTCGCCCCGCCTTTTGCTAATTGATACCATGCTTGATTTCGCCGCTGTGAAAGCCAAGGGCAGACAATCCCTGCGGCAGCGTCAGTAGCTTGTCCAAGATCCTGACGATCAACTATCGTAACGTTTGCACCGGCTTTTGCAAGATGATATCCAGCAGAGGCGCCAAGAATCCCTGCTCCTACCACAATAAAGTTTTGCATTAAGAACACCTTTTTCTGATCTTTGTTCTGTAAATTATTTTACAGGACTGTACTTCAAGGCTCAAATTTTGCAAGTTGTGCTTTTAAATTATTGGAATCGCTCTTAAACTATGACTTTCGCTCTTAAATCATTGTTTTTCGCTCTTAAATCATTGTTTTTCGCTCTTAAATCATTGTTTTTCGCTCTTAAATCATTGTTTTTCGCTCTTAAATCATTGTTTTTCGCTCTTAAATCATTGTTTTTCGCTCTTAAATCATTGAAAAAAGCTTGTCACCCAAGGGTGACAAGCTTTTTTCTAAGAAATCAGGCGCTTTTTTTCAGCGTACGGCGGCGTTCTTTACCTAACCCGTTGACAACAATAACGCTTGAAATAGCTATTACACCGCCAATAATGGATAGGATGCTTGGAAACTCGCGAAGCCAAATCCACGAAATAATAATAGCTACTACAGGTTCAGTATACATCATGCTTGTAACAGAGCTTGCTTCGCCCAGGGAAAGGGCAATTGCCCAAGTAGCGTATGCGATAGCTGCCGGGAAAACGCCGACATATAACGCCGATATATTCGCTCCTATTGTGGCATGATGAATATCATGAAAGAGGCCGGGAAGGAATAAGAGAAACGGCAATGTACCTGCCCATGTAAAATAAGCCGTCAACTCTATTGGCTTATAACGTGCCAATAGCGGTTTCTGAAAAACAAAGAAAACCGATGTGGCGATAGAGGCTGTTAATATAAAAAGAGCGCCCTTTGAGATATCAAAGGTTGAGCCGGCCGCTCCCAAAGTAATAATAAAAATACCGATAAAACCAATGCCAAGACCTATCCATCCAAAGAGACCCAAGTGTTCTTTTAAAAATAGAACAGCAATTAGTGCGGTAAAAACAGGTGCCGATGCAATTAACATACTGGCTGTACCTGCAGAAACGGTTTGTTCGCCGAATGATACCCCTATATGATAAATACTAATGCCGATCCATCCCAGAATTAAAATTTTTATAAGATCTTCTATTTTCGGTAATCGAAAATCGGTTCCTGGCCATAGAGCATAAAGGATAAACGCTGCCGATGCTATAAGAAAGCGAATAAGCACTAAATGACCTGCAGAATAGCCGCCTATTAAGCTTGCCCGAATAGCAGGAAAGGCAGAACCCCATATGATTATTGTAAAAGCCGCCATTAATAATGCTTTCTTATTCATACCCTTTACCCCCCAACATAACCATTATCAAATCAAAATTATCATATAGACAGCCTTTTCACAACCTTTAAATAAACGCGTCATTTTAAATTCTAACTAATCTCATACTTAATGACCCTTTTCTTGTAAAATCAAACAGGAGTATTGATAGTTTATAAAATTAGGTATATTATTTTTATGGATGCTTGTGAAGACTTTCACAAGATTATATGAACCATTAAGGGTTAAGAGGTCTTTGGAAGCCCCTAAAATTTCCAAAAATTTAAGCTGTGCTTATCGTAGAGGAGAATCGGATATGTCAGAAACAATTACTCAGACAAAACCTGAACAAGAACTGCAAAATTTGTCTGCAAACCCAAAGCAACTTGATGTCCTTGATCAACTGTTAAAACCTGAAGTTCAGGAATCTTTAACTGCCTTGGTTGAGCAGCTTCCAAAGCTGACTGAACTCGTCAATATTTTAACTAAGACTTATGACATGGCTCAATCAATGGCTACTGACGAAGTATTAAAAAATGATACTGTAGGCGCAATTCAAGAAATTGTTGACCCTGTAAAAGACACTGTAAAAGGTATCGCAGCAACTGCTATTGAAGCGAAAGATCGTGCGGAAGAAAGCAATGAAGTCATCGGTCTTTTTGGCCTTTTAAGGATGATAAAAGACCCTCAAGCTCAAAAGCTCTTCCGTTTCATTAATGCTTATCTTCAAATTACTGCAGATCGTAATAATAAATAATCTATTCTTATAGTGTGTGTTTCAAAAAGGAGGACAAAAAGAGCCGAGAAGTTCAAGGAAGCGCAGTCTCCGAGCACCGGAACGTATGCCTTTAATACGTGAGGAGCGGAGGGACAAGCTGACGCAGAAATTCGACAGCTATTTTTCCCGGACTTTTTGAACATCACCTTACATTCAATTAGTAAAGACGGGAGATAATACTATGTCAAAACAAATTGTCATTTTAGGCGCTGGTTACGGCGGCGTACTAGCTGCTCTAAATGTTCGCAAATATTTAAGTAAATCTGAAGCACAAGTAACGGTAGTCAATCAGTACCCAACACACCAAATTATTACTGAATTGCACCGCCTCGCAGCAGGCAATGTGTCCGAACAAGCTGTTGCCCTGCCGTTGGCGAAGCTTTTCAAAGGAAAAGATATTGATCTTAAAATCGCTAAAGTTGAATCATTTTCTGTGGACAAAAAAGAAGTAAAACTATCGGATAATACGACTTTAACATACGATGCACTTGTCGTAGCCCTGGGAAGCCAAACAGCTTATTTCGGTATTCCTGGACTTGAAGAAAACAGCATGGTATTAAAGTCCGCTGAAGACGCAAACAGAATATATAATCATATTGAAGATAAAATCCGTAAATACGCAGAAACAAAAGATGAAGCAGATGCAACCATCTTAATTGGCGGCGGAGGATTAACCGGCGTTGAATTAGTCGGTGAAATTGTTGATATTATGCCAAAGCTTGCTAAAGGTTACGGGGTAGATCCTAAAGAAGTAAAACTATTACTCGTTGAAGCAGGTCCGAAAATTCTTCCTGTCTTGCCGGATGATTTAATCGAACGCGCGCAAACAAGCCTCGAAGCACGCGGCGTAGAATTCTTAACAGGCCTTCCTGTAACAAGTGTTAAAGGAAATGTCATTGAACTGAAAGACGGCCAAAAAATAAAAGCAAATACATTCGTATGGACAGGCGGTGTACAAGGCATTCCTCTAGTAGGTGAATCAGGCCTTGAAGTGAACCGCGGCCGTGCAACTGTTAATGAATATCTTCAATCTGTTTCACATGAAAATGTATTTGTTGCCGGCGACGCAGCTGTTGCCTTTGGCCCAAATAGCGATCGTCCTTATGCGCCTACTGCACAGAATGCTTGGCAAATGGGAGAACTTATCGGCTATAATCTATATGCATACTTAGAAAACAAATCATTTGAAACATTTAACCCGGTTAATTCAGGCACATTGGCTAGCCTGGGACGTAAAGACGCTGTTGCTATCATCGGCGGCAACTCTACACCGCTTAAAGGGCTTCCGGCTTCCCTAATGAAAGAAGCAAGTAATGTCCGCTACTTGTCACATATTAAAGGGTTATTTAGTTTGGCATATTAATGAGAAAGCTGACTGTACTTTTTGCAGTCAGCTTTTTTCATATAATAGTATCTAATCCTCTTTCAGACTTAACATTGAAAATTGCAATTCTGCCAGCTCATGCTTTGCTTGTTTTATTTGCTCAATGGAGTCGTCGCCTTCACACTGGGTTGTTGCTTTTAGGAGCAGCATTTGCGCTTCGTGCGATTGTTTTTCTGCTTTTTCTATTTGACCGGGATCCCCGCTATCGTGAGCTTTCTTGCAAGCTTGTTGCGCCTGCTCTGCAGCATCAATTGCCCGTTGCAAAATTTGGTCTTGATCCTCCATGTTAATATCCTCCTTTTTCAAAACCCTATTAAGATTATGCCTTCATCATGTACACCATTCATTTTGATCCTTCTAAGCACTAACATTATTCTTATAATTAACCAATGAAGTGCAAAATATTAATAGACTTTTATTCATTTGCCAAAATAAATAGACCATGCCTTTGAAATGGCATGATCTATTTGGCTCGATGGACAGTTAGAGTCACTTTATTTGTCTCGCACGTAAAAGTTGAAAGATGCACAGGTTCATCGTTTGTATCGAAAGCGACCTTTACAATTCTAAACAGATTCGCTCCAATGTCGCATTCCAACAATTTTGCATAGTCTTTTGTAGCGCCTATAACATCAATCATTTTATCATTGCTGACGATTTCCGTATCATAAACTTCTGAAAGAATTTTATAGGTAGATTCATCCTTTGCGATGTTCTTTTCTAAATCTGGAAAACGAATCAGCGAATAATGAGCTATATCATAAAAAAGAGGGCGATCGTTGACATACATTAGACGTTCAAGTTCGAGAACAGGACTCCCTTCTTTTATGCGAAGCCGTTCGGAAACATCTTTAGCAGCTTGGACCACTTCACTTCTTAAGATACGGGAATTCGGTATCATGCCAAGCTGGTGGCTGAATTCAGAAAATCCGCTGACAGACAATAATTCATTATGGAATTTATTTGATGCAACAAAAGTACCCCTTCGTTGGATGCGTGTTAACGTACCGTCATTAACAAGCTCTTGAATGGCCTTTCGTATTGTAATGCGGCTCACTTGATAAATGTCGCAAAGTTCCGCTTCAGTAGGTATCTTCTCATCCGGCTTGTACTTTCCCTGCTGGATATCATTCTTTAACATTTGTCTTATTTGCATATACAGCGGTTGAGGTGTTGAAGGATTTAAATTCATTTTAAGATTTCATCCTTTTTCCATCTATTAATATAAGACTATTATACATGTTATTTATTTATAAGTTCTAGTTACCATGCTCCAAAATATCTTATTGTTTTTGCGGCCGTCTTTGCCCCTAATTCTAAACAATTCTCGATAGATACGCCTTTAAGAGTACCGTAAATAAAACCTGCAATAAAGGAATCGCCGGCTCCCATTGTATCGACGACTTCCCCTTCAATGATTCCGCATTTATAAAATTGTTGCCCGTCATAGGCAAGAGAACCTTGTTCGCCTAATGTCGCTACAGCTACTTTTGAACCTTGTTTCTTAACATCCTTTAAAAATTCACGGATATAGGCATCATCTTTAGAATAAGAAAAGAAAGGGTAGTCAACAAAAGGCGGTAAGGTCTTTACCAAACGATGATTTAACTGATCAGAGAAGTCAAAGGATGTATACAATCCTTTCTCTTTAAAAAGAGGATAATATTTGTCTGCATGCCCCCAAATTCCTGTGTGTACAAGTTGATGGGTTTGAATAAAGCGAATGTCCTCCATTGTTAAGGAAAAGCCGGCCATAACTCCCTCAATGTATTCACCAAACTGACGGTCATTATCTGCCATCTCTACATATGTAATCGCCGTTTGCCCTTCCTTCTGAGAAATATGTGATATATCAACACCCTTGCTTTGAATCGCTTGCATCATTTTATTTCCGTACTCATCATGACCAACCCAGCCAATATAAGAGGCTTCAGCGCCTAAATCAGTTAAATATACAGCGACATTAACAGGATTTCCTCCAGGGTAGGCTTTTTGTTTTTCAAGATAGACATCCATGCAATTATCTCCAACAGTAACAATTCTCACTGCATCCGCCCCCGATTCCTTATTTATGTTCATAATAGACAGGAGCACTACAAAAGCAGTGCTCACTGATCACTTAATATTCCATTTGCCGATAGTATCTTCTTAAATCCAGAGAGTGGTTTCTTTCCCGCTCAAGATAGACGCTTATTCGGCTTAAGACCGCCCAATTGATACTGACAGCAAAATGTTTTCTAAATTCGTCGCTAATCCCATCCAGTTCAAATTCCTTTGTATCAATGATCGTTAAGTTTTTAGTGATTTTTTCAGCAAATCTCTCGACACGCTCAACAAGCGGACGTGTTTCATCTTCCCCTTTTAGCAAAACAACGCTTGTATCTTCTTCAACAATCTCAAGTGTACCATGGAAAAATTCCGCGGCGTGTATAGACTTTGCATGGATCCATTGCATTTCTTCAAGAATACACATGGCGTATGAGTAGGCGTTCCCCCATAAATTACCGGATCCAACAAGCATATGGTAATCTGTATCTTTATGTTTGATAGCAAATGCCTCTGCCTTCTGATCAAAGGCTTTAACCGCATTTAAAATTCCCCGCGGCAAAAGTGAAACCTCTTCAGTAAATTGTTCATACTGAGGAAATTCATTGTTGTTATACATAAATCGGAAGACAAACATATATAGAAGTATAAAGAAAGTATCAAATGAATGTTTTTCCGAACCGGTACAAACACAATGATCAACAATTTGCGTTAAAGGTGTGTTTGGTTCAGCTACTAATCCTATAGTTGTCGCTCCTCTATCCTTACAGAATTGCGCTGCCTCAACTGTTTCTTTCGTTGTTCCGGAAACTGATGCAAAAATACATACAGAATCTTTGCTGAAATGTTTATGATTCATGACCATAAATTCAGCAGCAATTTCTGAATAGACATTGATGGAAGAATTAGATTTCAATATGTATTCATATGGATACATCATAGCGATTGTCCCGCCGGCACCAATAAGGAAAATATTACTGTATCCCTTATTTGAAATGTCATCAACAATACTTTCGACTTGGCCTCTAAATGAAAGCCCCTCATCTTCTACAAGCTTAAGAAATAACTCTTCATCAAATTTCAGCATAACTTTCCCCTCCCATATGACCTTATGGTTAAATTTAATTTGTTATATCTTGTATTATAATCATATAATACAAATTAAACAATAGTTTTTTAGAAAAACTTGGTTTATCGCCGAGTTCAAACAGCGAAAGCTCCAGTTTTCTTATACTTTAATCCTTTAACATGATTAAATTTCCTTAAAGTGTAAAAATTCAAAAGGAAGCCGGCTTTTCCAACTTCCTTGTAACAATCTTACAATTTAACCTCCAAATCATTGTCATTAAAGTTTTTACGGCCATGACGTTTTTCCCAATAGAAATAAACAGGAAGACCCGTTAAGATGACAATGACAGCTGCGAGCATGCCTTGCCACGGCGCCCAAGTAAACGTTCCCCAAGCAAGCCATGACGCCCCAAGGATAGCTAGTATCGTTGTTAATCTCCACAAAGGCATACGATAAATTGGTTTATAATCATCCCTTTTACGGCATTTATAAATTGACACAAAATCCAGAATATTAATGACCAACTGGATGAGGGTAAAGTATCCCAGCAGCGTTGTTAAACTGCTCGAAAATACTAGAATACATGCATATGTCACCTGAGCAATAATTGAAAAACTCGGTGTCTCGTATTTCGGATGAACTTTAGCAAAACGTTTAAAAAACAAACCATCCTTTGCCATAGCATATTCCAGACGAGGCTGAAACATAATACAGGAGCTTAACGATCCCAAGATAACGATAATAGCTGTAATAGCAACAAATGATGAAGCAAAATGCGACAGCCCCGGGATATATTTGACAGCATCAGATACTGCAGCATTTGAATGCATTAAATGACCAAAAGGCATTAAGCCGATAACACAAACGGCCAGCATCGTGTATAAAAACAATATGATTAATATTGAACTAATGAGTGCACGGGGCAGAATTTTTCCCGGGTTTTTGAATTCTCCTGCCATAAAACAAATGGCTGCCATCCCCGTGTATGACCATGTCGTTGCAGATATCCCGCCTATCAAATTATGTTTTGCGGCCCCAGCGGCAGGCGTATATGAGAAATTGCCTGTTTTCATATACATTAGCCCTAAGATAATAACAATGATAAAAGGAATAATTTTAACAGCGGTAATAACAACTTGGAACAATCCGCCCTCTTTGACACTCCGATAATGGATTGAAGTAATAATTAAAATAATAGCCACACCTAACAATTTCCCGGCGAATCCAGTGAAAAAAGGAAAAAAGGTAGATATGTAAGAAACAATCGCTAAAGACATAATCGAAATAGAAGGCGGATCTAACGCCCAGAAGGTCGCCCATCCATAAAGAAAGGCTAAAGGACGCCAACCGGCCTTATTCAAATATACGTAACCGCTTCCATTTTCGGGATATGCCGTTGATAATTCAGCTAACACCATCATTTGCGGAATCGCAATCACCCCGCCTATAATCCAGGCCAAAATAGAAATAGATGGCGTGCCGGCAGCTTTTGCAACATCACCTGTCGATACAAAAATACCTGACCCTATTGTTGTTCCAACACCAAGTGCAAGGGCAGACCAAAAGCCAAGCTTTCGTGTAAGTGCCTGATTACCCATTTAACGTTCCTCCAACATGATATTTTAAATTTTCAATTCCCTTATTTTCTTGATAGATGCCATCATTGTATCCTTTGGGTTTTGATAATAATCCGGTCCCATAATTTCCAAGGTACATGCCCCTTCATAATGATACTGTTTAAGACTTAATAAATAATCCCTCCACCGCAGAGTACCGTCGTCTAATGCCAGATGTG
This sequence comes from Scopulibacillus cellulosilyticus, assembly GCF_042665295.1. Taxonomy (NCBI): domain Bacteria; kingdom Bacillati; phylum Bacillota; class Bacilli; order Caryophanales; family Sporolactobacillaceae; genus Scopulibacillus; species Scopulibacillus cellulosilyticus. Next base: position 117,087 of record NZ_JBHTCO010000003.1, read on the forward strand.
CATCAGATTGGCCGTCTCCATCTATAAGATGGAAATGACTTAACTCTTTGCAAATAGAAAAATAGTCTTCAATTGTTTCACCAGCCAATTGCATGGCTACGGTATCAATCATTCCTTTTAAAGAAGGAGATTGTATTTCCTCAATCAACTTTTTTGTTCCTTTAAAATCAGTAATAAGATTACTTTCAAATTTAGTTAATGGCTCTAACGCAAGGGTGATCCCCTCTTCCTCAGCCACTTTTGATAATTGAAAAATTGAATCGCTTGCATACTCCCAAGATTCTTTCTTAGGAACAGAAAAGTCGCCTATTCCAGAGGTTATCAGCATCATATTAGCTCCTAATTCCAAAGCAGCGTAAATATTCTCTTTAAAATAATCAATACTTTTATTGCGCCAATGGAAATCTGAAGAGGCAATATTATATGGGTAAATACATTGTTCGGGCGTGTAGCAAACAATGGTCATATTTCTTCGAACAATTTCTCTTCTGATTTTTCTTATATTCCCAAGCACATTTCGATAAACAAACAAGTGCGGTTCGCCGGCCCATAATTCAATATGTTTAATCCCAAGTTCATCCATACAATCCAAAAAATATCGAAAAGGATAATGCTTAAAAGTAATATTCATACCTGCTATTTCCAAAATTTTCGCCTCCTTATGAAATCAGCTTTATCTCATTTGTTATGTTTTGTATTATACCCAATTAATATAATGAATGCAATTGAAATTTCGGAAAATTGAATTGTAAATGATGTCATTATTTGTTTCCTGATGAAATGCGGCAACTGCAAAATACGGCAAAAAGCCACCTGTATATTCAGGCGGCTATTTACAATGTTCTATTCATTTTTCGCTTTTTTAAACAAGAATGATTATTAAGCCGTTCTTGTTTATCTATTCCACTTTATACAAATAGATCTTCCACGGTGATGCCCGATTCTGAAAGGTTTTTAAAAAGGTTAAGCCATCCTCCTCGGCATTCAATATTTTGACGGCTGACAGAATATAATCTCCGCCCATTCTTTTTAAAGCTTCTGTGTTAAGTTCCAGGTGATGAATTTTTTTCCGGCCGCCATCATACATATAATGCTTGCCAAGTTCTGCTGTGAAAATATAAGCCCGGCTCCCCCAATTATCAAAATAACGCCTGATTGAATTGTTTTTTTCCAATTCGGGTGCAATAATCTCCCTGAAATTCTTCTTATACGCTAACGGATAACTGACAACATATCCATCCAGAGTATAAAAACCGTTATATTGAGCGATACTCGGGTGAATGCCAAGACTAACGACGCGATAATCGGCTGGATCCTTGCCTATATAGCCTTTAATATCTTGAAACAAAGGTTTAGAATAAAATTCAGCATATGACGGGTAATGATAATAACGGTATTTAATTTCATCATTGAACAAAAACAATATAATGATCTGGGCGCAAAGAAGCGTTAAAGCGATTGGTTTCCCAAATCTTTTTATCGCCTTCCAAATAATAACCAGTGCTAAAGCAAAGCAAATATACCAGACTGGCGGCTCAAGGAAATGGAAGCGGCCAAAATTAAAGGTTTCAAAAATACTCCATTTTTCTTTAATATATTTAAGCCCTCCCCAGGCGTATAATCCATAAATAATCGAAAAAAGCATGTTAAGTAAAAATAAATTTCTTAAAACCCGGACATCATATTTTTTTCTATATGCCGCTATGAAAGCAACGATGATGACAGGCAGCACAACATATTGCGTGAGACGTATCACATGAGTCTGGCCAAATATAAAAACCCAGATGGCAATAGCCAGTGAAATAACAGCACTCCAATTGCCGCGATTAAAGGCTTCCCTATGTGATATAAATACCGGACTGAAAAACATTTCATAGATAATCCGGTAATTTACAAATAAGTACACGATCGTCATAATAACGATAGCCGCAAAGAATGAATAGTGAACCCGCTTCGTCCTTATCCAGTCGACAATCCATAATAACCCCATACACGCTATGAAAAAAGCAAAGCTTAAAACAAAGCTCGAATAAAAGGGAAGTAAAATAATAATCAGCCAGTCAACCTTTGACCCTTGCCTGTTTCGAATATTTAAAAATGCATATAGCGCAAGAGGCAACCCGGCAATTGATCCCCCGCCGGATGGCCAAAAAGGTAAAATGGCAAAGGCAAGAGCTGTTCCGGCCACAATTATTAAGAATTGATTTTCTTTAATAAAGTGCCTTTTCAAAAGAAAGTACATTCCGAAAAAGGCAAGAAAGCGCATCATAAACTCATTAATAACATAGGCTGTAAACGGTTCAAAAAAGAAATAAAGAAGAACCAATATGTTAAGATCCGGTTCAAGTGAATTTCTTGAAAGACCATTCATTATACTCGGTATTTTCTCATGGACGCCGCCAAACAGTTTACCGCTGTCAGCGAGAACCTTATACCATGCAACATTAGAATCAAGATTATCATGAACTCTGACATGAGCGTCTTCACCCAAAATAACATAAGGAGATAAATATAATAAAAGAAGCATGATTCCAATAATGATAAGATAATTTTTTTTGAAGAGCACCGAAATGTTTGTCAAAACCTGTTTCTCCCCAATCAAATTCAGCATAAAAAACCAGCACCATAAAGTAAAACTTCCATCAATGGGGGGTTTTGTTCCTCCCCCACTGATGGTTAGTGAAGCTGCTACTTGAATAAGCGTCTTGTGCTTTGCGACGAGAAGTTGGTGAAGCTTCTTTGAATATGCGACGGCGCAGGAGCACAACTTATCGGGGTGTTACTGTCCGTTATCTCCCGCCTAACGTCAATGATTCTCTAACGTTTCGGAGCGGGAGTTTTACGGACAATTGCACCGGGATAAAAAGTTACATTAACTATAATTTCTAATAATGGGCCATTTTATAATTAAATAGTAAAGAAAACTGGCGATTGGCAAGCCTTAAAGATTCCTAGGGTATAAATTAAAAATGTTATAATACTATTGAAAATAATAAATACGATCCTGCTTTGGATCTTGCGTTTAAATTAGAAAAAACACTTAAGACAAAGGCAGATGATTTTTTTATTTATGAGTAAAGGAAGAAAAATTATGATCACCATGAAGGATATCGTAAGAGAAGGCAACCCTATTTTGCGAAAGGTTACAAATGACGTGGCCGTTCCCCCTTCCGAGGAGGATCAGCAAATATTATTAAATATGCTGCAGTTTTTGAAAAACAGCCAGGATCCCGAAATAGCCAAACGATATAAATTAAGACCTGGTGTCGGGCTATCAGCAAATCAGATCGGGTTAAACAAGCGTATGTTTGCGGCTTATTTAACCGATGATAAAGGCCGGTATCATGAATATACCTTAATTAATCCTAAAATTATCAGCCATTCAGTCAATATGATTTATTTGCCCCAAGGAGAAGGCTGTCTTTCCGTCGATCGTCAAGTCCCAGGTTTTGTCCCGCGGTATGAACGAATTAAAGTCAGCGCTTATGATCTAAAAGGTACCAAATTAGAAATAAAGTTAAAGGGTTACGCGTCGATTGTTGTCCAACATGAAATTGACCATCTAAACGGCATCATGTTTTATGATCATATTAATAAAGAAGACCCCTTTAAGCTCCCGGAAAACATACCAGTTGAAAGTTTATATTAGCCCATACCAAATTTATCCCCAAACCATAAGATATAGTTGAGAACAATACAAAAAGGAGGATAAATATGGATAATCAGAACAACAATCTTCCTGAAAAATCTTCTAATAGTTTTCCAAACGATTTTATAAAAAAGTTTGACAACTTCTTTACTAATGAACCTCATAGAGGGATACTTGATTCCATCGATGCATTTTTCCAACAAGCAGCATCGCCATTTATGTCCTACTTTCCGGTTGATTTATACGAAACAGAATCAGAATGGGTCGTTAAGGCAGAGATTCCCGGCGTTAATAAAGACAATATTCATATTGAGCCGTTAGGTGACAGGCTAAAGATATCTGTTATAGATGATCAACAGACCGAGGAAAATCATGATGTCAACAACTTCTATCGGAGAGAAAGAAGATTTCAAAGGGCAGAGCGCATCATTGCTTTACCTTACAGTATTTATAAACAAAAAACGAGAGCAAGATATCAAAATGGTATCCTGGAAATAAGAGGACCAAAATATCCAAAACCGAATAACACCCTTGAAATTGAATAGACATGCGTTTTCAGGCTCACTGTCCCGGTGAGCCTGCTTGCTTGTTATGGGAATCAAAGTTAATTGTTATATACATAGCCTATTATTTACCAAAATTTCAAAAGATAATGTTTTAAAAGGATTAAAAAAGGGTATTTATCAGTGGACAAGAATAATCTTTAAAGGGGCGAATTCAGCATGCAAAAGGCAGAAATAAACGATCTTATTGAATTTTGGAATGGTTTACAAGCAAAAGTTATTTCCGTATTTAATAATACAGTCATTGCGGACCTTACTTGCATGGATAATTTCAATGAACTTAACCTCGAGCCGCGAACAGTCCTGACTCATCAGGAGTATAAAGTTATTAAAAAAAATTATTAGTTTGTGTTTTGAACTACCTCTATTAGGAAGTAGCCCAATCCGGGTTACTCCCTTTAATCTTTTAATTCCTCAATAGTTTCCTTCCAACGTTCGATAACAGAAGCCGGGTCTTTTAGATCAATTTGAATGCCAGAGGTAATGTCAGCATATTTTGCTGTGTCGCCCTTATAGGAAACGACGTTTGCTGTAAAACGTTCGCGTTGATACTTTGCTTTATCTAATTTCGGAAGTTTTTTCAGGGAAAGCTGGACGTAGTGGGCAGCACCGTCAAAAAACACGACAAATGTTGCCTTGCCTGTTCTAATAATGTTACTTGTTGTCGTTGTACCTGGCCAAAGACTTAATCTCAGCTTTTCAGGTGTTAAGGCAACAATTTCGCCTACGCTGATCATAGCGACATGCGGCCACATGCTCTCATCCATTGTTAGCAGCATCATCGCTTCATGCTGTTTATCAGCAAGATTTTCTCCGCTTAATAACTCATATAGATTCGTCGGAAGTTCTTTAGTATTCAAGACTTTCACCCTTTCAAATCCATTTTATAGTAAAAGCTAGCCCTTTCAAAGACTAGCTTAAACTTCACTCTTATTTATGTGATATCCTTCTTTCCGGAACAGGCGGCACTTTAGCTGCATTCGGGACATCTTGGGGATCCACTTTAAAAGCTTTGTTATATTTTTCAGGATTTGTAATGCTTTCAGGTTCAGATGAGCGCCAAGTGAACATGCAAACCGGGCATGAATAGACTTCCCAAGCGCCTTTTACCGGTGATTGTGATACCATTTCTGCTTTTTTTGATTCACATCGCGGGCAAGTTTTCATTTCTTAACACTCTCCTTCTATTTATTAAGCATGTCCTTTAAAATTTTCTCCCATTTTTCCGTTTCTAAAGGTGAATCCAACGGCTGAGAGTAATGTCCTCTTGTCTCCGGTGCTGTAGGTGTCGTTGCATCCAAAATCATTTTGTGTGTGATGCCTGCAGGTTCAGAACCAGGATCAAGCGGAAGAACTGAAAGATCCGGAATTATAACGGCGTCATGTTTCGCATGCATTTTTGTCGATAGCGCCCACATGACCTGCGGTAAATTGAACGGATCGACATCTTCATCAACGACAATCACCATTTTGCAATAACCCAGACCATGAGGTGTTGTTAAAGCGCGCATACCGACTGCTTTTGCAAAACCTCCGTATCTGCTTTTTGTTGAAACAATAGCTAAAAGGCCGTGAGTATACATAGCGTTCACTGCAACAATTTCATTTGGAAATGCGTCTTTAAGTTGCTGGTAGAGCGGCACACATGTATTAATCCCCATCATATAATCAATTTCAGTCCATGGCATGCCTAAATATAAATGTTCGAAAATTGGATCCTTGCGGTGACAAACACGGTTAATTTTTATAATCGGCATACTGCGTCCGCCGGAATAGTGACCGGTAAATTCTCCAAACGGACCTTCAAATTCCCGCTCTCCGGCGATAATTTCTCCTTCAAGAACGACTTCCGCCCCCCAAGGCAGATCCAAATCGGCGTCTTTCGCTTTTACAATTTTATATGGTTCTCCTTGAATTGCGCCTGCCATTTCATATTCAGATTGGTCGTATAAAAGCGGCGTAGCTGCTACTGTTGTAATGACAGGTTCATTTCCTAAGGCAATCGCAACCTTTAAGTTTTCTCCGCGTTCTTCCGCTTGGCGAAGGTGAATGGCGATATCATGCTGCGGGACCGGCTGTATGCCAAGACGGTCTTTTCCTTTAACTTGGAGACGATAAATCCCCACATTTTGCTTCCCAAAATGATCAGGATCTTCTGCATCACGGGAAACAACAACTGCTTTATCAATATAGAACCCGCCGTCACTTTGATTAAGGCGGAACAATGGCAGTATATCAAATAAATTAATATTCTCTGTTATTTCAACTTCTTGAAACGGCGCTGTCTCTTCTCTTTGAACAGGAACAGGGAATTGGCCGTACCTTTTGGCAAATTCAAAAAATTGATCTTTAAGCGGTGTATTTTTCGGCAGTCCCATCATCAATGCATGGTTAGGCCAAGAGCCAATGATATTCATAGCAATGCGGGCGTTATGGTACCCATTAATATTATTAAATAACAGTGCCGGAGTCTTATCTCCTAGATTACTAATAGCCCTTGCCGCCGAACCCAGGTCCGGCTCAGGCATGACCTCGTCATTAATATTCAGCAATTGTCCTTCATCTTCTAATTTCTTAAGAAAGTCTCTAAAATCCTTGTAAGCCATACATGTCCCTCCTATTGATTCACTTTGTTGGTGTTTCTGATGCCGTTCCACCTTTTTGCTTCCGGACAATCAATACCAAACTGGTCTAATGTTCTAACTGCAATATGATTGACAATATCGTCGATTGTCTCAGGCTGATTGTAAAAAGCCGGCGTTGGCGGAAGAATCGTGACACCCATTTTCGATAATGCCAGCATATTTTCTAAATGGATATCGTTCAATGGCATTTCCCGTGTTAAAAGGACCAGTTTCTTTCTTTCTTTTAAAATGACATCAGCCGCTCTGGTTAATAGGTTATCTCCAAGACCCGTTCTGATTGAAGCCAGTGACTTCATACTGCACGGGGCGACGATCATACCATCAGCGCGAAATGAACCGCTTGATATGCTGGCGGCTTGATTTCCCGGGTCATAAATGAAACTGGCAAGCTGTTCAACTTCGGATACAGTATAAGGTGTTTCTAATCCAATGTTGACCTTGCCCCATTTTGAAATAACAAGATGTGTTTCAACATTTGCTGCACGAAGAAATTCTAAGATACGAACGCCTAGAATAGCCCCCGTAGCACCTGATATTCCAACAATAATCCGCATCAATATCACCCCATTCCTTTTCTAATTCCACATTTCCATCGTATCAAAGGTTTAAGAATATGAAAAATATCTATATAATTATAGTTGCATATATAAAATATATAATTAAGACTGGACGTGGTTTCTCATGGATATCAAACAACTTTTTTATTTTCTAACGATTGTAGAGGAGGGGCAAATTACCCGGGCAGCCAAAATCCTTCATATGGCGCAGCCTCCGCTCAGCCAGTCTCTTAAGGCCCTGGAAAAAGAATTAGGATCGACCTTAATTATCCGTAATGCTAAAAAGCTTGAGCTGACCCAAGCCGGAAAAGTTCTGTATCAACGTGCTGTACATTTATTAAATCTAATGGAAGAAACAAAGAGTGAAATTCAAGAACTTGGCGAAGGCGTCCGCGGGACTTTATCGATTGGTGCGGCATCTGCATGTATGTCCTATATTCCCGGACGTATACAGCAATTAAGAGAAGCCTACCCAGAGCTGTATTTTAAAATTTATCAAGGGGATACTTATCATTTAGAGGAACTGCTTGAAAATCGGGACATTGAAGTTGCCGTCGCACGGTTACCCGTTGAATCACAGCATTTTCAAATTAAAAGGCTGCCGAAAGAACCATTTGTCGTTGTCGTACCGGCCAAATGGCAAACAAATTTTTCTTCGAACAGGATTGAATTAAAAGACATTGCCCCTTACCCAATCCTTATGCTTAAACGAATTAAAGGGACAAGCATGTTTGAAAGCCTTTTTCAGGAGTGTTATGAAGCAGGTTTTAAACCTAACGTTATCGCAGAATGCCCTGATGTATCGACAGTCATAGCATTGGTGACTGCAGGTGTCGGCATAACGATTATTCCAAAATCTGAATTTCATATGGCATATAATAATCACTTGAGCATTTTAGAATTATGCAGTAAAACATCACTTCAATCAGAACCCGTTGTCATGTGGCGTAATGACCACTACATTTCAAAAGCCGCTGAAAAATTTATTGAGACATTTTAAAACAAAAGCATCCGCTGTTAACGGATGCTTTTGTTTTTATTCGGGATACATATCAGCATCCTCTGTGAGCCGAATAACACGCGTATACTCACCCTTTTCGATTTCTTCTTCAGAAGCTCTTGCACTTAACTCCTCATCGTCATCTATTCCAGTGGCAATCTTTGATTCATCTTTTTTCTTTAAATGTTTTTTCTTTTTATCCACTTATGTCACCTCATTCGGCAAGTTTTCTTTATACTTTCAAAAAAGTTAATTTTTATTGGAAGAAAGTATAAGTGCAGCTAGGCCTTTGTCTTCGCCTTTAAGGCTCGCCAATCGGCAAGTTTTCTTTAGTTTGCCCTTTATAAGATTTTTTACTTAACAGTGATGCAACAAGGCTGCCCATCGTTAAATTGCAAACCATATTTGCCATCGCTGCCACTCCTGCGACTGATCCAAAGTAACTATTTGCAAGAACAGCCGCAAGGGCGGAATTGCAAATTCCGGTCTCAAAAATCAGTGAACGGCAATCAGAAGAACGAAAATTCAACAGTCTTCCCAGTCCATAGCCAAAAAACATCTGTAAGCTGACTTGTAAAGTAACACAAACAGCTACGGAAAGCAGGATTGTCATATGACTCTCCAATGAAGCTTGAGCACCGGAAACTACACCAAGTACGACAATAAATAAAGCTAAAGAAGAAAATATCGACGTATATTTGTTCAAGATTCTTTTTAAGACGGGAAACACAATCTGTAATATGAGTCCAAAAATAAGTGGAAAGAATACAATCTTCATCATTTTTAATACAAATGGTAAATATTCAACATGGATCCCTGCCCCCGCAAAGACAGAGGCTAAAGCCGGCGTTAACAATGGACCGCCAATGATCGTATCAATAGCGGTCATTGTTACGCTATAGGCAACATCACCGCCGGCAATTAATGCGTTTAAATTTGCTGACGTACCGCTTGGAACGATTCCGGCCATAATGATACCGTTTCTTAATGATTCATTATGGCTAAAGAACAAATAGGCTAATGCGACCGAAACGCCTGGTGCAATCATCCATTTACCTAATGAACCGATAAGACTTTCCCATGGATGGCGAATAAGGCTAAACAATCGGCTTTTATCAAGCGTAAGCCCCATCAATAGCAAAACAAAGCCAATCGCCGGATTTGTTGCATGCGAAAAGATCCGGCATTCGCGTGAAAAGAAAAAGGCTATGAAAGCTAAAAGAATAATCCAAAGCGGTAATAAACGTGAAATAAAAAATGTTAATATATCAGGAATTGCATCCCTTGACAGCATTATAAAACGTCCCTTTCACCTGACTGATGTTCAATAAAATGTAACTTTTATCAATGAGGGGGATTTGTTCATCCCCCACTGATGGTTAGTTGAACCCTTTACTATGAGAAGCGGAAATACTTTCCCGAATAAGCTGCGGCACAGGCGCCTCACACAACTTATCGGGATGAATCAAGATGGCATCGTTTCCCCGGGTGCCGCCGCTTTATTTTCTTGAAATCTTGACGCCACTAATACAACGAGAAGAAAGCCGATAATCAACGCATAGCCTAAGATGTAAAATCCATTAATAAGATTAGTGCCGCCTGCCGCTATCCCTACGACAATCGGTCCAACAATGCCGCCAAAGTTGCCTACAAGATTGATCAGCCCCATTGCTGAACCAGATTGATTGTGAGGAACAAACGATAATGCCCAAGCCCACCAAGGACCAAATGCGGAATAGATACCAATTCCGGCAATAATAAGGATAATCATATTAATGATAAGACCAAATCCGATAAAATGTTCAGCAATCAACGCCAAACCGCCAATCAACAGCGGCGTCGCAATAAACCACATTCGGCTGCCTCCCCGGCGGTCAGACCAGGCGGCATTAATATACATGGCAATAGTCGCTAATATAAACGGCACTGCTGATAACCATCCAATGCCCTGAATCCCTTGATTACTTAATTGCTTCATAAGACTTGGCATCCACAAACCGAAACTGTACATGCCGGTGATCCATAGGAAGTAAATCACACAAAATACCCACACCCGATAATTTAAGAGTACTTCAATTAGAGATCCTTCCTTTTCAGTTGTCGGCTTCTCGGTATTCTGCTTTAAGTAATTCCTTTCACTTTCAGAAATCAACCGATCTTCAGATGGCGAGTCAGATACCAGCCAAATAAAGAGCAGAGCCAAAATAATCGGCGGAATACCTTGTAAAATAAACATAACATGATAATTCCATTGGTGAATCATCCATCCCGCCGCCGGTGCCATAACAATAGATGAAATAGGCAGTGCCATTTCTGAAAAATTAATAGCCCGTGCCCGCTCTCCATTTGGAAACCAATTGACAAAAAGTACAGCAAAGGCCGGCCATACAACACCTTCGGCAAAACCCATAATAAGACGAACAATAATAAGACCGTTAAAACTATGAACGACACCGGTTAACATTGCTGCTATACCCCAAATAAAAAGGGCAGCTATAATAACCTTTTTTGCGCTGAATTTACCTGCTACCCATCCCCCGGGTATTTGTGTCATAACATATCCCCAGAAAAAGGCTGATAACAATACACCAACTAATGTTGATGAAACACCTAATGACTTCACCATATCAGGTGCTGCCATGCTGATGTTCTGCCGATCAACAAAAGCAACAAAATAAGTTAAAAACAGTAAAAATCCAATCCGATACCATCTTGCCTTTCCGATAGACAACTTACTCATCTCCTCTTGTATTTACCATAAAAAAATAAATTTTTCTAATCGTTTTTTTAAGCCAAGACTAACCCTCCATCAACATTTAAACAGGTGCCTGTAATAAAGGAATTTTCTTCACGAAGCAGAAATTCTGCTGCCCCGGCGACATCTTCAGGCGTTCCCCATCTTTGAACCGGAACATCCTCCATTTGGTATTTATGTCCTTGTGTCATTTCAGTAGCAATTGGACCCGGAGCAATTGAATTGCAAGTAATCCCCCACTTCCCTACTTCACGGGCTATCCAGCGTGTTAAGTTTATAACTCCTGCCTTAGATGCAGCGTATGCAATCCCTGATCTGCCGCCTGAGCCGTCTTGATTAACAGGTCCAATTCCTCCTAATTTGCCGGAAACTGACGCGATATTGACAATACGTCCATGACCTTGTTGTTTCATATACGGAAAAATAGCAGCCTGGCACATTAGAAATGTCCCTGTCATATTCGTGTCAACATCCATACGCCAAGCCTCAATTGTCGTATCTTCAAATGATTCTCTATGACATGTTCCTGCTACATTGACAACAGCATTTATTTCCCCAAACTGTTGAAATGTCTCAGCCATTAACTCTTTGACAAGGGAAGGCTCGCGGACGTCAACAACTTTTGGTACTGCCATTGTTTGTCCTGTCAGTTCCCGGGCAGTGTTATGTAAATCCTCCTCCAAGACATCGGCAAGCACCAACTGATACCCGGCATCATACAAACGTTTTGCAATTGATTGTCCAATTCCCCTCGCCGCCCCTGTAATAATCGCTGTTTTCATTTCTAACCACTCCCTGATTTTTGAAAAACTTTTTAATCTAAAATTGGTTTAATTTTTAAATAATTCAATACAAATTTCTTAAATTCCTCTTTTATTGCACTGCATAAAAATAGCAGCACCCGCAACCACTGGATGCTGCTGATATCTATTTAATAAAATCTTGTTTGTTATTTCCCTTTTGGAGGAATATATTGCGGCTCTGCATCAGTTTTGTTAGCCATTTGCTTCCCTTTATTACTGTGTGCGGCTCTTGGCTGTTCGCCATAATGAGACGGAGAAAAATGGCCCGGGTGTCTTCTTGGATTACTCATTTTTCAGGTCCCTCCCTTCTTTTTTAATATGACCTTGTTCATGGCTGTTATTCTTAACATAACTTTTGTAATAACGTATAAAAAAGGCATCTCCTTCTAAAAAGAAGGGGATGCCTTTTGCTAAAAAATTATACGAATTCATCAGGATCGGGGCCTGTACGTTCATTATTATTTAAAGAATCTATGCGATCCATTTCGCCTTGAGTTAATTCAAAGTCATACACATCAGCATTTTCTTTAATGCGATGTTCATGGACAGATTTTGGAATGGTGATAATATCATGCTGAAGATCCCAGCGCAATATGACTTGAGCAGGCGTTTTACCGTATTTCCCGGCAATTTCCGTTAAGATCGGATGATCAAAAATCCGGCCTCTCATTAATGGGCTCCAAGCTTCAACCTTAATTTGATGATCCTTACAAAAAGCTCTCGTTTCTTCTTGAATCAGCCTTGGGTGAAGCTCAATTTGGTTGACGACAGGTTTATATTCACTGTCAGCCAGCAAGTCTTTTAAATGATGCGGTTTAAAGTTACAAACACCAATCGCACGGACATAGCCTTCCTTATAAAGCTTTTCAAGTGCGCGCCAAGTGTCTTTATATTTACCGCTCACCGGCCAATGGACAAGATAAAGGTCAATATAATCCAGGCCAAGCTTCTCACGGCTTTCATTAAAGGCAGATAATGTCGATTCATAGCCTTGCCTGTCATTCCACACCTTTGTCGTGATAAAAAGTTCTTCACGGGGAACATCAACAGCTTTAACGGCTTCGCCTACACCTGTTTCATTTTGATAAAAGGCGGCCGTATCAATGCTTCTGTAACCAGCGTTTATAGCTGCTTTTACAGCATTAACGACTTCTTGGCCTTCTTCAGCTTTATACACCCCTAAACCAAATCTGGGCATTTCAACACCGTTATGTAATACCACACGATCTGACAAGCCTTTGATCACACAAATCCCTCCCAGAATGTTATAAAATGTAGTTTAACCTTATCAAATTTGGCTTATGAATGTTTAATTATTTGCTCAAAATCATTTAGTTCAGTCATTTTTTCATTTTTTTCTTTTAATTTAAATTATGATCGGGTATAATACATTTAACAATTAACATTTTGTTAATTAAAGGCTTTTTTTAAGAATAAGCGGCAGGAGGAGAAAAAAATAAATGTCCAACCAGGATGCTCTTAAACAGTATGATGCCGGAAAATACCAAACACCAGACGGCTATACATCCGACATCGCTGTCTTCACCATTACAAGTCAAACCGTAAATTATAAGCCGCCTAAGATGACACTTAAATTAATGCTTATTAAACGTTCGAAAATTGATTCAGAAGGAAACCCTAATATTGAGGGAAATAAATGGGCGCTCCCGGGCGGATTTGTTCAGCCGGACGAAACAGCTTTTGAAGCAGCTAAACGGGAACTTGAAGAAGAAACCGGTGTCAACGATGTTCATCTTAAACATTTCGGTGTTTATGACAAGCCGGGCCGGGATCCCCGCGGGTGGATTATATCAAATGCACATTATGCCATTGTCCCCGAGCGTTTTTTGGCCGATAGACAGGCAAATGACGATGCAGCGGAGGTCGAACTTTTTTCATTAAATGATTTGCATCAATTAGATTTAGCCTTTGATCATAAATTCATTGTTTCTGATGCTATTAAAATGATCACGAATGATTTACTGCAAACAACTGCAGCAAAAAATTTCCTGCCAGAATATTTTACTTACTCAGAGTTACAGGCAGTACTGCTTACGGTTTCCGATGATCCGGCCATCTCCAGCGACCAGGCATTTGCGCGGAAAATTAAAACACTGCCATTTTTAGTGGAAGCAGAAGGCCAAACGACGACCAGAACATCAAAGAAACCAACAAAACTCTATCGTTTTGTAGACATGGATATCGTTAAACCCATTTATACTGCGCGTTATTAGGCTTTAAAGCATGACCCGTTTAAACATCATCCATTTATGGGGGGATTAAGATGCAAAGAGCATTAATTGTCATTGATTATACGAACGATTTTATTGATAAGAACGGTGCTTTAACCTGCGGTGAACCCGGACAAAAAATAGATCCGGAAATAACATCTGTCACTAAACAGTTTATTGACAGCGGCGATTATGTCGTCTTTGCCGTTGATTGTCATAATAAAAATGATAAATATCATCCTGAAAGCAAGCTGTACCCGCCGCATAATATTCAAGGCACAGAAGGACGGGAATTATACGGCATGTTAGGGGCACTATATGACAAACATAAGAAAAACAGCAATGTTTATTGGATGGATAAAACACGCTACAGTGCTTTTGCAGGAACGGACTTGGACATAAAGTGCCGGGAAAGGGAAATTAAAGAAATTCATTTAGTTGGGTGCTGCACAGATATATGTGTGTTGCACACAGCTGTTGATGCCTATAATAGAGGTTTTAGTATTGTTGTCCATGAAAAAGCTGTCGCAAGCTTTAACGAAGAAGGCCATCAATGGGCATTAGGCCACTTTAAAAATTGTTTAAACGCAAAAGTTATATAAATCTGGGGGTTATTTAAATGAGTAAAAAATATTTGGATGATGGTTTGGCCCTTCATACGGACCTTTATCAAATTAATATGTCGGAAGCCTATTGGTCAGACAATATGCATAACCGGAAAGCAGTTTTTGAAGTTTATTTCCGTCACCTGCCTTTTAAAAATGGCTATGCCGTTTTTGCAGGTCTTGAAAGGGTGATTGAATACCTTAAAAGTTTCCGTTTTACTGAGGAAGATATCGAGTATTTAAGGGATGAGTTAGGCTATCAGGAAGCGTTTTTAAATTACCTGAGGGAGCTTCGTTTTACCGGAACTGTCCGTTCAATGAAAGAAGGCGAGCTTGTCTTTGGCAATGAACCGATTTTACGTGTCGAAGCCCCTCTTGTTGAAGCCCAGCTTATTGAAACAGCGATTTTAAATATCATTAATTATCAAACGCTTATTGCAACAAAGGCTTCCCGTATTAAGCAAGTGATCGGAAATCAAATGGCAATGGAATTTGGATCGCGAAGAGCCCAAGAAATGGATGCCGCTGTTTGGGGAGCAAGAGCTGCCTATATAGGAGGATTTGAAGCCACATCTAATGTGAGGGCGGGTAAAATGTTTGGCATTCCGGTTTCAGGTACACACGCTCACGCAATGGTTCAGGTTTACCGGGACGAATATACGGCCTTTCATAAATATGCAAGCTGCCATAAAGATTGTGTTTTTCTTGTTGATACTTATGATACCTTAAAATCCGGCGTACCTGCTGCCATTAAAGTGGCCCAAGAACTTGGGGATAAAATCAATTTTAAAGGTATCCGGCTGGACAGCGGGGATTTGGCTTATTTGTCTAAAAAGGCCAGAAAAATGCTTGATGATGCCGGTTTTAAAAATACAAAAATTATTGCTTCAAATGATTTGGATGAACAAACAATTATTCACTTAAAATCTCAAGGTGCGCAAATTGACATTTGGGGAGTTGGGACAAAATTAATCACTGCCTATGATCAACCTGCCCTGGGTGCTGTTTATAAACTCGTATCGATCGAGAATGAAAATGGCGATATGGTTGATACCATTAAAATCAGTGCGAATCCTGAAAAGGTTTCTACACCTGGACTGAAAAGGGTTTACCGTATTATTAACACGAAAACTGATAAATCCGAGGGTGACTATATCGCGATGGAATATGAACACCCTCAGGAAGAGCATCGATTAAAAATGTTTCACCCTACCCATACCTTTGTAAGTAAATACGTGACTGATTTTGAAGCAAGGGAATTACACCAAGATATTTTTATAAAAGGAGAGCTTGTCTATCAGTGTCCGGAACTTAAGAGCATTCAGGACTATGCCAAGGCAAATCTTAATATTTTATGGGATGAATACAAACGGGTATTGAATCCCGAAGAATATCCTGTTGATTTAAGCCAGACTTGCTGGGATAACAAAATGAAAAATATTGATGAAGTCAAAGAGAAAGTCATGCGGAAACTTAATTAAATATATTGAAAGATGAAGCCCTTGAGACCAAGATAGGAAAAAGTTTAAAATAAGGGGGAATATCCTGTGGCTAAGATCGGAATATATGGAAGCAGTTTTGATCCAATTACTAATGTTCATCTGTGGACCGCAAGTACAATTGCCCACCGCTGCAAATTAGATGAAGTTATCTTCTTACCTTGCTCTAGCAACCGAACGGATAAAACAATGAATACAGCTGATGAACACCGTTGGGAAATGATTAAGCTCGCTATATCCGACAATCCAAAATTTAAGGCAAATGACTATGAAATGCACCGGAATGCTTGGGAAGTTTATACTTACTATACAATGGAGCATTTTAAGGAGAAGTTTCCGGAAGATGAACTTTATTTTATCATGGGTGCCGATTTATTGGTTGACATCGCTAATGGTGAATGGAAATTTGCTGAAGAGTTAATTGCAAACAACAAGTTTATTGTGATGGCCCGGGATGGTATTGACATGCTGAAGACTATTTCTCATTCTCCTTTATTGAGGAATCATGATGATGGGACAAGGTTTCATCTTGTCGATAAAGGGTTGGCCATGGAAATATCTTCAACATATATAAGAGAAGAGTTCTCACGAGGCGGTGAACCGCGTTACTTGCTTCCGGAGACATGCTATGAATATATTAAGCAGCATTCATTATACCAATAGGAGGACTTTTTTATGTCATTACAAGAAAAAATTATCAAAGCTTTAAATGTTCAAAAGACCATTGATGCAAAAGAAGAAATCAAGAAACGGATCCAGTTTTTAAAAGACTATTTAATAAAAGCAAAGGCCAAAGGATTTGTTCTTGGAATTAGCGGCGGACAGGATTCAACTCTGGCCGGGAGACTGGCCCAGCTCGCAGTAGAAGCGTGCCGTGAAGACGGATACAATGCAAAATTCATCGCCGTACGGCTTCCATATGGTACTCAACATGATGAAAGCGATGCCCAAAATGCCCTTGCCTTTATAAAAGCAGACGAATCGGTTGCATTTAATATTGCCTCGCCTGTTGATGCCTTTGCCAGCTATTACCCGGAAGCAATGAAAGAAAAGTTATCTGACTTTAATAAGGGCAATGTTAAGGCCAGAATGAGAATGATCGCGCAATACGCTATCGGCGGTCAACATAACTTACTTGTGATTGGTACAGATCACGCTGCTGAGTCAGTTACAGGTTTCTTCACAAAATACGGTGACGGCGGCGCAGATATCTTGCCATTGGCCGGTTTAACTAAAAGACAAGGCAAGTCATTATTAAAAGAACTTGGCGCACCCGAAAACCTGTATTTAAAAACGCCGACTGCTGATCTTTTAGATGAAAAACCAGGTCAAACCGATGAAACCGAGCTTGGCATTAGTTATGAAGATATAGATAATTATCTGGAAGGTAAAGAAGTTACTAAAGATATCGCTGAAAAGATTGAACAACGCTACATAATGACGGAACACAAACGGCAATTGCCAGCTACAATGTTCGATCGCTGGTGGAAATAATTATTCGTCTGCTTTTAATTTGCTAAATACCCCCTGCTAATTACACTGAAGGCAGGGGGTTCTTGTTATTAAAAATATTAAAAAAACAGGACTATAAAAGTCCTGTTTAACGCGCCCTAGAGGATTCGAACCTCTGACCCACGGCTTAGAAGGCCGTTGCTCTATCCAGCTGAGCTAAGAGCGCAAATCACTATTTAAAACAAATGACCCGTACGGGATTCGAACCCGTGTTACCGCCGTGAAAGGGCGGTGTCTTAACCACTTGACCAACGGGCCATATAAATGGCGGAGAAGGAGGGATTTGAACCCTCGCACCGCTTACACGATCTACTCCCTTAGCAGGGGAGCCCCTTCAGCCACTTGGGTACTTCTCCATGGCTCCACAGGCAGGATTCGAACCTGCGACCGATCGGTTAACAGCCGATTGCTCTACCACTGAGCTACTGTGGAATATGGTGGGCCTGAGTGGACTCGAACCACCGACCTCACGCTTATCAGGCGTGCGCTCTAACCGGCTGAGCTACAGGCCCATTTTTAATGGGAACAAGTATAACTGATATGATCTCGCTATGATGATTCACAATGCAGTGTGTCGATCATAAATTAATGGAGCGGGTGATGAGAATCGAACTCACGACCAGAGCTTGGAAGGCTCTTGTTTTACCACTAAACTACACCCGCATTTTTAAATGAAACTCTAGTTCTTCTGGTACCGGTGGTCGGGGTCGAACCGACACTCCCTAAGGAACACGATTTTGAGTCGTGCGCGTCTGCCAATTCCGCCACACCGGCGTCTGGAGGCGACACCCGGATTCGAACCGGGGGATAAGGGTTTTGCAGACCCGTGCCTTACCACTTGGCTATGTCGCCATATGGCTGGGCTAGCTGGATTCGAACCAGCGCATGACGGAACCAAAATCCGTTGCCTTACCGCTTGGCTATAGCCCAAGAATTTTATGGGGCGGCTGATGGGAATCGAACCCACGAATGTCGGAACCACAATCCGATGCGTTAACCACTTCGCCACAGCCGCCAAAAGAATTAAATGGTGGAGGGGGACGGATTCGAACCGCCGAACCCTGAGGGAGCGGATTTACAGTCCGCCGCGTTTAGCCACTTCGCTACCCCTCCAAATTTATGGCGGAGGAAGAGGGATTCGAACCCCCGCGGGCCGTTAAGCCCCTGTCGGTTTTCAAGACCGATCCCTTCAGCCGGACTTGGGTATTCCTCCGCGTTCTGAATGTTAAAATGTATAATAGAAATTCGTAATCTTTGTATTCAACCTCTAATTTCTAAATGGTGGACCCTGTAGGACTCGAACCTACGACCGGACGGTTATGAGCCGTCTGCTCTAACCAACTGAGCTAAGGGTCCAAAATAGCGGCGGAGGGAATCGAACCCACGACCTCACGGGTATGAACCGTACGCTCTAGCCGGCTGAGCTACACCGCCAAAAAAGTGGAGCCTAGCGGGATCGAACCGCTGACCTCCTGCGTGCAAAGCAGGCGCTCTCCCAGCTGAGCTAAGGCCCCGTTATATCGATGGTCGGGAAGACAGGATTTGAACCTGCGACCCCTTGGTCCCAAACCAAGTGCTCTGCCAAGCTGAGCTACTTCCCGTTTTGGAAATTGGACATTAGATGTTCGAGATTAGAATTTTTGTATTGCTTCGAAGCTAAACTTTCAGTCCAACTTCTAACTTCCAACCTCTAATTTCTAGAAGATGGCGCGCCCTGGAGGATTCGAACCCCCAACCTTCTGATCCGTAGTCAGACGATCTATCCAGTTGATCTAAGGGCGCATGGAGCGGAAGACGGGATTCGAACCCGCGACCCCCACCTTGGCAAGGTGATGTTCTACCACTGAACTACTTCCGCATATATATATGATGCGGGTGAAGGGACTTGAACCCCCACGTCGTAAGACACTAGATCCTAAATCTAGCGCGTCTGCCGATTCCGCCACACCCGCATTCTGGATGTTGGATATTAGATGTTTGAAGTTGGATTCTTTTGAATCTCATCGAAGCAAAAGCTTTTATTCTAACGTCTTACTTCCAACCTCTAATTTCTAAAATGGTGAGCCATGGAGGATTCGAACCTCCGACCCTCTGATTAAAAGTCAGATGCTCTACCGACTGAGCTAATGGCTCACTAAAAAGGATGCCGGCCAGAGGACTTGAACCCCCAACCTACTGATTACAAGTCAGTTGCTCTACCAATTGAGCTAGGCCGGCATGTTATGATGGCGGTCCCGACCGGATTTGAACCGGCGATCTCCTGCGTGACAGGCAGGCATGTTAACCACTACACCACGGGACCAGTGGTTGCGGGGGCAGGATTTGAACCTGCGACCTTCGGGTTATGAGCCCGACGAGCTGCCGAACTGCTCCACCCCGCGATGATATAAAATAGAAATTTTGTTCTCTTGCTATTGTAAAAGGAATAAGTTTGGTAAAACTGTTTCTTCCTCTGCAAGCTTATGCTTCGAAGTGTATCCGTCGAAACAACTCGAAGATTATTCGATGACGTTCCGCTCGTTGCTCCACCCCGCGATGATATAAATTATATGGTGGAGGATGCAGGGCTCGAACCTGCGACCCCCTGCTTGTAAGGCAGATGCTCTCCCAGCTGAGCTAATCCTCCAGAATACGCCTGGCAGCGTCCTACTCTCACAGGGGGAAGCCCCCAATTACCATCGGCGCTGAAGAGCTTAACGACCGTGTTCGGGATGGGAACGGGTGTGACCTCTTCGCCATTGCTGCCAAGCCAACTACTTGAATCTGCTTCTCTGCAGGTTTGCGACGAGCAGGCAATACTTCATTGCTCTAACGTCGGTGCAGGAGCAGACTATGTATAAGAAGGTTGAACCTTCAAAACCAGTAGCGAATATAAGACATGTTGTATTTTGGTTAAGTCCTCGACCGATTAGTATCTGTCAGCTTCACGTGTCACCACGCTTCCACCTCAGACCTATCAACCTCATCATCTA